>JBJOGJ010000119.1:0-11459 GCA_046048295.1 Pseudomonadota bacterium | reverse complement strand
GATCTGATGAAGACGAACGCGGACCCCACAGGGACCAAGGTGTTCGGCACGATGAACAACTGTGGCTCGGGCCGCACGCCCTGGGGCACCTACCTCACTTGCGAGGAAAACTTCAACAACTACTTCTCCTCGAGCGATGCAGAGTACAAGCCGGCGGCGGAGATGAAACGCTACGGCATCGGCATCAAGGACCGGGGCTACGGTTTCGCCAAGGTCGACGAGCGCTTCGACATCTCGAAGAACCCGAACGAGCCGAACCGCTTCGGCTACGTGGTCGAGATCGACCCGATGGATCCGGCATCGACGCCGAAGAAGCGCACCGCACTCGGCCGCTTCAAGCACGAGAACGCTGCCGTGACGATCGCCAATAGCGGGCACGTGGTCGTCTACCTCGGAGACGACGAGCGCGGCGAGTTCCTCTACAGGTTCATCAGCGAGGGCAAGTATGCCGAAGGTGGCAACAACAGGGACCTGCTCGAGAAGGGCAAGCTCTATGTCGCCAAGTTCGCCGACGACATGACGGGCGAGTGGGTGGAGCTCACGCCGGAAGCCACCGGGATGAAATCGGCGGCCGAGGTCGCAATTTTCACACGGCAGGCAGCGTCCAAGGTGAAGGCGACGACGATGGACCGGCCGGAGTGGGTCACGGTCAATCCGCTGAAGGCCGAAGCCTACGTCGCGCTCACCAACAACTCGCAGCGGGGCAAGAAGCCGAATGCCGGTGGCGACGAGACGGTGGTCGGCGGCCCGAACCCGCGCGAGGGCAACAAGTACGGCCAGATCGTCCGCTGGCGGCCGGAGGGTGGCGACCACACGGCGCAGAAGTTCCAGTGGGACTTCTTCGTGCTGGCCGGCAAGCCGGCAGTCCACAAGGACCAGGACAAGGGCAGCGCGGCAATGGCCGGCAGCAAGAACGTGACGGCCGACAACATGTTCAACTCGCCGGACGGCCTGCTGTTCGACAGTCGTGGCATTCTCTGGATCCAAACCGACGGCAACTACTCGAACGCGAAAGACTTCGCCGGCATGGGAAACAACCAGATGCTAGCCGGCGATCCGGCAACCGGCGAGATCAAGCGCTTCCTGGTCGGCCCGCCGGAGTGCGAGGTGACCGGCATTACCTGGAGCCCGGACAAGAAGACGATGTTCGTCGGCATCCAGCATCCGGGCGAGAAGGCGGCCGGCAAGAGCCACTGGCCGGATGGCGGCGACAGCACGCCACGGTCGGCGGTGATCGCCGTCACGCGCAACGACGGCGGCGTGATCGGTTGATGGAATGATGGCTACCCGGGCGGCCCTGCCGCCTGGCGCCACAGCCCGAAACGATTGAAGGCGCCGGCCTTGCGACCGAGCGCCTTCCCAAGTCCGATGCACCCCTGAAGGCGCAGCCGGGTAGCTATTTCTTCTTTGCTGCGGCCTTCTTTGCCGGAGCGGCCTTCTTGGCGGCCGGCTTCTTGGCGGGCGCCTTCTTTGCTGCTGCTTTAGCCATTTGACGATCCTCTATTGGTTCGCTCAAACGCAGTACGTCGTTGCACGTCCTACTGTGTGCCGTTGCTGATTCTCGTCCAGGGGGAAAGAGTCAAGCACGGTACTTTTCCTATGATGAAAGACGTTCTGTTGCAGGATTGCGTCGCCGACCAGCGGCAGCGCGTCAAGCGAAGTCGCGCTGGATCGACAGTTCCGGCATGGCGCGGATCTTCGGCTCGATCTCCATCCAGAAGCGGCGGGCCTTCTCGAGTTTCTCCTCGGCCGTGCGTGGACGCCGCTGCAAGGTGCGATAGCGCAAACGGCACGCGAAGAAGGGCGGGCTGGTGTGCAACTTGTCGAGGAACTCGCCAGCGTGGCGTTCGATGCGGCCGTGATCGGGGAAGAAGTATATGCGTGTGTAGCCGAACATGGTCGGCGTGCGCGCCGTGGCGCCCTGGGCGTACCAGTACTGGAGCATGCGGTTTTCGTAGGAGGACTGCTGCGAGCGGAAGCTCACGGCGTGGGTGCCGTCGGGGTGCCAGTCGTCGCCGGACACGACGAGTTGGCCCTTCTCGTACTTGATGGTCAGGAAGCCGAGGTAAATGGGCCGGCGGGTTTCCGGGTCCACGACCACAAGCGGCCAGTCGCCCTCGATGAAGCTCGAGCCGGATAGCATCTTGCGCAGCCCGCGGGAGATTCCGGGGATGCTTTCGATCAGGACATTCGCGATAAAGCCGCTGTGGCTGAAGAGGAAGGGCAGCAGGAGAATGGCGCCACCCTTGATCCAGTCGGCGTGCTCGTGGTTCTGGATGTAGGGCGTGTAACGGATGAAAAGATAGAGCAGGCCCGCGATGCAGGCATGCACGAAGGCGTGAACGGTCTGGTAGCCCTGCATTCCCCCTCCCCCAGTGCTTCAACTTCGCGGCACGGTCCCGCCGGGGCTGGATGCGCCCGATCCAGAACGCCGGGCCGGCGCGGCCACTTGCGGCCGCGCATGTTAGGCCGGGTCGAAGGGTGCGGCCAGACAAGCCCAGCAACAACCAACGAAAAAAAATCTGCCTCGATTTTGATATGGCCTGGGAACCGTCCTATAACGTCGCGAGACCGCCGGCACCCATCAAGTGCCGACGCAACCGGCCGGAAGGAGCAGTGGCGCAGTGTCCCGAGACCCCTCTACAAGACCCATAACCTTCAAGCTGAACGGCAGCGAGCGCAGCTTCGAGGTCGATCCCGAAATGCCGCTGATGTATGCGCTCAGGGACCTTGCCGGCCTGACAGGCGCCAAGTACGGCTGCGGGCTCGGCCAGTGCGGCTCCTGCTCCGTGCTGATCGACGGCGAGCGGGTGGCGTCCTGCGATACGCCGATGGCGAAGGTGGAGGGGCGCCAAGTCGTCACCGTCGAGGGGCTTGCGGACGGCGACAGGCTGCACCCGCTGCAGCAAGCGTTCATCGACGAGCACGGTCTTCAGTGCGGGTACTGCACGCCCGGCTTCGTCATTGCCGCCAAGGCGCTGCTCGACCGGAACCCGGAACCGAGCGAAGCCGACATCAAGACCGCACTGCAGGACAACCTGTGCCGCTGCGGCAGCCATGCCCGCATCATTGCCGCCGTGAAGCGCGCCGCCAGGGAGATGAAGCGATGACAACGGACACTAAGAGGCTCCCGGGCAGCCTGAGGCGCGATACGCGCCTCGATTCATGGATCACCATAGATCCGAGCGAGACGATCACCGTCCGGACAGGCAAGGTCGAGATCGGCCAGGGCATCACGACGGCGGTGCAGATGATCGCCGCGGAAGAACTCGACGTGGGGCTCGAGCGCATCCGTGTCATCAGCGGAGCCACCAGCGAGGTGGTGGACGAGAACGTGACGTCGGGCTCGTCGTCGATGGAGGAGACCGGACGCGCCATGCGGCAGGCGGCAGCGGAGGCGCGGGCGTTCCTGCTGGCGCGGGCCGCAGAGGCGCTGGAGGCAGATGCTGGCGTGCTGTCGGTCGAGGACGGCGTGGTGAAGGCGGCCGGCAGCAACAGGCAGGTCACCTACTGGGAATTGTTGGGCGGCAAGGCGTTCGGCATCGAGGCGACAGGTGAGGCGAAGCCGAAACCGCCCAGCGCCTACCGGCTAGCCGGCACCGTCATCCCGCAGCGGGACGCGCGGGCGAAAGTGACCGGTGCGCCAGTGTTCGTGCACGATATGCGGCTCGACGGCATGCTGCATGCGCGGGTGGTGCGGCCGCCGTCCTACGAGGCGAGGCTGAAGGGGCTCACTACGGCGGGCGCAGAAGCAATCGTCGGCGTCGTGAAGGTGGTACGGAGCGGGAGTTTCGTCGCCGTCATCGCAGAGAGCGAATGGGCGGCGATGCGGGCCAGGGCAGTGCTGGCCGAGGCGGCAGTGTGGGACGAGCCTGCGACGCTGCCGGACGAGGAACAGCTCTATGCCTGGCACCTCGAGAACGAGACGATGGCGAACCCGGTCATCGAGGGAGTGGCGGTGGACGAAGCGGCGCCGGAGATCGGTGAGCCGCCGGCAAACGCGGCGAAGACGCTCGAGGCGATGTACGGCAAGCCCTACTTCATGCACGGATCGCTCGGGCCTTCGGCGGCGGTGGCGCTGTTCGCCGAAGGCAAGCTCAAGGTGTGGTCGCCGAGCCAGGGACCCTACCCGTTGCGCACAGCGCTCTCGGGCTCGCTCGGCATGGCGGCGGACGATATCACCGTGCTGCACACCCAGGGCGCCGGCTGCTACGGCCACAACGGCGCCGACGACGTCTCGCTCGACGCAGCGCTCCTGGCGCGGGAGGTGCCGGGGCGGCCGGTCAAGGTGCAGTGGACGCGCGAGGACGAGCACCGGTGGGAGCCCTATGGCCCGGCGCAGGTCGTCATGACGCGGGCGAGCCTGGACGGTTCCGGACGCATCATGGAATGGAACCTCGACCTGTGGTCGACGACACACCAGGGGCGGCCCAGGCCGACCACGGCCGAGCGATCGAGCTTCGTGGCCGACTGGCATCGGGAGCCGGCGCGGGCGCGACCCAAGGCACGGCAGAACTTCTCGAAGGAATCGGCCGCGCACCGGAACGCCAAGGCGCTCTACGAATTCGACAAGACGCGGGTGGTGTCGCACTTCGTCGAGGCGCAGCCGTTGCGAACCAGCTCGCTCCGAGGGCTCGGCAACTTCGCCAACATCTTTGCGATCGAGTGCTTCATGGATGAACTGGCAGAGGCGGCCGGCAAGGATGCGGTGCAATTCCGCCTGGATTATCTCAAGGACGGGCGCGCCCGTGCGGTCCTCGAAGCGGCGGCCGAAGGCATCGGTTGGAGAGCCCAGACCGCCGGCAGCGGGCGGGGCACCGGCATTGCCGTGAACCGGTACAAGAACTCGAAGGGATATGCCGCGGTTGCCTGCGAGGTGGAAGCGGACGCGGCGAAAGGCACCTACCGCATCACGAAGGCGGTGATTGCCGGCGACGCCGGACAGATCGTCAACCGGGCGGCGCTCTCCAACCAGCTCGAAGGCGGTTTCCTGCAGGCGGCGAGCTGGATGCAAGAGCGGGTGCGGTTCGATCCGGTGCGCGTCACGTCGACGGACTGGGAGGGCTATCCGATCATGAGGATGCCGGACGTGCCGGAAGTACAGGTGATCCTCATCAACCAGCCGGGCGGCGACTACCTCGGCATCGGCGAAGGCAGCCAGGCGCCAGCAGGGGCAGCGATCGGAAATGCGCTCTACTTCGCAACGGGCGTCAGGATGCGGGAGCTGCCATTCACGCCGGAACGCGTGAGGCGGATGATCTCAGGGGCAGCATAAGGTCACGCGCGCGACGCATTCGGCAGCTAACCGGGGACGACCGGAACATCGGGAGGAGCTGAAGAGAATGGGCATCGTCAAGGGGATCGTCATCGCTGCCGTGGCCGCGCTCGTCGGCGTGTTCGGCTTCTCCTACGTCCGAAATCCGGACCTGGGTGTCGGACAACATGCAGAGGCGGTGGGGTTCGTGCTCGCCAATCCGGTGTCGACGAGCGAATGGCAGGGGCTCGCCTGCCCACACCGGCGCGCGGTGGTGGATCTGGTTGCCATGAGCATCGCGCCGAAACTGTGCGGGGCGGCGTCGGACGGCGGCGCGAAGGCGAGGGCGGAGAAGTTCAAGACGCAGGGGCTCGGCAGTTGCTGGGCGCTCTATCAGGTGCTCAGCCAGCGCGACGAGGAGCGGTACCGGTCCTATTTCAACAAGGCCAAGCCGCATAACGCGACCGTATCCGCGTATTGCACGCGGGCCGAGGCGCTGTTGAAGAAGGCGGGCTGAAGCCTTCGGGATCGGGCCCGTGCGTGGTAGCCTCGCACGATGTCAGCCGAGCTTCACCGTCATCACCATCATCATCACCCGGGTCACGGCCACGGTGGCGGGCACGATCATGCAGCCGCGGTGGACGAGCGGCGCCTCGGGCTGGTCGCGCTGCTCACCGGGCTCTTCATGGTGCTCGAGGCGGTAGGCGGGCTGATCACCGGATCGCTCGCGTTGATCGCCGATGCCGGCCATATGCTGTCCGACTTCGCGGCCCTGGCGCTTGCCTGGTTCGCGGTGAGACTTGCGCGCCGGCCGGCCGACTGGAAACGGACGTACGGCTTCGACAGGTTCTCGATCCTGGTCGCATTCACGAACGGGATCGCGCTTTTCGCCATCGCAATCTGGATCGTCGCCGAGGCCATACAGCGGCTCGCCACGCCGCAGCCGGTCCTTGGCGGATGGATGATGGCGGTGGCGGTAGCGGGGCTCGTCATCAATGTCTTCGCGTTCTGGATCCTGCAGGGGGGCAGCCAGTCCAATCTCAATGTTCGCGCAGCGGTGCTGCATGTGGCCGGCGACCTGCTCGGATCGGTAGCGGCAATCGCTGCCGCCGGCGTCATCATATCGACCGGGTGGACGCCGATCGACCCGCTGCTGTCGGTGCTGGTGTCGCTGCTCATCCTGCGTTTCGCGTGGCGGGTGGTGGCGGAAAGCGGCCACATCCTGCTGGAAGGGGCGCCGCCAGGCCTCGATACCAGACAGATCGCGGAGGACCTGTCGGAGAACGTCGCGGGCGTCGCCGACGTCCATCACGTGCATCTCTGGTCGATCACCGAGGCGCGGCCGATGATCACGCTGCACGCGCGGATCAGCAGGGATCACGCTGCGGAAGCGACGGTGGCCGCCATCAAGACGCGGCTGCGGGAGAAGTTCGGGCTCGGGCATGCGACGGTCGAGATCGAGCGCGATGCCTGCGCCGATGCGGCAGGTAGCGATAGCGCCTGCTGAGCTACTTCTTGAGGCGGTAGCCGGTCTTGAACATCCAGCCGACAACCGCCAGGCAGAGCGACAGGAACAGCAGGGTCGCCAACAGGGACCACACGACGGACACGTCGGCGATCTCGGTGAAGCTCCAGCGGAACCCGCTGATAAGGTAGACGATGGGGTTGAACAGGCTTGCCGTCTGCCAGAAGGGCGGGAGCATGTCGATGGAGTAGAAGGTGCCGCCGAGAAAGGCGAGCGGCGTGATGATGAGCAGCGGCACGATCTGCAGCTGCTCGAAGCCGTCAGCCCAGATGCCGAGGATGAATCCCAGCAGCGAGAACGTCACCGCGGTCAGAACGAGAAAGAGAAGCATCACGAGCGGATGCGCGATGGATACCGGCACGATCAGCGCGGCGGTGGCGAGAATGATCAAACCGAGCGCGATGGACTTGGTGGCAGCGGCACCGACGTAGCCCAACACGATCTCGACATAGGAGACCGGCGCCGAGAGCACCTCGTAGATGGTGCCGGTGAAGCGCGGGAAATAGATGCCGAAGGAGGCATTGGAGATGCTCTGGGTGAGGATCGAGATCATGATGAGGCCCGGCACGATGAAGGTGCCGTAGCTGACGCCCTGGATTTCCGAAATGCGGGAGCCGATCGCGGCGCCGAAGACCACGAAATAGAGGCAGGTCGAAAGGACGGGAGAGACGATCGACTGGGTGAGCGTGCGCATGGTGCGCGCCATCTCGAAGCTGTAGATCGCCCAGACGGCGTGCCAGTTGAGACCAAACGCCTTCATTTCGGCCTCTTCACAAGATCCACGAAAATTTCCTCCAGCGAGCTTTCGCTGGTTCTAAGGTCGCGGAAGCGGATGCCGGCTTCGCGGAGATCGGTGAGCAGGCGTGTGATACCGGTGCTCTCGGCCTGGGTATCGTAGGTGTAGACGAGCTCGTGGCCACCGGCGGCCAACTCAAGCTTGTATGTAGAAATTTCGGACGGCACCTCGACAATCGGTTCGGCGAGCAAGATCGACAACTGCTTGCGCCCCATCCGCCGCATCAGTGTCGCCGTCTCTTCCACGAGGATCAGCTCGCCGTGGTTGATGACGCCGACGCGATCGGCCATCTCCTCGGCCTCCTCGATGTAGTGCGTGGTCAGAATGATGGTGACACCGGAGTCCTTGAGCGCGCGTACGAGGTTCCACATGTCCTGGCGAAGCTCGACATCGACGCCAGCCGTGGGCTCATCGAGGAACAGTACGGTCGGCTCGTGCGCCAGTGCCTTGGCGATCAACAGGCGCCGCTTCATGCCGCCGGATAGGGCGCGGATGCGGGTATCCTTCTTGTCCCACAGAGAAAGATCGCGAAGCACCTTCTCGATGTGGGCCGGACTTGCGGGCTTGCCGAACAGTCCGCGCGAGAACGACGTCGTACTCCAGACCGTCTCGAAGGCGTCCGTGGTCAATTCCTGGGGGACGAGGCCGATCCGCGCGCGCGTTTCGCGATAGTCGCGCAGGATGTCGAACCCGTCCACGGTGACGGTACCCGTAGTCGGTGTGACGAGGCCGCAGATGATGGATATGAGAGTCGTCTTGCCGGCGCCGTTGGGCCCGAGAAGCGCGAAGATCTCGCCACGGCGGATGTCGAGCGATACGCCGGCCAGCGCCTTGAAGCCCGAAGCATAGGTCTTCGAAAGGCGGTCGATGGAGATGACAGCATCCATGGCGGCGTGCGATTTCCCGGGCGCTCGATCAGACGTGAGGCGCCATATGGAGGGAACTCGCCGCCGGGGTCAAGGCGTCAGCAACAGGCGCCACTGACCGACTGGTCGGAGCCGGCCTCGACACCGAACGGAATCGCGGTGCCGCAGCCAGGAAAGATCCCGTAGTGGCGGGAGAAGTCACCAATGAAATCGAAGTGCGGCGCAAAGCGCGAGCGCTCCAGCATCTTCCAGGTGTTGCCGCAGACAGGAAAAATGCGACCCTTTTCGATGCGATGGTGATTGTCGAGAACGAAGACGTGCTCGGCGTTCGCAATTCCGCCCTTGTATACGACGGCCTGGCCGTAATCCTCGCAGGCGGGCTCGAGATCGTCGATCTTGAAGAGACGGTAGGTAGCGGAGAAGAAGCGCGCCTCGCCGAGCTTGGCTGCAACGCAGGCGTCGGTGATCGCCAGAGGGCGGTCATCAAACAGGCGCGGGTCGAGGAAGCCTGCCTGCCGGGCCAGAGACTGGAAGTCGCCCCAGTAGAGTGCGCCGCCAAGGCATTCGCCTATGAGCACGGGATCGGCGCGCAAATCGTCGGACAGGCGACGATCCGCGTACACGTCGGAAAAATACATCTCGCCGCCCGGTTTCAGGAGATTGCAGGCACCCTTCAGTACCGCCAGCTTGTCCGGCGACAGGTTGACGACGCAATTGGAGACGATGATGTCGAAGCTCGCAGGCTCGAGATCGAGCTCGCCGAGCCGCTCGATGTAGCCATCGAGGAAGCGGACATTCGAGTTCCGATAGCCGAACTTCTCGCGGTGCCAGTCCTCATGGCGGCGGGCAACGGCAATCTGCTCCGGCGTCATGTCGACGCCGACGACCAGCCCGTCGGGGCCGACCATCTGGGCGAGCGCGTATACGTCGCGGCCCGAACCGCTGCCGAGGTCGAGAATGCGGCAGCCCTCGAGCGCAGGCGGCATGACGAGGCCACAGCCGTAGTATTTGGAGAGTACCTCGTCGTGGACGTTGGCGAGGGCGCGCTTTACATGGGCCGGCATATCATCGGGCGTACAGCACGCCGCCGTCTTGAGGTCCGCCGAGGTCTTGAGGGTCTTGCCGTAATAGTCCTTGACGACTTCAATGTTCACCAGGCGATCTCCTGCATTCTCTGGAATTCCAGCCGAAAAATTCTGGCCAAGCCGGCGCGGAACGTATGCCGTTCGCCGTTCACGGTAAAGTCACGAGTTCGTCAAGGATCTGTAAGTGGCGGCTGTCGATGGGACCGCGCGTTCCGGGCATCCCGAGCGGGGCCGGCCGGTCCAGTGCGTAAGCATACTGGGTTTCAATGCGGGCGGCGGTCGACTATCTGAGTAAGGTTCGCCACCCCCAGCCAAAAGGACACGATGAACCCGCGTCGCAAATTCCGGTCGCCACCCTTCACGCGGAGCTATTCGGGCGCGCCACGGCGGGTTGGCGTCGAGCTGGAATTCGCCGCGGTGCCAGCTGCCGGGTCGGCGGAAATCATCCGCAGCGCGTTCGGGGGCAAGTGGTCGAGCACGACCGGCACTACTATGAGGTCAAGGACACGAAGCTGGGCGATTTTGCGTGCAAACTCGACAGCCAATACATGCACAGAGACGACGGTGCCGGCGGGGCAGCTTCCGCGATCGGAGAAACCCTGCGCGACTTGATGGGGGACATCGGCTCGATCGTGATACCGTGCGAAATCGTCTGCCCACCTATCGCGTACGATGAGCTGGAGCAGCTGGAAGAACTCACGAGCCGCCTCGCGCAGGCGGGCGCCGCGGCGACGGGCGACAGCCTGTTCTATGCATTCGGGACGCAGCTCAACCCGGAGATTGCAGAGCTGCGCGCCGACTACGTTCTCTCAATCCTGAAGGCGCAGGTCCTGTTGTCGGACTGGCTCAGAGCGATCATGGAGATCGATGTGACGCGGCAGCTTTCGGCGTTCGCGACACAGTTCCCGAGAGGCTACGCAATGCGGATCGCAGATCCGGCGTACTGGCCGGACATGGAGCAGCTCATCGACGACTACCTGCAGTTCAATCCGACGCGCAACCGGGAACTCGACCTGCTGCCGCTGTTCGCGTGGATCGATGCGGGCAGGGTCGCGCGGCGCGTCAAGGATTCGCGCATCAAGCAGCGTCCCACGTTTCACTACCGCCTCCCCGATGCGCGGATCGGCCAGCCCGACTGGAGCCTTGCGCTGGAATGGAACCGGTGGTGTGCAGTCGAGCGGCTGGCGGCCGACAGGGAACGGCTGGCCGAAATGGGCGAGGACTTCGTCACGAGGCGGCAGGAGTTGTCGGCCACGCAGTGGGCCGTTCGTGCATCGGAGTGGCTGATCGTCTAGTGGGTTGCTGTGGGAGCGGCATTCGTGTGGCGACCGAGTGTCCGCCGCCGGCGTCCGCGTTGCTCAAGCAGTTGTGACAACCAACCGACGGCGGGTGATGTAGTTTGCAGCGCAATCAACGCTACGACGGGGCACCTCGACATGCATGCCGATGACCGGATCAAACTCGTTCTGCTGCTGCTCAGGATCACGGTATTTGCCGTAATGATCGTTTGGACACTGGACAAATTCATTGCCCCCGATCACGCCGCGCGCGTGATCGGGCGGTTCTATCTCTTGCCGGGTCTCGGTGCGCTGACGCTATACGCAATCGGAGCCGTGCAGCTTGCGATCGTCGTGGCATTCCTCATCGGGTTCAAGAAAACGGCCAGCACAGGACTGGTGCTCGCCATGCACACGGTGTCGACGCTCTCGAGCTTCAACCAGTACTTTACTGTGTTCCAGGGCGGAAACCTGCTGTTCTGGGCGGCTTGGCCCATGCTTGCGGCGTGCTTCGCGCTGTTCTACCTGCACGATCTCGATACCATGTGGTCCGTTGACAAGCCGCGAAGCTAGTTTCCCGTCACCCGGTGAACGACATCGGCCGGTTCTTGGGGAAGGTGGTCACCGCGCCAGGCTACGTGGCCGTCGGGGCGGAC
>JBJOGJ010000118.1:0-11610 GCA_046048295.1 Pseudomonadota bacterium | reverse complement strand
CATTGAAATACGCCAACGACGGGTTAGATTGTCCGCGGGTCAGAACCAGATCGAACCGGTGGGGGCACCAGATGACCAGGCTAGTAATACCGAAGCGCACCGGTGGTGCGACGCATCGCGAAGCGCGCAGATACGACCTCGAAGGCGACAGATACCAGGACCGGGTGGCGAAATACATTCCGGCCGAGGTCGTCGGCGGCTACGTCGGCCTCGACAGCATCGTCAAGTCGCAGCAGGTGCAGGGTGTAACCCGGCTGCCGGACGTCCCACCGGTCGGCGAAGCGGCATCCGCAGCCCCGTCCCTACTCGCCGCTTTCATGAACGTCGAAGGGATCATCTTCCTCATCTGCCTCGTGCTGGCCCCCCTCTATGTCTGGCACCTCGCCCGCCGCGACGGCATCACCACTTGGCGCGTGCAGGCGTTGATCGCCACGGTTGCCTTCGCCCTGTGGGCCTATGCCATCAAGGGCAACGTGTTCTTCAAGAACGAAGCGCTCGATGCATGGGCGCGCGCCGTGATGCACGTACCCGAATTCCATAACCCACAGTGGGGCGCGGCTGCACTGATCGTGTTCTCGATGTTCGTGGCACTCTACCAGCCGAAGGAAGGCGACGTCTGAGCCGACGCCGCCCCTGGAATCGAAAGCGCCGCCCGCAAGGGCGGCGCGCCAATCACAGAAGCAGATATCGCGGCGCCAGCCTCACGACTTGCTGCTCGCCTCGACCTCCTCGATGGCCTGCGCGAGGAACTGCACCATCTGCTCCCGGATCTCCTGATCGCTGATCTGCACGCTCTTGGCGTCGAAGTCGCCGCGCAGCTTCCGAAACACGTCCTCGTCCCCGGCTTCCTTCAGGTCGGCACGCCGGACCTCCTTGGCGTAGGCCTCAATGGCGTCACCGGTAAGCCCGAGCTTGCCAGACGCCCATTCTGCGAGCTTGCGGTTCCGGCGCGCCTCGGACTTGAACTTAAGGTCTTGATCCATCGCGAACTTTTTCTCGAACGCCTTCTCCCGCTCGTCGAATGTCGTCATGTTGCATCTCCACCGTTGATTGCATACGCCGCCTTTAGGTTGCATAAAAAACCATCGGCGGACCGTCATTTCAGGGCATAGCGCCCAGTAAAGGTTAAAGCAATGGGAGAGAGTGTATAGTCCCATTTACCCGGCCCCGGATTGATGAGATTGTGTCCCCCGGACGGTTCGGATAAGGTCCGCGTCCGACGGTTGGACCAGCCCTCTTTAGCTCTCCGCTGCGAGATACCAAATCTCCATGGTGGTGGGATGACGGGTCGATACCGCCCAAGGCGTGGCATGGTCCGTCACACCCCGAATGATATCAACGACTGGTCAGAGGACTGGCAAGAGATGAACAGGCGTCGCCGCGTATACGAAGGCAAAGCAAAGGTACTCTACGAGGGACCGGAGCCGGGTACGCTCATCCAGCACTTCAAGGATGACGCGACAGCCTACAATGCAAAGAAGCACGCACTTATCGACGGCAAGGGCGTCCTGAACAACCGCATATCCGAGTACATCTTCGAGCGGCTGGGCGAAATCGGAGTACCGACGCACTTCATCAAGCGGCTCAACATGCGCGAGCAACTGATCCGCGAGGTCGAGATCATCCCGATCGAGGTCGTCGTGCGCAACGTTGCGGCAGGATCCATCTCGGAACGCCTGGGCCTCGAGGAAGGCACGCCGCTGCCCCGCTCGATCGTCGAGTTCTACTACAAGAACGATCAGCTGGGCGACCCGATGATCTCGGAAGAGCACATCACCGCCTTCGGCTGGGCGGCCCCGCACGAACTCGACGAGATCATGGCGCTCTCGCTCAGGATCAACGATTTCATGGTCGGCCTCTTTCTCGGCATCGGCATCCGACTCATCGACTTCAAGATCGAGTTCGGCCGCCATTGGGAGAACGAGATGTCGCGGGTCATCCTCGCCGATGAGATCAGCCCGGACAGCTGCCGCCTCTGGGACACCAAGACCGGCGACAAGATGGACAAGGACCGCTTCCGGCGCGACCTCGGCAACATCATCGAGGCTTACCAGGAGGTGGCGCGGCGCCTGGGCGTATTGAACAACGACCGCCCGCCGCGCGGCCATGGCCCGATTCTCGTCGCATCAAACCCGGCAGGCAGGCGTAAGTAGTACCGTGGCGATGAAGGCTCGAATCAAAATCACGCTGAAGAACGGCGTCCTCGACCCGCAGGGCAAGGCGATCCAGAATGCGCTGGGCGCCCTGGGATTTGCGGGCATCGAGGATGTGCGCCAGGGCAAGTACATCGAGATTGAACTCGCCGAAAACGACGAAGCGGCGGCTCGCGGCGCCGTCGAGAAGATGTGTCAGGATCTCCTCGCCAATACGGTCATCGAGAACTACAGCTACGAACTCGTTCGCTGAACGCCCCGGCCGATGCACAACGCGAACGCACAGCGATGTCGTCGAGCGGCGTCGGAACGCCGGCCTGCGGAACCGTCGCGGCGCGCCGCCGGAAAACCGAATAAAGCGCGGGATAACCCGCCCGCCCCCTCCGACGGCCCGGATCGGACAGCGGGCTTGAGTTGCCGTTGAACCCATCGGCCTGTTAAAGAGCGAGACGCCAAAGCCATAAGGTTGTTACAGCAATGCACCGCGCCGCCGTCATCGTATTCCCCGGCTCGAACTGCGACCGCGACGTAAAGGTCGCGCTCGAAAATACCGGCTTTAGAAACGTAAGGATGGTCTGGCACGGCGACACAGCAGTACCGGATGCCGGGCTTATCGTGCTGCCGGGTGGATTTTCCTATGGCGACTACCTGCGCTGCGGCGCCATGGCCGCACACTCCCCGATCATGCGGGACGTCGTCGCCAAGGCCAAGGCAGGCGTGCCGGTGCTCGGCATTTGCAACGGCTTCCAGATCCTCTGCGAGGCGGGCCTGCTCCCCGGCGTGCTGATGCGAAACGCGTCCCTGAACTTCATCTGCCGCGATACCCACCTGCGCGTCGAGTGCACGGATACAATGTATACGAACGCCTATCGCAAGGGCCAGGTGATCCGCGTTCCGGTGGCTCACCACGACGGCAACTATTTCGCCGACGACGAAACCCTGAAGCGGCTCGAAGATGAGAACCGCGTCGTGTTCCGCTATGTCGACGAAAGCGGTGAGACGACTGAATCCGCCAACCCGAACGGCTCGCAGCACAGCATCGCCGGCATCTGCAGCGCCAATGGCCGCGTGCTCGGCATGATGCCGCATCCGGAGCGTCTCTACGAGATGGCGCTGGGCGGCACCGATGGCAGGGGCCTCTTCGAAAGCGCTGCTGCCGCATTGGTCCATTGACGAACGTTGGAGCCCTCCCCTCCCGATGATCACGCCAGAGATAGTTGCCGAGCATGGACTGAAGCCGGACGAGTATGCGCACCTGCTGGACATACTCGGACGCGAGCCCACCCTGACCGAACTCGGAATATTCTCGGTCATGTGGTCAGAGCACTGTTCCTATAAGTCGAGCCGCGTGTGGCTAAAGACGCTGCCAACCTCGGGCCCGCAGGTCATCCAGGGACCCGGCGAGAACGCCGGCGTCGTGGACCTCGGTGACGGCGATTGCGCCGTCTTCAAGATGGAGAGCCACAACCACCCCTCTTACATCGAGCCTTACCAGGGCGCCGCAACCGGCGTCGGCGGCATCATGCGCGACGTCTTCACCATGGGCGCCCGCCCCGTCGCCAACCTGAACGCCTTGCGTTTCGGCGCACCGGCGCATCCAAAGACCCGCCACCTCGTCTCAGGCGTCGTCTCCGGCATCGGCGGCTACGGCAATTGCGTCGGCGTGCCGACCGTCGGCGGCGAAACCAACTTCGATTCGGGCTACAACAACAACATCCTCGTCAACGCCATGTGCATCGGCCTCGCCAAGGCCGACAAGATCTTCTATTCGGCAGCCAAGGGCGTCGGCCTGCCCGTCATCTACGTCGGCTCAAAGACCGGCCGCGACGGCATCCACGGCGCAACGATGGCGTCCGCCGAATTCGACGACAACTCCGCCGAGAAACGTCCGACCGTGCAGGTCGGCGATCCGTTTACGGAGAAGCTCTTGATCGAGGCCTGCCTCGAACTGATGGCAACCGATGCGATCATCGCGATTCAGGACATGGGGGCGGCCGGCCTGACATCATCAACGGCGGAAATGGCGGACAAGGGCGGCGTCGGCATCGAGCTGGACCTCGACCAGGTACCCCAGCGCGAAACGGCAATGACAGCCTATGAGATGATGCTGTCGGAAAGTCAGGAGCGCATGCTGATGGTTCTGCGCCCCGGCGCCGAGGAACAGGCGGCAGCGATCTTCCGCAAGTGGGAGCTCGACTTCGCAGTCATCGGCAGGACCACCGACACCGGCCGCATGATCGTCAGGCACAAGGGTCAGGTCGAGGCCGACATCCCCGTCCCGACGCTCGCCAACTCGGCACCCCAGTATGAACGTCCCTGGACGCCAACCGCGCTACAGAAGCCGATCCTGCCCGAATGGGTTCGCGCACCGGAGCACGGCATCCTGGCAGCCGCCAGCGAAATGATGGCCGGACCCGACCTGTGCTCGAGGCGCTGGATCTGGGAACAGTACGACCACATGGTCATGGGCGACACCGTCGGCCGTCCCGGCGGCGATGCCGCGGTGGTGCGGGTGCATGGCACGAAAAAGGGCATTGCGGCGACGTGCGACGTCACCCCCCGGTATGTCGCCGCCGACCCGGAGATGGGCACGCGGCAGGCGGTGGCAGAGGCGTGGCGGAACCTGACCGCAGTCGGCGCCGACCCACTCGCCATTACTGACAACATGAATTTCGGCAACCCCGAGCGCCCCGAGATCATGGGCCAGTTCGTGCTTTCGGTGCGCGGCATGGCCAATGCCTGCAAGACCCTCGCCTTCCCGGTCGTATCGGGCAACGTCTCCCTCTACAACGAGACCAGCGGCATCGGCATTCCACCGACGCCGGCGATCGGCGGCGTCGGCCTGATCCCCGACACGGCCCGCCGCGCCGATATCGCGCTCAAGAAACAGGGCCAGCTCCTTGTACTGATCGGCCGCGAGCAGGGCTGGCTAGGCCAGAGCCTCTACCAGCGCCACGTGACCGGAAAGTTCGAAGGCGCGCCGCCACCGGTCGAACTTGCAGAAGAGATCAAGGCCGGCACGCTCGTTCGCAACATGATCCGCGAAGGGCTGACTGATACCGTGCATGACGTATCCGACGGCGGCCTGATCGTGGCGCTCGCCGAAATGGCGCTGTCGGGGGGCATTGGCATCGAGCTGTTCCCCTATGAAGGCCGCCTGCCGGCACACGCCGTCTGGTTCGGCGAGGACCAGGGCCGCTATGTAGTCGCCGTGGATCCAGGCGATGGAGAACTCGTCAAGGAACGCGCCAGGCTGCTGGCCCTTCCCGCACGCATCGTCGGACGGACCGGCGCCAAGTCCCTGCGGCTCGCAGGCGAGAGCGAACTGGCACTCGATGCGCTACGCAGGCGTCACGACGCATGGCTGCCCGGCTACATGTCCGGCTAGCCCGCATGAGCCCGCCTTGCAATCGATCCCCTGAACCGCCACGTTGACGGCAATTCGAGGAGACCTCAGTTCATGCCGATGCAGCCCGACGAAATCACCCGCCTCATCAAGGAAGCCTTTCCGGATGCCACGGTGGAAATCCGCGACCTTGCCGGCGACGGCGACCATTATGCCGCCCACGTGACGTCGGCCGCGTTCAAGGGCAAGAGCCGCGTGGCCCAGCACCAGATGGTCTACAAGGCGCTGGGGGATCGCATGGGCGGCGAGCTGCACGCGCTTGCCCTGACAACAACCGCGCCGAAGCAGTGATCCCGCCGGCAACCCTTGCAGGTATTTCCCGCGCGGGCCATGTCTAGGCGTATCGCACCGAGCCGCGGCCCGTGGTAGATTTCAGATCGAGACCTCCGGCAATACCGGAGAACGAACGGAGCAATCGATGACCGACCCCAAGAACATCAACGAAGCGATCGACAGGCTCGTGCAATCCCATGACGTCGTGCTCTTCATGAAGGGCAACAAGAGCATGGCGCAGTGCGGCTTCTCACAGCAGGTCGACCTGATCCTCCAGCACCTCGGCATCGACTATCACGACATCAACGTGCTCGAAGACGCGGCGATCCGCGAGGGCATCAAGGCCTATTCGGACTGGCCGACCATTCCGCAGCTCTATGTAAAGGGCGAGTTCGTCGGCGGCTGCGACATCGTGCGGGAAATGTTCCAGGAAGGCGAGTTGCATCAACTCCTAGACGAGAAGGGTGTCGACTACGACCGCAGCGCCGCGCTGGCCTAGGGAATTCATCTTACTGCCGGATATGCGGGGCAACGCCGCAATTTTGCCCTGCCCTTAGCGTTTGACCAGCCATGTGATGGCACAAGACAACGCCCCGTCCGGGCGCGGTGGGACCGGAGAGATGAACGGCGTGCGGTTCGGCGGGCGACGGTTCCTGCTGGCCCTCGCAATGATCAGCGCCAGCGTGTGCCTGGCGCTCGGCGTCTCCATGCCGATCATCCGGCTGACCAAGTACGTGTTCTGGACGACCGAGCACTCGCTGATCTCGGCCGTCACCGTGCTGATTAGGGATGGCCAGCTCTTCCTCGGCATACTGGTCCTCGTATTCTCCATACTGCTGCCGGTCCTGAAGCTCCTCTACCTGCTGCTCCTGTCGACGCTGTCGGCGCGCGAGATCGAACGCCAGCACAAGCGGCTGCGGGCGCTCGAATGGCTCGGCAAATGGTCGATGCACGATGTCCTGGTGCTGGCGCTGACGATCTTCTTCGTCAAGAGCCAGGGCGTCTACGATGCAGCCAGCCTCTCCGGTGTCTACTTCTTCACCGCAGCAGTCGTGCTGATGATCATCGCCTATGCCTGGCTCAGGAAGACGACACTACGAAAGACCGAGGGACCGGCACGCGAGTGGGTCGCGATCCCCGACGACGGCACCCGTCCGTTGCGCCTGCCGCCCGCCAAGCCGGACCAGCAGACACCCGCAGCGCTCCCCGGAAAGCGGCGCCGGCCGATCCTGCGCAACTTTGTGCTGAGCTTCTTCATCATCCTGGCAACCGTCTTCTTCGTGCTCGGGATCATTCTACCTGTCATCAAGTTCACGACCGTCTACGTCTGGTCGCGCGAGCACTCGATCGCGACGATCATCTTTGCCCTCTACCAGAACCAGGAGTTCTTCCTCTGCCTGGTGTTGTTCGTGTTCTCGATCCTGTTCCCGTTCCTCAAGCTGTTCTACCTCATGACACTCGTCGCCTCGCCCGATATCCCGCAGGAATTCCGCGTCCGTTCCGTCTCCACGATGGAATGGCTCGGCCGCTACTCGATGACCGATGTCATGGTGCTGGCCCTGATGATTTTCTATATCAATTCCAGCGGCTACACCGAGGCGTCTGTTCAGCCCGGCGTCTATTTCTTCGCCGCCTCCGCGCTGATGACCATGTTCGCCTACGGCTGGGCGAACGCTCCCGGCGACAACCGATAGCCGCAACCCTTCCAATTGCGCGTCCGCATAACCATATGTAAACTATATGAAATGCTCTAAATGAGCTTAAGTGTCCATGACGATCCGAGGAAAGGGACGCCGATGACCAATAATACCGCTACGACCTGCCCGCTGCCGGGCACGGCGAAGCCGCCCCTTCCCCGTCCGGGCCTCGAATTCACCCCTGATCTCGAACGGGAAATGGCGCCGCTCTACGCCAGGCTGTCGCGTACGGTGACGCCGATGGAATGGCCGCATGTCGCCCCGCTCATCAAGGCGATCAACGACCTGAAGAAGCAGCGCAACGCCGTCATCCTCGCGCACAACTACATGACCCCGGACATCTTCCATGGCGTTGGCGACTTCCGCGGTGACAGCCTGCAGCTCGCCCAGGAGGCCGCCCGTACCGAGGCAGATGTGATCGTGCAGGCCGGCGTCCACTTCATGGCCGAGACCTCCAAGCTCCTCTGCCCCGACAAAACGGTGCTGATCCCCGATCTCGAGGCGGGCTGCTCGCTGGCAGCCTCGATCACCGCCGCCGACGTGCGCATGCTGAAGGCAGCCTACCCCGGCGTGCCCGTCGTCACATACGTCAACACCTCCGCCGAGGTGAAAGCGGAAAGCGATGTCTGCTGCACGTCGTCCAACGCGGTCAAGATCGTCGAGCGCCTCGGTGTTCCCCGCGTCCTTCTGATCCCGGACGAATACCTCGCCAAGTATGTGCAGACCAAGACCAAGGTCGAGATCATCACCTGGAAGGGCCACTGCGAGGTGCACGAGCGCTTCACCGGCGAGGAACTGCGCGCGATGCGGGAGGCAGAGCCCGGCGTGCGGGTCATCGCCCATCCCGAATGCCCCCCGGACGTGATCGCGGAAGCCGACTTCACCGGTTCGACTGCGCAGATGATCGGCTGGGTCAAGGACCATCAGCCGAAGAAGGTCATCCTCGTGACCGAATGCTCGATGGCTTCGAATATCGCTGCGGAAGCGCCGAAAACGGATTTCGTCAAGCCCTGCAACCTCTGCCCGCACATGAAGCGGATCACGCTCGACAACATCCTCGACAGTCTGATCCACATGCGCCACGAGGTGAACGTACCGGCCGACGTGGCCGCGGCAGCACGCCGGTCCGTCGAGCGGATGATCGAGCTCAGCGCCTGAGCGGCGGCAATAAAAAAGGCCAGCTCCAGGGCTGGCCTTCCTGCAATCCGCGAAGCTCGTGTCGTATCAGCGCGAGTAGAATTCGACGACCAGATTCGGCTCCATGATGACCGGGAACGGCACTTCCGCAAGCTGCGGGATGCGCACGTACTTCGCCGTCATCTTGGTATGGTCGACGTCCAGGTAGTCCGGCACGTCGCGCTCCGGGCTCTTCACCGCCTCGAGGACGAGACCGAGCTGGCGTGACTTCTCCTTGACCTCGACGACGTCCCCGACCCGAACCCGATAGCTCGGAATGTCGACCTTGTGGCCGTTGACGAGGACGTGGCCGTGGCTGACGAACTGGCGCGCAGCAAACACGGTCGGCACGAACTTGGCGCGATAGACGACGGCGTCGAGGCGGCGCTCCAGAAGGCCGATGATCAGCTCCGAGGTCGACCCCTTGAGACGCGCTGCCTCCTCGTAGACCTTGCGGAACTGGCGCTCGGTGATGTTGCCGTAGTAGCCCCTGAGCTTCTGCTTGGCGCGCAACTGCTCGCCGAAGTCCGACAGCTTGCCCGTCCGCCGCTCGCCGTGCTGGCCCGGCCGGCTCTGACGCTTGTTGACGGGGCTCTTGGGACGGCCCCAGATGTTCTCGCCCAGTCGGCGATCGATTTTATGCTTGGCGCTGATGCGCTTGCTCATTGTCCGGCACTCCAAAGATAAGGTTAAGGCACGCCGGTATTGGCGTCCTCGCTCGGAGCGCCCCCTCCTGCTGCCCGGTGGGTGCCGGGCCGACAGATCCTCGCGTTGGAGGACCACGGGTGCGCAAATGAAACGCGGGCCGTGGGGCCCGCGCATCAGGTCTTTTATTGTTTTGCCGGCCCCGCGTCAATGGCCCGGCGCCAGGAAACCCGCTCCGGCTACTTCTTCGCCTGCTCCTTGGGGGGTGCTTTGCCAAGGGAAACCGGCGGGCCGCTCTTCACGTAGGCTGTAATCAATTCCTTGACCTTTGCTGCCTGCTCAGGCGTGCACGACTGCCCAGACGGCTCGTTGGACTTCTCGGCAGCGATTTCCTTCTTGCCCTCGCCCTTGGCCACCAGCTTCACCTTGCCGGTGAGCAGCATGACCGTGATCAGGTGCAACTGGTTGATGTAGACGATTTGTTGCGGCGACCACTTGTTCTTCATCTCCTCGCGCTTCATCAGCGAGCGGTGATTGAGCACCTGCTCCTCGAGGAGCCTGCAGGTCTGGGCATGCGCAGACAACCGACCCGCCTTGATGATTTCCTTGGCAGTGTCGAGCGGCACGACGACGGAGTCTTTCTTCTTCTTGTCGATCTCGATCGTCTCGCCATTCGGCCGCGTGAACCGGTCCGGCGTGAATGCCCACGCGTACTCCATGATCGTCTTCATGGACTTCTCGCTGAGGTCCTGAGCCGCGGCAGGCGCCTGAAAGGTGAGCAGCGCAAAACTACCCACCACTGCCGCTTGAGCGACGGCCCTGATAACCATAGACATGCTGAATTGCCCCTGTTCCAATCGCGCTTGGTGTGGCCATCCTGTGGCCCCCAACCCAAGAACCGCGCGCCACAACTCCGGTGCCGGGTGGTTCAGCTGCAAAGTAGGCAACATCAAGGCGATTTACGAGGCACTCCCCGCCCGCGACCAAGCGTTGCCACAATACCACGCAGCGTCTGTACCTCCTGCTTGGTGGCTCCCATCCGCAGGAACATCGACCGCAAGTTGCGCACCACAGTTTGGCGCTTGTGCGGCGGGTTGAAAAAGCCTGCCTTTTCGAGCTCGTCCTCGATGTGCTCGAAGAACCCCAGAAGCTCGGACTTGTCAGCAGGTTCCGATCCCCGCAACCGGAGTCCAGCCTCGATTTCCCGTTCGTAGGTAGTCACTCGGCCGAGCGTGCCCCGCTGGCTACCCTTGAGCCACTCGTAGCCCATCAGCAGGACCGCCTGCGCCAGATTGAGAGAGGCGAAACGCGGGTTCACGGGGATCATCACGACGGCGTCGGCAATCGCCACCTCGTCGGTCTCGAGCCCGTTGCGCTCACGCCCGAACAATATGCCGCACCGCTCGCCGCGCCCGATACGCTCGAGCATCTCCGCGACCGCCTGCTCGGGCGTCAGCACCGGCTTGGCAAGGTCGCGCTGGCGTGCGGTCGTCGCGCACACCCAGTTGAGATCGCCGATCGCCTCGCCGAGGGACCCGGTGGCAACGGCATCGTCGATGACATAATTGGCACCCGACGCCGCGATCCGGGCCTTCTCGTTCGGCCAGCCGTCACGCGGCGCGACCAGACGCAGCGTGTCGAGACCGAAGTTGCCCATCGCCCGCGCCACCATGCCGATGTTGTCGGCAAGCTGCGGCTCCATCAGGATGACGGCTGGCGTCTCTCCTTCGCCCGCGAAGGCACGGCCCTGGATGTGCGCTCGCCTGACACCGTGCCGCAGTTTCCTGAGCACGCGCCGGGCCCAGAACCAGTAGGCCTCGCCCGCCCAGCCGGCAGCCAGCGCCTCGAGGCTCTCGAAATCCCTCTCGCCTGCCCCGCCACCGGAGATTTCGAGCCCGGCACGTGCCGTCCGGACTTTCCGGTAGCTCGCGACGAACTGGTCGAGATCCGCGATCCCCGAGCGTTCGGTTTCAAGCCGGCAGCCCTTGCACACCACCCCGTCGCCGACACAGCGCTGCTCGGCACAGTATGTCAGCACCTCTTCGAGTGCCTCCTCGAGCCCCGGAAGCGCAAGCTCGTCCAGCCCCTGCGCAATGCTGCGCTCGTGGGTGGCTTTGACGATGGCCGCAACCTGCACGCCGCTTTCGCCGAACTCTGGCGCCAGAGCCCCTCGCTTTACTTTTGAGAACCCATCGGGCAATTGTGCCTCCGTCATTGATACAGGCATCGACAGGCCGCCGCCGGGACACGCTCGCGGGCG
>JBJOGJ010000117.1:0-11675 GCA_046048295.1 Pseudomonadota bacterium | reverse complement strand
GACTTGCTCGGACGGCGACAGTCCCGAAATCGCGATCGTGCGCCCGCGGTAGCCGACGTCGAGCTTGACGTATTCCCGCTTGAGACCGCCGGAGGCTGCGATGATCTGGTTCGCCGCAATTCTGGTGCGTTCCGCCTCGTAGCTCGTGTATCCCCACCAGCCGAGCCCTGCGAGCAGCCCAAGGAGCAATAGCCAGCCTAGCACTCTGAGCGGACTGACCGACATCGGCGCGGTAATCTCGTCGAAGCGGGACTTGATCCGCTCGTCGAGCCGTTCCTTGGTCTCCGACAGCAAGTTGAGGTCCGAGGTGTGCCCGTCGCCGGATACCTGGTTGGCCTGAACGCGCTCGAGCAATCCGAGGAACTCGTCGTCGATGATATACTGGATACCGCCAGCGGAGGTGCCCGAGCACTTTGCGGCAAGCAGGTAGGATGGCGATGCCCTGAGGAACATCGAGAAATCATCGACGGCGAAGTTGCGGATGGTGCCGCCCTCCTCCTGGAAGGCGTGGCCAGCGAAATCGTTGATGGCGCTGAGGATGCCGCTGAGGTGCGCGTCGCGGTTGGAGAGCGCCCGGGTGTCGGGCCAGCGTTCGAGAAGCTCACCGCTACCACGCCGGATGAGGAGGATCTCCTCGACGTTCAGCCGTTGCGAGTCGGAAATGGCGAGCTCTGCGACAGGGCGGCCTGTCATGATGCTGCGCAGCCGGAGCATGAACGAGTTGTTCTCGAGCTTCCGGTTGATCTCGTTCGCGAGGTCGGCCATTGCGGTGGCGACGTAGGACTTCACCATCCGGCCAGTGATCGGGTAGATCGCCTCTACAAGTTCGTCCTGGCTGTTCAGGAATTCCGCCTTGACCGTCTTGACGACCATCGGCGCCATTGCGCGCGAGACCTGCTCGTGCCTGAACTTTTCCGCCTCCATGAGCGCACCGTCGAGGACGCGCGCGACGCTGGACTTGAGATGTTCGTCGTCGCCGGCACGCTCGTACACCTGCTCGATGCGCTGCGACATGCCCTTGAGCGTCTGCGCCTCGTCGCTGAACAGGAGTTCCTTGAGGCGTGCAACGGCGTCGCCGTGCTGGTCCTCAGGTTTCTCACTGGCGGGCTGGAGGTCCTGTCCCATTTCGCGGTTCCCGGGGCCTGGCTTGCTCACTCGCGGGGGATTTGTCGGATGCGGCGCGCGAGTTCCTCGATATTGCGCGCCAACTCGTCAAAGGAGGTCCTGGAATCGGCATTCGTTTCAGCCGCAAGAGCGTCGATACGTGCCTGCATCGCGTCGAGCCCCTGGTCGAGCTTTGTCTCGATCTGACGAATTCGCGCTTCGAGTTGCTGGAAATACTCACCCACCAGCAGCTCACGAATCTGATTCATCTTCGAATCCGACATGGCCTGCTGACCGGTAGAGGTGCTGTTTCCGGAAAAACTGTGTGCGGTCATATCACGGTCTCGCAACGTCATCTGAACGTCCTGCAGGCCATCTGTACGCATAAGCCGCAACCCACAACCAGGGCGCGATGGTGGTATACTCGAACAATCACTAATTTGGAATGCGGAGTTTGAGAATAGTTGGGCCGACTAGAACAGGGAGCCATCCCTGATTAGGGTAATTTCCTGGCTGTTGCGTGTTTTCTATTCTGCTGCCGCACGGGCCGTGGATTTCTGCTGCAACTCAGCAATCAGCTTCTCCTGCCGTCGCATGGCCCATTGGTAGCTCGTCTGCTTGATGTGCCCGAAGCCTTTGACGTCGCCTGCAACACCGGCCAGTTGCACGATCGTGTCGTGTGTGGCCTCCGAAAGCTGAGGGGCGAGCCGTTCGAGCAGCCGCTCGTAATCACCTATCATCTTCCGCTCGCAGCGTCGTTCTGCCGCGTATCCGAAAAGATCCCAATGCGTACCGCGCAGCGCCTTGCCACGAGCGAGCAACCGCAGGAGCGGGCGAATCCAGTTGCCGACGGTGATCTTGCGTGGATGCCCGGTCTCCGGATCGCGCCACAACCAACCGATGAAGGGTGGTGCCAAGTGAAAGCTTAGACGTCGTGCGTTCCCGAACCTGGCTTCGAGATCGGCCTCGAACGCGGGCTCGGTCAGCAGTCGGGCCACCTCATACTCGTCCTTGTAGGCGAGAAGCTTGTGGTAGGTACGGGCCACGGTCTCGGCCAGTCCCGATTTGCCAGGGCAGCTTTCGCGCTCGATGCGGGCTGCCCACCGGACCTTCGCCTCGTAGCGCTGGGCAAGCGCCTTGTCCTGGAAGTCCTCGAGGTGGGCCATACGGCGGGCCAAGAGTTCTTCGAATGAAGTTGTTCCTGATTTGGCCGTGGCGCGGGCGGAATGAGTGGCCTCTCGGATCATGGCCTCGAGATGAGGTCGGTCGTGGATAGCCAGCCGACCAAGCCTGAAGGCCATGAGGTTCATCTCGACGGCAGCGCCGTTCACGGCGATGGCGGCTTCGATGGAGGAACTCGTAAGCGGGATACGGCCTGCCTGATAGGCCATGCCGAGCAGCATCATGTTGGCGCCGATCGCGTCGCCGAACAGTGCCTCCGCCGCCGTGTGAACGTCGAAAACATGGTGCGGGCCACTGCCGACGCGCTTGGCAATGCGCTCCTTGAGCCGGGCGGCGGGGACCGTCATGCCCGGATGGCGCGTGAAGTCGCCGGTGATCATCTCGAAGTCCGAAAGGATAACGGCGGTGTGGTCCGGACGCACGGTATCGAGGACATTGTGGGCGGCGGCGACGACAAGATCGCCGCCTAGTACGAGATCCGCGCCGCCGACACCGATCCGGATGGCATGGATGTCTTCGGTGCGGTCGGCGATGCGGATGTGGCAGCCGACGGCGCCGCCCTTCTGCGCAAGGCCCGTCATGTCGATGGAACCGAACGATTTGCCCTCGATGTGTGTCGCTTCTCCAAGAATGGCCGAAACGGTCACTACGCCGGTGCCGCCGATCCCGGTAACCAGGATGGTGTAGGGCTTGGCGGTCGTGGGGCGATGCGGTTCGGGAAGCGGCGCCAGCGCAGCCAGTCTGTGGGCTTCCGTGTCGCCTGGCTTCCTCTCCTGCATGGTGGCGCCGTGGACTGTGACGAAGCTCGGGCAGAACCCCTCGAGACACGAGAAGTCCTTGTTGCACTGGGACTGGTCAATCTTGCGCTTGCGGCCAAACTCGGTCTCGAGCGGCAGCACGGCGATGCAGTTCGACTTGATGCTGCAGTCGCCGCACCCTTCGCAGACCGCGGGATTGATATAGACGCGCTTGTCGGGGTCAGGATACGTGCCGCGCTTGCGCCGCCGCCGCTTCTCCGCCGCGCAAGTCTGGTCGTAGATGAGTGCTGTGACGCCGTCGATCTCGGACAGGGCCTTCTGGACAGACTGGATGTCACGGCGGTGATGGACGCGGGTACCGCTCGGAAAGCGGGGCCACAGGCCGTACTTGCCAGGTTCGTCGGTCACGATTGCGATCTTCTTCACGCCCTCTGCGGCAAGTTGCGCCGCCATCTGCCCGACCGTGAGATCGCCATCCAGTTTCTGCCCGCCGGTCATGGCGACGGCGTCGTTGTAGAGGATCTTGAAAGTGATGTTGGTACCGGCCGCAATGGCGGCTCTGATCGGCAGGATGCCCGAATGGATGTAGGTCCCGTCGCCGAGATTCTGGAACACGTGCCGGCGCTTGGAGAACGGCGCCTCGCCGATCCAGTTTGCGCCCTCGCCACCCATTTGTGTGAAGCCCTCGGTGGAGCGGTCCATCCATTGCACCATGTAGTGGCAGCCGATGCCGGCGTAGGCGCGTGCACCTTCAGGGACAACAGTGGAGCGGTTATGCGGGCAGCCGGCGCAAAAATACGGAATGCGCGTGAAGATGTCGGCTCCCGTGGCAGTGCTGGACTGGCGCCGTCGCAGGTCGTCGACGCGCTGTGCGAGCCCGCCTCCAGCACCCATGCCGACGAGGCGGCTTCCGATAGCAATGGCGATGTCGGTGGGAGACAAGGCTCCAGAAGCCGGGAACAGCCATTCGTTGGCCTCGTCGCGTTTGCCGATGATGCGCGGACGCTCCGGCGAGTCGAAGAGCTGCTCCTTGATCTGAGTTTCGATGAGTGAGCGCTTCTCCTCGACGACCATGATCTTTTCCAGACCGTGGGCGAAGGCAGCAATGCCGCGCGCTTCGAGCGGCCACGTCATGGCGACCTTGTAGAGGCGGATGCCGAGCCGCGACGCCTCCACCTCGTCGATGCCGAGTTCTTCCAAAGCCTGACGTGTGTCGAGGTAGCTCTTGCCGGTGCTGACGATGCCGAGCCGGGGTTCTGGACCGCCGCGCCAGATCAGCCGGTCGAGGCCGTTGGCGCGCGCGAACGTCAGCATCGCGCGCCGTTTGTGCAGGTGGAGGCGGGCTTCCTTGGCAAGCGGGGGATCGCCGAGCCGTATGTTTAGGCCACCTTCCGGTATGCGGGACTCATCCGGCGCTGGAAGCACGATCTTTATTCTATCGGTTCGTCCGTCTACGGTGGCCGTGCTCTCGATGTTGTCCTTGACGCACTTGATGCCAACCCATACGCCGGCAAAACGGGAAAGCGCGAAGCCGTAGATTCCGTAGTCGAGGATTTCCTGCACGCCAGCCGGATTCAGAACCGGCATCATGGCATCGACGAAGGCAAACTCGGACTGGTGCGCGGAGGTCGAACTCTCGCATGTGTGGTCATCACCCATCAGCGCAAGCACGCCGCCATGCTTGGAGGTGCCTGCATGATTGGCGTGGCGGAAGACGTCTCCCGAGCGATCGACGCCGGGACCCTTGCCGTACCAGATCGCAAATACGCCGTCGTACTTGCCTTCGTTGCGCAACTCGGCCTGTTGCGCTCCCCAGATTGCCGTGGCGGCGAGATCCTCGTTGAGCCCTGGATGGAAGAGAATGTCGTGCGCGCGACTGATATGGTCGTAACGTGTGAACGCCGCTTCGAGGGATGCGATCGGCGAGCCTCTGTATCCGGTGACATAGCCGGCGGTCCTGAGCCCGGCCTGCTGGTCGCGCTGCTTCTGCATCAGCGCGAGGCGAACAATCGCCTGTGTTCCGGTAAGGAGCTGCCGCGCCTCTCCGAGGTCGAACTTGTCTTCCAGGCGTACGGTCTTGTCTGCCATGGGTCACCAGGGTTGCACGGGACACGAGCGCCGGTGCACTTGTGAATCAATGTCGTCCTTCAGGCCCCGCCATGCAAGTATAGTACGAATGAGAAAGCCCCGCGCGCGAGGCGAGGGGCTCAGGAAAACTTTCGGACTGCTTTTTTCTACGAGATCAGGCGAGCGAGGCGACCTTGCCGTACTTTTCGGCGAGCAGGTAGTAGAAGGTGACCCGGGCTTTGCCATGGTCGGCCTTCATCTTCTCGCAGACTTCCTTGATCGCGTTGTCGAGATCAGCGTCGCTTTCCGCCAGGGCTAGCTTCTTCTTGAGCCAGCTGTCGCGTACGCGCTCGAGTTCATCCTTCGACGAGCATGAGACCATGGACGCGTCCTTGCTCTTCAGTGCAATGCCGAGATGCTTGACTATGCCAGCCACCGCCTTCTCGTCGGCATTCGGAACGTAGCGTTTCACGTCATCCAGATAATCACTCATATCGGGTTCTCCCCTGCCAATTGCGGTTGGCCATTCGGTTGAATGTTGTGGCGCCACGATCAGGGCGCTCGACCGGGTGCGACGAGTAGAAAGCGATGCCGTTCATCGCGCATGGCCGATCGAGGGCATGAGACCCTGCGACTCAGGCGAATTTATGCGCCTCTACGGAAAAAGCGAAGCCTTGTTTCGCCGTATGGGGAAAATGGTTACGACGTCGGACGGTCGGATCGCGTCTGCCAGCAAGATTGCTGCAATGCAGCATCCGCCTTCCGGCTAGTCGATCATGTGATCCACCAGGACGAGGAAGTCCTGCGGCCCTGTAACACCGGCAATCCTGTTCACCTCCTTGCCGTCCCGGGTGAGCACGGTCGTCGGAGCGATGGTGATCGGCGCGTTGAGGCCCAGCCGTTTCATGTCGGTCTGCCGGACATCGACGTACTGGAGCGGTGCCTTGGCGGCGAACTTCGAGTTCTGGTAGACGGGCGCGACGGCGTAGCGGAAGTGATCGCAGTAGAAGCAGTTGCGGGTCTCGAAGACGAGCATGCGATAGCGCGGCGCATCCTGCTTCTGTGCTTCGCCGGCATGCGCTGCCGAAAGGGTCACGGCGGCGATTGCAATGGCGGCGGAGGCGCGGCGGCTGATCATGGGGGGCTCCGGAGTGACGGCTCGAAGTTCCATGTTAGCGGCCGGTTGGCGAGTGAAGAAATTCTTTGTTACCAGCTGGTTAAAGGTTGTGCCTAACAAGTGCGCCAACGAATATGGGCGGCCTTTTGGGGCCGCCCTCGTTTCAATTCGCCTGTCGGGTCTTGATCAACTGGCGCTTGCATATTGCTGATAGGTGACGGTGACGCGCGTCCCTACGTTCACCCTGTTGTAGAGGTCGATGACGTCGGCATTATACATCCGGATGCAGCCTTTGGAGACGTCCTTGCCGATCGTCCAGGGGGCATCGGTTCCATGGATGCGGTACATGCTGGAGCCGAGATAGAGTGCGCGCACGCCGAGAGGGTTCATGGGATGACCGCCTGGCACCCAGTTTGGCAGTCGTGGATTTTCCCTGAGCATCGTCGGCGTTGGCGTCCAGGACGGGTTCACCCGCTTCTGCGTGACGTTCATCACGCCCTGCCACTTGCTCAGATGGCGCGGAATGGCGATCGGGTAGGCCAGCGCCTGGCCACGGCTGGTCACGTAATATAACCGGCGATCGGCAAAGCTCACGATAATCTGGCCGGGACTGTATTTGGTGGAGAAGGAAACGGTCGTCCTTCCGCTCTGGGAACTATCACCCCAGAAGTCCTGGGCGTTCGCGGGCTGGGCTATCAGGCCCAGGGCGAGAATTGGCAGCGCAATGGCGGCAGCAATGTCGCGGAACAGTTTCACAATCGGCATTGGTCGCGGTGTCCTCTAAATCTCGGTCATGCTCGGCAGCTGTCCGGCAGGGTCATCGGCTGTCTGGCTGATGGCTGTTCTCGGGCGGCTGGTCCACCTCCATCGTCCCGGCTTGGTCAAGTTGCACCAGTCGAGACAGACTCCACATGGGCGACTTTTGCGCGGACTCAATAGCGTTTCAAGGGGCCCGAAGGCAGTGTGGCAAGAGGAGGGGTAATGTGTGGCTATTTGGCATTCATTTGGCGTTGACAGATAGCATCCCTCGTGGAACAAATAGTGAACAAATGCGATGGTGTTTATTCCGGGAACCGAGCGCTATGGGCGTGATCGTAGAAAATTCATCGGCACGTAGACTGTGGCGGCAGATGCAACTCGAGACATTGCGCGCCAATATCCGGAGACTCGAGGCCATGCCGGAGGTCGGCCCACACGGCGCTGAGAACGCCATGTGCGAACCGTGGAGTTTTGGCGCGGTCGAGATCGACGGCCTGCTCGGTGAGGCAGGGCTCGATGTGGATGGCGTACATGAGTTCAAGCCCGCATTCGGTGATGAAGGCAGCCCGGTTGGCGGTTGGGCGGCGGCACAGGGAATGGTGTTGGCGCTTGCTGCACGGCGTCTTGCCGCGATGGAACATGGGTCCATGCTCTGGTGCCAGACGGGCGCGCTCGCACGCGAGTTCGGATGCCTTTATGGCGGCGGTCTCTCCCGCTTCGGCCTCGATCCTGAGCGGGTGCTCGTAGCACTGCCCGAGCGAGCGCAGGACGTATTGTGGTGTCTCGAGGAGGGGCTCAATGCGTCGCGTTTCAGCGGCACGCGGCTGGCGCTCGTCGTGGGGCTCGTAGAGGACGTGCAACTGACGCCGGCCCGCCGTTTGGCACTGGCCGCCGGGAAGAACCGGACCCCCTGCCTGCTCGTCACCAGCCCGCGCAGTCTCGGCGTGGCGGCGACGCTGACGCGGTGGCGTGTGGCGGCGGGATGTTCCGGTGTCGACACATTCGCGCCCGGCGCGCCGGGCGCTTTTCGATGCCGGCTGGCGCTCGAGCGGTGCCGGGCGCGCGCGGTGCTGGCGGGAGAGGCGTGGTTCAGGGTGGAGTGGTCGGATGAAGCGTATCGTTTCTGTGTGGCTTCCGATGTGGCCGATCGAGCGGATGCGGCGGACGGGGGGCTTGCCAGGGCCGGATGAGATCAAGCGGAGTGAGGCGGAGGCGTGGGCGCTCGTCGAGAGCGGTCATCGCGGCCTCGTCGTCACGGCTGCGGACGAGGCGGCGCGGCGGCAGGGCGTGCATGTGGGGCAGGTGCTGGCGGACGCTCGGGCGGCCCTGCCAGGGCTCAGGACACGGCCGGCGGAACGCAGCCGTGACCTTGCGGCACTCGCGCGGCTTGCGTCCTGGTGCGGACGCTATGGGCCGGGGCGCAATATGGAAGGCGAGGATGGCATCTGGATCGACGTTACTGGCGTTGCACATCTGTTCGGCGGCGAGGCGGCGCTGCTGCGCGACCTGACCGGCCGGCTCGCGCGCTTCGGGCTGACGGCGCGGGCCGGGATCGCGGAGACTCATGGGGTTGCGCACGCGCTTGCCAGGTTCGGATGCGGGCCCAATGGATGGGCGGTGGCTGCTCCCGGTACGGTCGAGGCGGCGCTGGCGCCATTGCCGGTGGAGGCCTTGCGGCTCGATGAGCGGAGCGTGCTGCTCCTGAAGCGGCTCGGTCTCAGGCGCATCGGCCAGCTCCATGGCCTGCCGCGGGAGGCGCTCGCGCGGAGGTTCCGTGCGCCGGATGCAGCGCGGAGCGCGCGCCGGTCCGTAGCCCAGGCTGAAGCTGCGCGCGCCGCCGGTGAGGTGGTGCTGCGTCTCGATCAGGCACTCGGCATGCGCTCGGAGATGCGCCGGCCACTCGCCGAACCACCGGTGCATCTGGTGCGCGAGAGCTATCCTGACCTCATTGTCTCTGCGGCAGGGGTCGAGGCACACTGCAGGCGACTCGTCGAGGCGCTCTGCCAGGCGCTCGAGGTGGCAGAGGAAGGGGTGCGGCGTCTCAGGCTCACGCTCTACAGGGCGGACGGAACGTCGGTTGACGTTCTGCTCGGCACGAGCCGCCCGGTTCGCGACGCGGCGCATCTCACGGCCCTGCTGCTCGACAAGACGGCGGCGCTCGACGCCGGCTTCGGCATCGACATGATGACCATCGAGGCGCTCGAGGTGGAGCCGTTCACGGGCGAGCAGGTGGAACTCACGGCGTTTGATGCAGCAGTGTCTGCAGGTGTGCCGGGCGAACTCGTCGACAGGCTTTCGAACCGGCTCGGGGCTCGCCATGTACTGAGGTTCGCCGCCGCTGCAAGCCATCTGCCGGAACGGGCATGGCGGCTCGCGCCGGCTCTGGGCGCAGATGCGGATGATGACAGGCACGCTGCTTGCGGCGGGGCAGAGCACGCGGTGAGAGTGCTGCGCCCGCCACTGTTGCTGGTGCGGCCGGAGCGGATCGAGGCGCTCGCCACGGTGCCTGATGGACCGCCGGTTCAGTTCTCCTGGCGGCGCGTTCGCCGGCGGGTGGTGAAGGCGGAGGGACCGGAGCGCATCGCGCCCGAGTGGTGGCGCCGGATCGGCATGGCGGCCGGCCCGGGAATGGCATGCCTCTTCGACCGGACCCGGGACTACTATCGTCTCGAGGACGAGACCGGCGCCCGCTATTGGGTATTCCGCGCCGGCCTCTATCGCGGTGACTGCGAGATGGAGGCTGGCGGCGAAGAGGACGGAACACGGCCTTCATGGTTCATGCATGGGATGTTTCCATGACCGCGGCACCAACCTATGTGGAACTGCAGACGACGACGAACTTCACGTTTCTGCGGGGCGGCTCGCATCCTCACGAGCTTATTGCCCAGGCCAGGGTGCTGGGGCTAGGCGGCCTCGCAGTCACCGACAGAAACACGCTCTCTGGTGTCGTCAGGGCTCATGTGGCGGCGAAGGAGGCGGGGCTCAGGTTTATAGTCGGCACACGTCTGGATGTCGCCGATGCACCATCGCTTCTCTGCCTGCCGCGTGACCGAGCCGCTTACGGACGATTGAGCCGCCTTCTCTCCCTTGGCCAGGGGCGGGCGGAGAAGGGGCAATGTACGCTCTGCCTCGAGGACGTTTGCGCCTACGCGGAAGGACAGGTGTTCATCGCGCTGCCGCCAGACGGCTGGAGTCCCCGGAACCAGGGCTCGCTCATTCGCGAACTGCTCCGAGTGAGAGATGCACTCGACGGCGCGTCGCTCTATCTCGCGGCATCGCATCGCCATCGTGGCGATGATCGTGCATGCATCGCCGCACTCGATGCCGCAGCAGTACGCTGCGGTATCGATATCGTTGCAACGGGCGACGTTCTCTATCACGCCGCGCACCGCCGCCCGCTGCAGGACGTGCTGACCTGCATCCGCGAAGGTACGACGCTTGGCGAGGCTGGCTTCAGGCTCGAGGCCAACGCGGAGCGACACATCAAGGCGCCGGCTGAGATGCTGCGCCTCTTCCGCGGCCACGAGGATGCAGTCGCCCGTACCGTCGAGATCGCGGGGCTCATCGACTTCTCGCTCGATGAACTCGTCTACGAGTACCCGGACGAACCGGTGCCGCCCGGCAAGGACGCGCAGTCCCATCTCGAGGATCTTGCCCGCCAGGGTGCGGCGTGGCGGTTCGGCGGCCAAGTGCCGGAAAAGGTCGTCGCCACGCTCGAAAAAGAACTTCGCCTCATCGCCAGACTCAACTACGCGCCCTACTTCCTCACGGTGCACGACATCGTCCAGTTCGCGCGCGCCCGCTCCATCCTCTGCCAGGGGCGTGGTTCGGCGGCCAATTCCGTCGTCTGCTACTGTCTGGGCATCACGGCAGTCGATCCGATGGAGATTGATCTGCTGTTCGAACGCTTCGTGTCCGAAGAGCGCAAGGAGCCGCCGGACATCGACGTCGACTTCGAACACGAGCGGCGGGAGGAGGTGATCCAGTACATCTACGCCCGCTACGGTCGCGACCGCGCGGGGCTCGCCGCCACCGTCATCTCCTATCGCGCCCGCTCGGCGGTACGCGAGGTCGGCAAGGCGATGGGGCTGACGGAGGATACGGTCGCAGCGCTCGCCGGCATGGTGTGGGGTACGCGTTCGGGCGGCGTACTACCCGAGAAACATGTGCGTGAGGCGGGCCTCGACCCGGCTGATCCGCTGCTCGCCCGCGTGCTCGAGCTGACGGACGAGCTTGTCGGATTCCCGCGTCACCTTTCCCAGCACGTCGGCGGCTTCGTGCTGACCCGCGGGCCTTTGACGGAAGTGGTGCCGGTTGGTAATGCGGCGATGGAGGACCGTACTGTCATCGAGTGGGACAAGGACGACCTCGACGCGCTGGGGCTTCTGAAGGTCGATGTTTTGTCGCTCGGTATGCTGACCTGCATCCGCAAGGGTTTTGAGCTTTTGCAGGAGCACTACGGGCTCGAGATGAGCCTCGCCAGGGTGCCGCGCGAAGACCCGGCCGTCTACGACATGCTATGCAAGGCGGATTCGATCGGCGTCTTCCAGGTTGAGAGCCGGGCGCAGATGAACATGCTACCGCGTCTCAGGCCGCGCACCTTCTACGATCTCGTCATCGAGGTTGCGATCGTCAGGCCGGGCCCGATCCAGGGCGACATGGTGCACCCCTACCTGCGCCGTCGTTCG
>JBJOGJ010000116.1:0-11725 GCA_046048295.1 Pseudomonadota bacterium | reverse complement strand
ACCGCGTTGTCGATGGTGGTTACTATGAGAACTTCGGTGCTATCACGGCATTGGAATTGGCCAAGGAGTTGCGATCGCCTCGGTTTAACCTCAATCCAAAGGTCATTATAATCAATAATGAACCAACGACGTCGGGCATGAACTGCATCACACCCGATGCGAGAATGAGTTACCCGAAGCCTGCATCAGAGTTTTCAATTTCAACTTGGTTATCTCCGATATCCGCGTTCATGATGACGCGCACTGCACGCGGAACTCTGGCTGCAGTCGATCTCTGCAGTGACATAGGAGCCGAGAACTTCGCCTTCATTACCGTCTCGCCGGATAGGCGGAACTTGGATAAAGAGCTTTCGATGAGTTGGTGGTTATCCAAACACGTCCAGAAGCATTTGGATGATCAACTGGGTGACGAGGCCTCGCTGCAGAACAAGCGTTCCCTGAAGAAGATACAAGCCTGGCGAAGTAAATAGTTGATGCTCGTAACCTCCTTTTGCCTTCTATTTGCGCCTGGTCTCGCCGCGCGTCTCTGCCCGGCACTTGATTTCCGTGATTGAAGGCGCTGCGGACCGATTATTGGACCGAGTCAAACCTTGGCCTATGGAGCCTAATTTTTCCGCAAGGGCTAGCTTGCCTGCCATGCAATGCTGCCCTTGCTCAGGGCGGCAATGGGTCAATCAGGTCGATTGGCCGCTGCACGCGCAACGTCGGCTCTACCCCCAACCGCGATTGATCGCAGCACGAACCAAGAACAAAAACGCGATACCTTCAGCTGCGGACACCGGCTAGCACCGGGTCTAGGTCAGCCTCGGGCCATTACTGACGAAAACGGAAGTGGCACCAACGACTTCAGCTTTTTCCGATTCCAGACATTGTGCTGCGTCGAATGGATGACGCGTGCACGGAAAGGGTGAGACTTGGCAGTGAGATGCCGGGTACCGTTATCCGGCTACTCTGGTACCCCGAAGCGAAAAACGGCACTGTCATTCTTGTACGTGTAGACGGGGCGGATGACCTCCTCAACATGAACCATCCCGATCCTTGTTCGGATCCACCCTGCACACAGCGCCATTCAGCGCACTGCGCGTGGTCGGCCGACCGTAACGTCGTCCGATTGATCGGCCACTTCATGATGGGTCTCGCATCCGAAGGCCCGCTTGTGAGCTCTGGAACGAGGTTCCGGCTGTCCCTTTGAGAAGCGCTCCCGCGTCCTCCAACCGGCCGATTGCTGCGCGTTTCCCGGTCCGTCGCACGAACTCCAGAGCGGCTTCGATCTTTGGTCGCATCGACCCTGGCTCGAACTCAGTCGGATCGAGATCGTTCGGACCAGCACTAGCGACGGACTGTGCGATTGCCGTGCGCCAGCCAAGATAGACACTGTCAACGTCAGTCAGCAGGAGGAGGCAATCCGCATTGACCTCGCGAGCAAGCAGCGCACTGGCATGATCCTTGTCGATCACTGCTTCGACACCGTGGAGGCGGCCATCGTCGGCGCGGGCAACCGGGATGCCACCGCCACCGACGCAGATGACGATGACACCGCGCGAAGCCAGGAGAGAGAGCACGCCGAGGCCAAGAATTTCGAGCGGCCGCGGGGAGGACACGGCCCGGCGCCAGGATGCGCCGTCCTTCACGATCGACCAGTCCCGCTCGGACACAAGGCGCCGTGCTTCATCCTTTGCATAGATGGGACCGATCGGCTTTGTGGGATCGTCGAATGCAGGATCTTTTGGATCAACGACAATTTGGGAGAGGACTGACGCCACCTCTTTCTGCGACGGCAATGTATTCCTGAGCTCCTGCTCTATCAGATAGCCCAGCATGCCTTCCGTTTCGGCACTCAAGACATCGAGTGGCTGCTGGCTGCCAGCGGGACCTGAAGCACTTTGCAGCGCGAGGAGGCCAACCTGCGGCCCATTGCCGTGCGTGATGAAGACCTCGTTGCTGTCGGAGCAGAGTGGCGCAAGCGCCTCCACGGCACGCCGGACGTTGGCCCGCTGATTGGCCTCAGTCAGCGGCTCACCGCGTTTGAGGAGCGCATTGCCTCCGAGTGCCAAGACGATACGCATGGTCTCAGGACCCTATGGTCGCGACAAGAATCGACTTGATCGTGTGCATGCGGTTCTCAGCTTGGTCGAACACGATAGATGCCGGCCCTTCGAACACGCCCTCGGTCACCTCCATGCATTCGACACCAAATTTCTGAGCGATCTCCTCCCCGACAGTCGTCTCCCTGTTGTGGAACGCTGGCAGGCAATGCATGAACTTAGCGTGCGCGTTGCCGGTCATCGCCATGACGTCCTCGGTGACACGGTAGGGCGTGAGTAGCGGGATGCGATCGACCCATTTCTCTTTCGACTCCCCCATGGAGAGCCAGACGTCTGTGTAGACGAAGTCGGCGCCTGACAGGGCCGCGCCAAGGTCGGTCCTTATCGAGATCATGCCGCGAGCCTCACGCGCTGTTTGCTCAAGCTGATCGAGGAATGGGCGCTCGGGCCAAAGCTCATCTGGCCCGCAGAGCCGCATATCCATACCGAGCTTTACGGCACCATGAGCCAGGCTTCGCGCCACGTTGTTGCCGACGTCGCCCATGAACACGACCGCCATATCGGAGAGATGCTTGTGGGTGAACTCGCGCATCGTCATGAAATCCGCGAGCGCCTGGGTCGGGTGGGCCTCATCCGTCAGACCGTTGTAGACGGGCACCCCGGAATACTCGGCAAGCTCGCGCGCAGAACGCTGGCTGTAGCCGCGAAACTCGATGGCGTCGTGCATGCGCCCGAGCACCCGCGCCGTGTCCTTCATCGATTCCTTGTGGCCGATCTGACTTCCAGTGGGTCCAAGGTAGGTCACATGCGCGCCCTGATCGTAGGCTGCCACCTCGAACCCAGTGCGTGTCCGGGTTGAATCCTTCTCGAAGATCAGTGCGATGTTGCGTCCCTTCAGCCGCTGCTGTTCGCTACCGGACAGCTTAGCGGACTTCAGCTCCGCGGCAAGGCGCAACAGAAACCGGATCTCCGAAGCCGACACGTCGTCGAGGCTCAGCAAGCTGCGGCCCTTGAGATTGAACGGCATGGGAAACCCTCCTGGGTTGGAACGCCTATTTGTGAGCAATGCCGTGACTTAGGGTCGCCCTATTCCTCGTTCCTGCAGAAGCGTATCGAGGCGCTGATCGAGGCGGGGCGTGTCCATTTCGGCAAACTCGTAGCGGGCACGAAGCACAGGCTTATCGATAGCGATGAGCCGGGCAATGTCGCTCGGTGTTCCGCTGACTACGACGTCGGCTCGGGAGCCATTGATCGTCGCTCTCAGATCGTCGAGCTGGGATTGCGAATAGCCAAGCGCCGGCAGCACCTTGCCGATATGAGGATACTGTTTGAATGCTGCTGCGATGTGCCCGACCGCGGATGCTCTCGGGTCGACGATCTCGCCGGCACCAGCCTCGACGGCCGCCAAATATCCCGCACCATAGCCCATGCCGCCGTGTGTGAGCGTCGGCCCGTCGTCGATGACGAGTACCCGCTTGCCCCGCACCGCGTCGGATGCATCCAAGGTAATGATCGATGCGCCGCGGATGATCTCGGCTTTGGGAGCGATGGCACGGGCGGTCTCGGTGACCTGTTGCATGGCGGCCGTCGACGCCGAATTACACTTGGCGACAATGACGACGTCGGCCATGCGCAGGACGGCCTCGCCCGGATGATGTGTGGTCTCATGTCCAGGTCGCAGGGGATCGACGAGAACGACGTGAAGGTTTGGTCTGACGAACGGAAAGTCGTTGTTGCCGCCATCCCATAGGATGATATCCGCCTCCTTCGCGGCAGCCTCGACGATGCGGGCATAGTCGGCACCGGCAAACACCAACGTGCCAAGGGCAAGATGCGGCTCATACTCCTCCCGCTCTTCGACCGTGCACTGCGCAGCATCCAGATCCTCGAGGCGCTCGAACCGCTGCACGGCTTGACGCTCGAGATGGCCATAAGGCATCGGGTGGCGGACGGCGACCACGCGAAGGCCGCGCTCCTTGAGCCGTCTCGAGAGCCAGCGAGCAACTTGCGACTTTCCAACACCCGTTCGCACGGCTGAGACTGCGATGACCGGCACGCGCGCCTCCAGCATGGTCCGCTTCGGCCCAAGCAAGGTGAAGTCAGCGCCGGCCGCCAGCGCGATCGAAGCCTTGTGCATGACATGCGCATGCTCGACATCGCTGTAGGCGAAGACCAGCTCGTCGATCGCCTCTCGCTTGCAGATCTCGGCCAGGTCGCGTTCGTCGAGTATTGGAATACCGTCGGAATATCTGGGCCCGGCCAACGAGGCGGGATAGCGCCGATCGGCGATCCCCGGGATCTGCGCCGCCGTGAACGCCACGACTTCGCTCGCCGGATCGTCACGATAGACCAAGTTGAAATTGTGGAAGTCGCGGCCTGCCGCACCCATGATAACAATCCGGCGAGGCCCTGATGATGTCGTCATCGATGTTCGTCCTTTTTGCCGCTGGCCCTTTGGCCCTTCCTGCAGTCCTCTGGCTCCGAGCTATCAATTCATCACGCCGGCTTGCGGTCCACCTCGGCATAATGGGCAATGCAATCACCTTCCCTGCCCCGGACAACTCGTTTTCCCTCTAACGGGCCACGGGTCTCGGTCACGATCGTGCATTGCGCCTCAGATTCGGAGTCGGTGTGGAAATAGACAACGACCCAATCATTCGTCTTCTGGAGTTGATGGGCCCTTTGGGTGTTGGAAAAGAGCACCGTGAATTGCCAATCGTTGCGGCTCGTATGCAGGACGGGAAGCCAAGCCTCTCCCGACGGATTGAAACGCTTGGGAGCGATCTTGCGCAGCTCGTCCCGCGCCGCCTTCATTCGGTATTCCCGATCCACGTCCAGCAGCAGCCCGACCGACGGTCCACTGGACTGCGGCGGGCGCTGGAAGTGACGATGACCGAGGCGGTCGGCCAGCGCGCCTTTGATGGCGAGTGCGCGGCGCACGCCGACGCCGGGAACCTTCTCCAGGCGGCCATCATGGGCGGCCTGTTCCAGTTGTTCGAGCGTGTCGGCATTGAGTTCGTTGTGAATGTGTGCGGCAAGCTGGGGCCCGATGCCAGGAACGGTTTGGAACAATTTCTCCGGCTCCAGTGCACCCGACAACCGATCGAGTTGATTCCAGCGTCCCGTGGTTACAATTTCGACGATCGCCGTTCCGATACCCCGACCGATGCCGGGCAATGCGACGACGCCTTTGAGGCCTTCATGACGCACGATCTCGTCGATGGGCTTCTCGAGTTCCACGAGAGTTCTTGCGGCCCGGCGATAGGCCGAGACCCGATAGCCATCCTCGTGCTGCACCTCTAGTATGTCGGCCATCTCTCGCAACTTGTCGGCCAACAATGCGTTGCTTGGACTCCTCATCCGGTGGCTCCTGACAAGCCGTTGAACGACGCTGACACTGCTGCCGACGACCCGTGTGGACTGATCATTGGGACTGTGGCCGCCTTCTCGAGACCTGTCCCTCGTTTAGGCATGAGGCACCAGCACCGCCGCTCCATTAAGCTCGCCTTGACGCAACTTCTGCAGGACTGCGTTGGCCTCGGCGAGCGGATGCGGCTCCACCGTGATGTCTAATGGTACACGAGCAGCGAGATCCATGAAATCTTCGCCATCCCGGCGTGTCAGATTGGCGACGGATCGAATGACCCGCTCGCCCCACAGGATCTCGTAGGGCATTGAAGGGATCGGGCTCATAATGGATACCGCCGAGGACGAGCGTGCCACCCTTGACAAGCTGCCTGGGGGCGATCGGAACCAGATCCCCGACCGGCGCGAAGATGATCGCGGCATGGGACGGCTCTGGTGCAGCCTCGTTCGAGCCGCCGGCCCATTCGCAACCGAGCGACCCGGCAAAGTCCTGAGCCTGTCGATCATCGGGACGCGTGAATGCGAAGACTTGCCGGCGCTCATGCTTTGCGATCTGGGCTACTATATGAGCTGCAGCACCGAAGCCAAAGATGGCGAGCCGTTGGGCTGGCCCCGCAGCCTTAAAGGAGCGATACCCGATGAGACCCGCGCACAGCAGAGGCGCGGCGTGAAGGTCATCGTGCACTGATGGAATCCGAAAGCAGTAGCGCGCGTCCGCTATCGCGTGCGTCGCATAACCGCCGTCGATCTGATACCCGGTGAAGCCCGGTTCATCACACAGGTTCTCGCGCCCTGACCGGCAAAACCCGCAAGTCCCGCAGGTATGCCCGAGCCAGGGAATTCCAACTCGATCCCCCACCGCAAACCGGACATCGCCATCACCGGCGCAAACCACGCGTCCGACAATCTCGTGTCCGGGAATGAGCGGAAGCTTCGGGTGAGGCAGATCGCCGTCAATCACGTGGAGATCGGTGCGGCACACCGCGCACGCGGCGATGTCGACAAGCACCTGGCCGGGACAAGGACGCGGGGTCTCCCGCTCAACCCGCCTTAGCTGATGGCCAGCAGCCTCGAGCACCATCGCCTGCACGCTTCTACCTCCCTGTAGCCTTCTATTAATAATCGTGACGCGTCCACTCGGGGTTGACTGAAATCAACGCGCTGGCCCGGCTTTGCGAGAGTATATGATTGAGATTTATCGGATCGGCGACTCGACAATGAGGTACGCCGCGTAGGTGGCCTTTAAACATTTAACAGGGAGTTCGATCATGGCTCAGGAGATCAAGAAGTCCGAGACAGGCGCCACGCCGGTGCAGCGCTACGTCGATCCGTTCTTAGCAATGCGGGTGGAGATGGATCGCGTGTTCGATTCATTCCTTGATCGTGGATCTGTTCGATTCCCCGCGCTAGCAAGAGTGCAGGATAGCGACGCCCTGGTGCCTAACATCGATGTGCGCGAGACCGAGACCGAGTTCGTCGTCGAAGCCGAGCTGCCTGGAATGGATGAGAAGGACGTCAGCGTAACGCTGAACAATGGCATTCTAACATTGAAGGGTGAGAAGAAATCCGAGCGCGAGGAGAAGAAGGACGATTATCATCTGACAGAGCGCAGCTACGGCAGCTTCCAGAGGTCATTCAAGATCGAAGACACCATCGATGCCGACAAGGTCAAAGCTGCATTCGAAAAGGGTGTTCTCAAGGTCACGCTTCCGAAGCGACCTGAGGCCGTGAAGGCCGAGAAGCGCATCCCTATTGACAAGGGCTGACTGCAATTGGACGGCTGCATGCTTTTGCGGGAGCGCATCTCGCCCATCAACGCTGTTCGTTTCAGCGCGTGGCGGCTTGGTTCTGCCGCGAGTCCGTTTTCATCGGCTAAGGTCGCTCCATGGCACACAAGCAAGTCCTGTTCCGTTCGGCCGCCCGCGAGAAGATCCTGCGGGGATCGGCTCAACTCGCTGATGCCGTACGTATCACGCTGGGTCCAAAATCCAAGTCCGTCCTCATTCAGAAGAAGTGGGGCGTGCCGCTTGTCTGCGACGACGGCGTGACCATCGCCAAGGAGTTCGACCTCAAGGATCCGGAGGAAAACCTCGGCGCTCAGATGTTGCGACAGGCGGCCGAGAAGACTGGCGAGAACGTCGGTGACGGAACAAGCACGTCGACAATTCTGGCGCACGCCATCCTTGCAGACGGCGTTCGAAACGTCGTGGCTGGCGCCAGTGCCATCGACATCAAGCGCGGTCTGGATTGTGCCACCAAGGCCGCCATCGAGGCGCTGAAGGCCCTGTCGCGACCGGTCAGGGAGCGCAAAGAGAAGGCGCAGGTCGCGACCATCTCGGCTCATAACAATACAGTCATTGGCGAACTCGTGGCCGACGCCATGGAAAGAGTCGGCGGTGAAGGCGTCATTACCGTCGAGGAAGCCAAGACGACCGAGACGACACTGGAGGTCGTGGAGGGCATGCAATTCGATCGTGGTTTCGTGTCGCCATATTTCGTGACCAACCCCGAGAAAATGACCGTCGAGTTGGCGGAACCCTACATCCTGATCCACGAGAAGAGGCTCTCCGGTCTGCAGCCGATGTTGCCCCTGCTGGAGAGCGTGGTTCAGTCTGGCCGGCCGCTGTTGATCATCGCCGAGGAGGTCGAGGGCGAGGCTCTGGCCACGCTCGTCGTCAACAAGCTGCGCGGCGGGCTCAAGGCGGCAGCGGTGAAGGCACCAGGTTTCGGTGACCGCCGCAAGGCGATGCTCGAGGATATTGCGATACTCACTGGCGGTACGGTTATCAGCGATGATATCGGCATCAAGCTCGAGAACGTCACCCTCGCCATGCTGGGCCGCGCCAACCGCGTCTCGATCGACAAGGACAATACGACCATCGTCGACGGCGCCGGCAAGAAGGCCACCATTGATGCGCGGGTGAAGCAGATCAAAGCCCAGGTCGACGAGACGAAATCCGATTACGATCGCGAAAAGCTGCAGGAGCGTCTTGCCAAGCTGTCCGGAGGCGTCGCGGTCATCCGCGTCGGCGCGCCGGCGGAGTCGGAGATGAAGGCCAGGAAGGAGGCGCTGGACGACGCCATCAGTGCTACCAAGGCGGCCGTCAGCGAAGGCATCGTGCCAGGGGGCGGACTGGCGCTGCTACGTTGCGTGGACGCGGTCGCGAAACTGGAGGCTTCGGTCGACGGAGACGAGCGAACCGGCGTCCAGATCCTCAAACGAGCGTTGATGGTTCCGGCGCGCCAGATTGCCGAGAACTCAGCCGTCGATGGCGGTGTGGTCGTTGCCAAAATGCTCGAGGGCAAGGGCAACTTCGGCTTCGATGCCTCTGGTAACGCCTATGTCGACCTAGTCGAAGCTGGGATCATCGACCCGACGAAGGTGGTTCGTGTTGCGCTTGAGAACGCCGTCTCGGTTGCCAGCATTCTGCTCTTGACCGAGGCCACGATGACCGATCTGCCAGAGCCGAAGTCTGAGGCGCCGGCTGCCCCGGACATGTCGATGTAGAGGAAGATAGCCTGCCGAGACCGAGACGTCGGGCGCGGTCCGCATGTTGGCGCTGTTCATCGCTCTTGGCAGTGGCCCCGAGGCGACGCACCCGAGGAGGTACCGATGGCAACCATGGAGCAACAGCGCGATCGCCTCGTGAGTCGACAGGTAGAAGCCCGAGGTGTGCGCGACCCGCTTGTCCTTGCCGCAATGCGGGCGGTGCGCCGGGAGTTGTTCGTCCCCCGGAACTTAAGAGAAAAATCTTACGACGATACGCCTCTCCCCATCGGTTCCGGCCAGACGATATCGCAGCCCTATATTGTTGCGTTCATGATCGAGGCGCTGGCACTCCGCGGCGGCGAAAAGGTGCTCGAGATCGGTGCCGGCTCCGGCTACGCCGCTGCGGTCCTCTCGGAGATTGCCAGCGAGGTCTTCACAATCGAGCGGATTGGCCAGCTCGCTGAAAATGCTGCAGCCAATCTAGCGTCGGCTGGTTGCGACAGCGTGCATGTGCGGCATGCGGACGGTACAGAGGGCTGGAGCGAGGAGGCTCCCTTCGATGCGATCCTCGTCTCCGCCGGCGCGCCTGACGTCCCGAAATCGCTCATGCGCCAACTAAGGATCGGCGCCCGCATGGTGGTACCCGTCGGCAGCGATCCGCGATCCCAGGAGCTCATTCGGATCACTCGCGTTGCCGACGACGAGTACGAACGGGAGGATATCGCTGACGTGCGGTTCGTGCCGTTGATCGGAAAAGAAGGCTGGGAAACCGAAGACAGCGACTGGCAAACGAAGTCTCCCCGTGTCGTGCAGTCCCGCCCCGCCGTCAGCGTGTCGCTGCCGGGTCTGATCGCCAAGCATGCGGAAGTCTTCGCAAACCTCGAAGAAGCCGAACTCGGGCCCTTGCTGGATCGGATCGGCGACGCGCGTGTCGTGCTGATCGGCGAGGCCAGTCATGGAACATCCGAATTCTACCGCATGCGAGCACGCATCACGCAGCGGCTCATCGAAGCCAAGGGCTTCGACATCGTGGCAGCCGAAGCCGACTGGCCCGACGCGGCTCGCATCGACAATTACGTGCGCCATCGCGAGGTGCGGCCGTCCGAATGGACTGCCTTCGCCCGCTTCCCGACCTGGATGTGGCGCAATGAGGAAACACGCAGCTTCATCGACTGGCTGCACACCCGAAACTCGTCGCTGGATTATGGCCAGCGTACAGCCTTCTACGGTCTGGACCTCTACAGCCTCTATACGTCGGTCCGTGCCGTCATTGACTATCTGGAATCGGTCGACCCCGATCTCGCCGCCATCGCCCGGCAACGCTACGGCTGCCTGTCACCTTGGGAAGCAGATCCTGCTGCCTATGGCCGCGCAGCATTGCGGGGCACCTATCACGAGTGCGAGCGGTCCGTCGCTCATATCCTGACCGAGCTGCTCCAGAAGCGACAAGCCTATGCGCTGCGCGATGGCGAACGCTTCTTCGATGCCGCGCAGAACGCCCGTCTCGTGGCCAACGCCGAGCACTACTACCGGATCATGTACTATGGCTCGCGAGCCTCCTGGAACCTTCGCGACTCCCACATGTTCGAGACGCTAAAGAATAGTCTCCAGCACCGCAGCGCCAAATCGAAGGTCGTCGTCTGGGCTCACAACTCGCACATCGGCAATGCCTCAGCGACGGAGATGGGCCGGCGCGGTGAACACAACATTGGCCAGCTCTGCCGTGAACACTTCGGCAAGTCCTGTTATGCCATCGGCTTTGGCACGAATGATGGTACCGTGGCTGCGGCCTCCGGGTGGGACGAGCCCATGCAGATCATGGACGTGCAATCGGCTCACCCTCAGAGCTACGAGCGGCTATTCCATATGACCGACTCTCCGGGCCTGCTGCTTCCATTGAGCCATGCGAGAAGTGGGGAACTGACAGAAAAACTTGAGAAGCCGCGGCTCGAGCGCGCGATCGGCGTAATCTACCGTCCGGAGAGCGAACTCGCCAGCCACTACTTCGAAGCGGTTCTCCCGCGGCAGTTCGACGAGTACATCTGGATCGACCGGACAACTGCCGTGAAGCCGTTCGACGTGGCTGAGCTTCAGGGCTTGCCGGACACCTATCCATTCGGGGTCTGAGCTGATCGGGAAACCTTGCGAGGCCTCATGGAATTCAAAGATTATTACAAGATCTTGGGGCTGGAGCGGAGTGCGACCCAGGACGAAATCAAGAAGGCCTACCGCAAGCTTGCCCGAACCTACCACCCCGATATCAACAAGGATCCCGGCGCCGAGGCTAGGTTCAAGGAGGTCAGCGAGGCCAACGAGGTCCTCGCCGACACGGAGAAGCGGGCGGCCTACGATCAACTCGGCCAGCAATGGCAGGCGGGCCAAGATTTCCGGCCGCCGCCGAACTGGGATGCTGGCTTCGAGTTTTCCGGCGCGACGTCACCGCGTCCTGAGGGCGAGTTCAGCGATTTCTTCGAGACCCTCTTCAGCAGAATGCAACGAGGCGAGCCGGCATCGAGTGGTCAGGCCGAGTTCCATGCGCGCGGTGAAGACCATCATGCAAAGGTCCTGATCGATCTTCGTGATTCACTCGAAGGAGCCACGCGGACACTAACGCTGCGCATGCCGGCCCTTGATTCATATGGCCATGTCATGATCAAGGATCACACGCTCAACGTCACGATCCCCAAGGGTGTGCTGGAAGGCCAGAGTATACGGTTGAAAGGCCAGGGTGCTCCGGGGACCGGCCGCTTACCTGCAGGTGATCTCTATCTGGAGATCCACTTCAACCCGGATCCTCTGTATCGCGTCGTTGGCAGGGACCTCT
>JBJOGJ010000115.1:0-11950 GCA_046048295.1 Pseudomonadota bacterium | reverse complement strand
TCAGGCCCGGCCCGATCCAGGGCGACATGGTGCACCCCTACCTGCGCCGTCGTTCGGGCCTTGAGGCTGAACACTATCCATCGCCGGCGCCGGAGCATGGGCCAGCCGACGAGCTCCGCCAGATACTCGGCAAGACCAAGGGTGTGCCGCTTTTCCAGGAGCAGGCGATGCGCATCGCGATGGTGGCTGCAAGGTTTTCCGACGCCGAGGTCAATGAGTTGAGAAAGGCCATGGCAACCTTCCGGCGCGCCGGCACCATCGGGCTGCTCGAGGAGCGCATGGTCGAGCGGATGGTAGCGCGCGGCTATGCCCGGGAGTTCGCAGAGCGCTGCTTCAACCAGATCAAGGGCTTCGGCGAGTATGGTTTTCCCGAGAGCCACGCCGCGAGTTTCGCGCATCTCGTGTATGTCTCATCGTGGCTCAAGTGTCATTATCCGGCGGTATTTGCCTGCGCCCTACTTAATTCCCAGCCGATGGGCTTCTACGCGCCGGCGCAGATCGTGCGTGATGCGAGGGAGCATGGCGTCGAGGCGCGGCCTGTGGATGTGAACGCAAGCGATTGGGATTGCACGCTGGAAGAGAGGGCTCTCCGCCTGGGTTTCCGCCAGATCGACGGGCTCAGGCAGGAGGAGGCGGAAAAGCTCGTCGCCGCGCGCGGGATTGGGGGGCGTTTCTGCGACGTGGAGGATCTTCGCCGCCGTGCCGGTCTGCGGCTCGATGCTCTCGAGCGGCTCGCCGCGGCCGATGCCTTTCGCTCCTTGCGCCTCGACCGGCGCCAGGCGCTCTGGGCTGTGAAGGGGCTCTCGGGCGCGGCGGCGCTGCCGCTCTTTGCATGGCAGGGCGTGGCGGACAACGGCCCGGAGCCCGACGTCCAATTGCCGGAAATGGCGTTGTCTGAGCATGTCGTCAACGATTATCAGACACTCAGGCTTTCGCTCAAGGCGCATCCTATGGAGTTCGTGCGCGGACGGCTCGATCGCATGCGGGCGTTGACGTGCGAAGCGGTAAGAAGCGTGCGTGACGGGGCATGGGTCGTTCTGGGCGGGGTGGTGCTGGTCCGCCAACGGCCGGGTTCAGCGAAGGGGGTGGTGTTCATGACGCTCGAGGATGAGACGGGCGTTGCCAACACGGTCGTATGGCCGAAGACACTCGAGCGCTTTCGCAAGGTGATCATGACTGCCAGACTCATCGTCGTACACGGGCGTGTGCAGCGGCATGAGGACATCGTGCATGTCGTGTCGAACAGGCTCGAGGACAGGAGCGACTGGCTCCTGGAACTATCCGAATGGGCTGCCGACATGAAGGCGCCGCTCGCCAATGCCGACGAAGTGCTGCGCCCGGAACCGGGCAGCCGGCGAGGCCGCTTCGAGCCACGCCCGATCCGCCATCCGCGGGAGGAACGCACGGTACCAGGCACGATAATGCGAATCGTTCCGAAGTCGCGGGATTTTCACTGATGTACAAGCCGGGTATTCCGTATCTATTCGGGCTTCAACCCTTGCCGGCGCAACATATCCCCAATGTAGGCGATGGCCTCAGGCGGGGTTGCGGCGAGTGTATCGTGGATCTGCTGGATGTCGGCCCAGGCCATTGCCTCGAAGTCCTGGCTGATCTTCCTCCCATACACCTTGAACATCGGGTTCCCGACGACTCTGACGAACGCTTCGCGGTAAACGGACGTGATATCCGGTGGCGTGGCGGAAGCGAGCGCTACCCACTTGTCGATGCTGCTCACGCTCTTCCAATACGCGAACGCCTTTCCGGCGATGGGATCCGCGATCCTGCCCGCCACCATGTCGTTGAACACCGGAACCTTGGGGGCCTCCGGCCTCGGCACGTACCTGCCGCCCTCAGGACTTCCGGTCTGCGCAATGATCATGAACTTGGCGCCGTCGGTGAGCTTCATGATCTGGAACATGTTGCTCGTCGCGGTCATATCGACCTCGCCGCGGTCGATCGCGAGCATCAGGTCGTCTGTGCCAGGATAGCCAACCACCCACTTGGCGTTCCATCCCAGCAACTCAATTCCCCACGCAGTCATCTGCAGGCTGAATCGCGGTATTCCGCCGATCGATCCCATGATCACCGGCGGCTTCGACTTGTCGAGAAGTCGTGGCTCTGCATCGCGGCGAAGGATGAGGAGCGAGCCGCCGCGTCCGACGCCGCCGACGATCTGGAATTTCGTGGTGTCGAACTTCGACTGCGGCTTCCTGTAGTTGATGGGATCGGAAAGCGATGAGGACCCCATCACCATCGTCAGGCCATCGGGCTGCGTTTGTTGTACGAAGTAGTTGACGGCGGGAAGCCCACCGCCGCCCGGTATGTTCCGCACGATGAGCTTCGGCTTGCCGGGCAGTTCGTTGGCGATCATCGTCGCGATTAGTCGCGCTGCCGCATCGGTCCCGCCGCCTGCCCGGAATGGCACGATGATGGAGATGGTCTTGCTCTTGAAATCGGGCGGCTCCGTAGCATGAGCGGTCTCGATGAGAGAGAGGGCTGCGAGCAGGAGGCAGATGAACCGCATGGCATGTCTCCTTGGATGCCAAATTGCCGCACCAACGGAGACTACGTCCAAATGAGTTCCCTCAGCAACCTGAGAGTTGCCCTGTACCGATCATGTCCTGGGCGAAGCAACTGCTGAATCGAGCCACCGGCGCGCGCCGCACCCGGCTGCATGGCCTGTCGCGAAGCAGGCCTGCAGCAGGTATCCGCCGGTCGGAGCTTCCCAGTCGAGCATCTCTCCCGCCACAAATACGCCAGGTCGAGCACGCAACATGAGGTTTTCATCGAGCGCATCGAACGGTATGCCGCCGGCCGTTGAAATGGCGCGGTCAAGGCCGCCAGTTCCCGTGATGGCAAGCGGTAGGGATTTGATGCGCGCGGCGAGACTGTCGCCTGCTACATTCGAAAGGTCGAGCGATTGTGTGTGTGCAATCTCCTGGAGCAGCCCGATCGAGACAGGGGAAAGGTTCGCCGACTTCCTTAGGAAGGTAGCGAGTGATTGCTTCCGGCGCGGCCTGCCGAGTTGCCGGGTTAGCGTATCCAGGTCGACGTCTGGTTTGAGGTCGACTGTAATCGTGGTCGTTCCATTGTTCCGCAGCGCATTGCGAATTGCGCCCGAAATCGCATAGACGGCACCACCCTCGAGCCCGGTCCGCGTGACCACGGCTTCGCCGCGCACACGGTTGCCGTGATGCACGATGGCGATCGACTTGAGGGGGGCGCCATCGAACCGGCCAATGAAGTGGGACGACCAGGAAACAAGGACACCGCAATTGCTGGGGCCGAGCGGACGAACATCAATGCCCTGAGCTTCGAGGATAGGGACCCAGCCACCGTCTGCACCGAGGCGTGGCCAGCTCGCGCCGCCGAGTGCGAGAACCGCGACGTCCGCCGAAACGCACCGCAAGCCACCCGGCGTCTCGAATGCGAGCGTCCCATCGTCGGTCCATCCGGTCCACCGGTGACGAGTTTCGAAAGCGACCCCGGCAGCAAAGAGGCGCCGCAGCCATGCCCGGAGAAGCCCGGAAGCCTTCATCGCTTCGGGAAACACCCGCCCGCTGCTCCCGATGAAGGTGGGCTGGCCCAATTCTTCGGCCCAGGTCCGCAGGGCGGCGGGAGGAAACGTCTCGATCAGCGGCTGCAGAAACGTTTCTGCAGCCCCGTACCGCGCCATGAAGGCGCCGAATGCTTCGGAATGGGTAAGGTTGAGCCCGCCCCGGCCGGCCATCAGGAATTTGCGGCCGAGCGTCGGCATCCCCTCGTATACGGTGACGCGGAGTGCGGGCACGGCGGCAAGTGCCTCAGCAGCCATGAGACCTGCAGGCCCGCCGCCGATGATGGCCGCAGTGCGCATTGGTTGATTGTCGTCCATGTAGACGCTTCTACACCGGAACGCCGGGCCAGGGGAGCGTCAACATGAATTGCCAGATTGGCGGACCTTCGCCGCACGCCGGCGCAGTATCATATTTGCGGAGCTGATCGAGACCGCGTCCTGACTGCCGAGGCCCCAAGCCGGAGCCTCGGAGAAGTGTGTGCTAAGCCTACTTGCAGGTCAGGCTGTGTGCGACTGCGCCTGATGCAGCCAGCGCCACGGTGCAGGTCATGCCGGACTTGAGTGCCTTGCGAGCCGATCTCTCGCCGGCAACGGTAATCTTGGTGGCACCGGCTACAAGTGCTTCGACATCCTTGCCGCCGGCCGAGATGGTCAGCCGCGATCCTTTCTTGTTGATCTTCGAGATCGTGCCGGTTGCCTCGAGAACCTTGATGCGCTCGCCCTTTCCGGTCGGCGAATATGCAGTGCGTGCCAGCTGTACGATGTCTGGTGGCGTCGCATACACGTTGGCGATGATGGCCTGGATTTCCTCTCCGGTTACGGGATCGATCTCGAGTTTCCGCGCATTGGCAACCTCGAGCAGCTTCGGATCCTTGACGGCTGCCTTATACGCATCGCGGTAAGCCTTGACGATGTTCTCCGGCACCTTCGGCGGCAACAGCGAGGGCCAGCCGATGGTGGTTGCCGCGAATATCACCTCCATCGCCTTGCGGTCGCGCTCGTTCTTCGCAAGATCCAGAATGAGCGGAGCGTCGAGATCGGCAGCCTTGCGCAGGCCCATCTGGATGAGGACCTTGATCGTACCGTCCTTGAGATAGTTACTGTCGCGAGCCTTGAGCGCGCCCCACGACCAGCCGAAGCGGCCGAATACCTCACCGCGTTGCATGGCAAGGCTTATGTCCGTACCCGACACGTACCCGTGGATGGGGCGGATCTTCGTGCCGAGGAAATAATTGACGACACGCGGGAATGCACCACCGTCGTTGCCCTCGCCAGATGCGCCAACCAAGAGTTCATGCTGCAGTGCATCCTGGATCGTCGTGATCTTCGGCTGGTTCCAGGAGACACCGACCGACACTTCAGACGTCGTCGATCCGAGCCAGAAGAATTCGAAAGGATTGTAATTTGCGCCCTTGACCCCGAACAATGGCTGAGTGGCAACCGAGCGCTGCACGACGCCCATTGCGGTGCCGTCGCGCGGTGCCTGATTATAGAGGTAGAGGGTCGCCTTGAGGCCACCCGCGCCAGGCATGTTCTTTGGCACGATGTTCGGATTGCCAGGCAGGTGACGCGGCATGTGCTCGGCAATAATGCGGGCATAGGTATCATTGAGGCCGCCCGAGCCCGACGAAATATACATGCTGACGGTCTTGCCCTTGAGCGCCTCCTCGGGGCTCGCTGCCGGCGACGGCTGATACGTGCCGCCGAGTAGCGCCGCGATTGCCAGCGGACGCAAAAGGGTTGTCGTTGTTTTCTTCATGGTCGCTTCTTCCCGGTTCAAAGGTTCGCCCTGAGCCGTGTTTATCGCTTCTAGCGGGCGGTGAGCGACGGTCTCGCCAGTACGTCAGTTTGTCAAGCGGTGAGCGTGCACACTCGGAAATCCGATTGATGCTGCGACGCGATAAGGGCTAATACTGAGCTTGAATTGTTTTAACATCAGGGAGATCTCCGATGTCGTTAAATTTTAAAACGCTTGTTGCCGTGACGGCGCTCGCAGCTGCCGCTGCTCTGCCCGTGGCTGCCGAAGGTGAGCCGCGCTACATCGAGTTCAGCCCGCGAGCCGTGAAAGGTGCTCTTTATGCTCCGTCAGGTGGCGTGCAGCCCAAAGTTGCGATCATCGCAATGCACCGGACCAGCAACTACATGAATCACCTGGTCGCGAAAGAGATGTCGAAGCGAGGCTTTCTGGTGCTCGGCATGAATCCGAGGTCCGACAACAACGAAGCCGCAGTGAATTTCGACCAGAACATCCAGGATCTCCGCAAGGGCGTGGAGTTCTTGAAGAAGCAGCCTGGCCTTGCCAAGGTGTTGTTGTTCGGAGCGAGCGGCGGCGGCCCCACGACAACCTACTACCAAGCCGTTCAAGAGGTTGGCCTCGCCTATTGCAAGGGGGCAAACAAGCTGTGGGAATGCGCTTCCGAGGTGGCTGGCGGTCCGAAGGCTGACGGGTTGATCCTCTATGACGCTCATCCTGGGAACCCCGTCAACACGCTGCGCAGTCTCAATCCGTCCATCCTTGACGAAGCTGATCCAACGAAGGTCGAGCCTTCGCTCGATCCGTTCAATCCAGCGAACGGCTTCAATCCCGACGGGCCATCGACCTACAGCGGTGAATTCAAGGCAAGATACTTCAAGGCGCAATCGGAGCGCATGAACCGTCTGATCGACAAGGCGCTCAAGATGCGAGCTGACATGAAAGCAGGTCGCCACGCTACGCCCGACAACGATGTGTTTACATTCTATCGCAACCGCGCCCGCTTGATGGAGCTCGATATGACGGTCCATCCTGGAACCCTGAAGCCGCGCAAGCTGCTGAAGAACGATGGCAGCGTCGACGACAGCAAGCCGGTCATGAGCGTGCGCCAGCCTAACCCGGCAAATGCCAGACGCGACAAGAGGTTCAGCAGCGGCGTGAAGGCACTCACGGTGACCGCCTTCCTGACTGCCAATGCGACCCGCTCTGCCAACTCTGATGACGGCGTCGACGCCTGTTCATCGAACAACTCCACCCATTGTGCCATTCAGTCGATAACGGTGCCGGTGCTGGTCATCGCCATGGGCGGGCACTACTTCATTCGCGACAACGAGATCACCTTTGAACTCGCGAAAAGCCAGGACAAGGACTATGTGGTCGTGGAAGGAGCGACCCATACCGGTACCCCTTGCGCGCCTTGCGCCAAGGCTACCGGCAAGGACTACTCCAACGCCACGAAGAACGTGTTCGACTACATGGCCAAGTGGATCAATGCGCGATACTGAGTGCGGGGCAGCGCAGGTCTTGAACGAGTAAGGCCCCGCTCGGGGGCCTTACCAGCTGTCACCATAGTGCCGTTGCTCACGCGTTTCTGAGTGCCTTCTTGACCTCATCCGGCGTGAACGGTACCCGGCGCATGCGCACGCCGGTCGCATCGAAGATGGCGTTGCCGATTGCAGCCGAAAGCGGCCGGATCGACGGTTCGCCAGCGCCGGACGACGGTACGTTCGGCAGGTCGATCAAGACGCACTCGATAGATTCCGGCGTATCCTGGATCTCCAGGATCGGATAGGTCGCCCAATCGAGGCTGGTCACCATCTTGTTGTCGAACAGCACTTCCTCGTACAGCGTACGGCTGATGCCCTGGACGATGTTGCCTTCGATGCATTCCCTCAACCCGCGCGGGTTGATGATCTGGCCGCAGTCGTGCGCCACCACGAACTTCTTTGCCCAGATCCGGCCGCTCTTCTTGTTGATCTCGATATCGGCGACGATTGCCACCTTGGAGCCGGACCTCTGTGCGTAGGCGAAGCCCCGGCCTGTGACCACTTCTCCGGTCTGCTGGCCGCGCGGGCCGGGTTTCCAGTTCCAGTTGGCTTTTTCGGCGGCAGCCTTGACGACCGCTATGTCGCGTTCGTCCTTGAGGTGCTTGAGACGAAGCTGCACCGGGTCGATATTCGCTGCATGTGCGATCTCGTCGATGAAGCTCTCGCTTGCGAAGTGGATCTGCGGCCCGACAGGATCGCGCAGGTGCGAGGTCCGGAGCGGCGAGGCGCGTGCGACAGCGCCGAGGATCGTCTCCCAGTACATCCGCTTGTTGTCGAATGCATAGGATTCTTCCGGCACCCGGAACGCCTGCGTCGGCTTGAGTTCGGCGCCAAGCAGATGGCCGGCGAGCGTATCCTTGAGCTTGCTCTCGTTGGAGGCGACTTCCAGGCGGGAGAAGCCCTTGCTCATGAACTCGTATGCGATGACGTTTCCGTTCGCATCCAGGGCGGCCCGGCCGCGATGGATGGAGGCGGGGCCCTTCGGATCCCAGCCGTGCCCTTCTTGGCGCGTGTACTGAACCCGTACCGGCCTGCCGGTTGCCTTGGCGAGGACGGCGGCGTCCATGGAAGCGTCGCCGGCATCATTGCGACCGTAGGCACCTGGGCCTTGGACCCAGATGCAGTGCACCTTCTCCTTCGGCATGCCGAGGATCTCGGCAACACCGTACTGCGCGTAATGCGGTTTCTGGCCGCCATACCAGACGGTGGCCTCGTCGCCCTTGATTTGAACGACCGAGGCGCCCGGCGCCATACCGGCATGCGACTGGTAGGGCCACTCGTACTCGGCCTCGACGACCTTGGCAGCGGTCTTGAAGACTTCGTCGAACTTGCCGTTGTCCTGGTCCACCTGCTTCTTGGCGACCGGAGCCTTGCGAATGAAGTCGTAGAGTTCCGACTGGTTTGGGAATGGCGGCTTCACGTCCGACCATGTCACCTTGAGTGCTTCCGCCGCCTTGATCGCGTACCATTCCTTCTCGGCGACAACCGCCAGCAATTCCTTTTCGCGAACGACCTTGGCGCCCGGGATGTCCTTGATGGAGCTCTCGTCGACCGACACAATCGTCGCGCCGGCAACCGGCGGGCGGATCATGCGGGCGTGCAACATGCCATCGACCTTGATGTCGACATTGAAGAGTGCCTCGCCGAAAGCCTTTGGCGCGACATCCTCGCGAAGTACGTCTTTGCCGACGATCTTGTAGTCCTTCGGATCCTTTGGCTTGGCCTTGCCTTTTGCGACGAGCGCATTGCCGATGCGCTTGTTCCACTCGAGCTTGACGTTGAAGAACTGGCCGCCGATCAGCTCTGCATATGTGGTCTTCTTGGAGGCATCGGACTTCGCTGTGACAACGCCGTTGTTGACATCGAGGTCGCCTGCGGCCACGCCGAGTTTCTGTGCCGCCATATCGACGAGTACGCGGCGGGCTTCAGCGGCGGCGAGCCGCATCTGCTTGCCTCCGCGCTGGATGCCCGTCGAGCCCGATGCACCGCCCTGGTTGACCGTTAGCGCGGTGTCACCCATCACGACGCGGGTGCTCTTCATGTCGACGTCGAGTTCCTCAGCCACCATCTGCGCGATTGCCGTCTCGATGCCGTGTCCCATATCCATCTTGCCGAAATAGGCAGTAACCATGCCCTTCGCGTCTATGCCGATGAAGGAAGACAGGTTCTCAGGATGCAGCGGCGGTTTGGCGCCCTGCGCGTAGGCGTTGGTTATCGAGCTGACGAATTCGAGCGTTACCGGTGCGCCAATGGAGAGGACGAACATGCCTGCGCCCGCACCCTTGAGGAAAGAGCGGCGGGAGGCGGAAATCTTCTCGTGCTTACCCATTTTATCTCTCCCTTTCTCATGCCTTCATCTTGGCGGCGCGCTTGACCGCGCGTTTTATTCCCATGTGCGTGCCACAACGACACTTGAGACCCGCGAATGCCTCGTCAATATCGGCATCAGTCGGATCTTTCTTGGCATCGAGAAGGGCTGCCGCAGACATCATCCAGCCATTGATGCAGTAGCCGCACTGGGTCACCTGCTCTTCGATGTAAGCAGTCTGGATCGGGTGGGGTTTTTCGCGGGTGCCGAGGCCCTCAAGCGTCTTGATCTTGCCGTTGACCGAGGCAACGGGCATCTGGCAAGAACGGATCGGCTGGCCGTCGAGTTGCACCGTGCATGCCCCGCACTGGGCGAGACCGCAGCCGAATTTCGGGTTGTTCAGGCCGACGTCGTTTCGCAGTGCATACAGCAACGGCATGTCTGGATCACACGTGATGGTGTGGTCCTTGCCGTTGACGTTAAGGGTGAACTTCTTCTCCATGGGACATCCTCCATGTCAGTGCCGGTGAAGAGTGATATGCCGGCGGGCAACCGGCGTCGCGGCCAGCTACCCGTTTGTTCTTCTTGGAGGTCGGACGATAGACTCGTTATGAATGTCTGTCATCAGGGAACGTTGTGAGGCTCAGGAGGCCTGAAATATGCGCCAGCACCTTCGGATCGTCGACTTCCACAGCCATCATGTGCCGGCCGGCGTCGAGACGACTGCGGCGCGGACGGCTCTGCCGAGCCAGAAGGCGCGGTGGGAGAAGACCGCCAAGCTGGTTTCCGACGAGGAACTGCTGCTTGCAGCCATCGACAAGGGCGATATCGATGCACGGGTAGTGAGTACGCCACCCGGGCATGTGGCAGCTGACAGCGGGGAAGCATCGGCTGATACCCTCGAACGCCTCAACGATGGCCTGCGGTCGCTCGTCGAGCGGCATCCGGGGCGCGTTTTCGCACTTGCAACAATAGATGTGTATGCGGGTGAGCGCGCCGCTCGCGAGGTGGAGCGTGCGGCGGCGCTGGGCTTCAAGGGGATCTTTGCCGAATGTGCGAAGGGTACCAAGCTGATCGACGCACCGGAAGCGCGGCCGGCGCTTGCGGCGGCGGCGGAACGCGGCATGGTCGTGTTCGTACACCCGATGAACCCGCAGCCGCTGTTCGCCCAGATGGAGCCGTATGGGCGCAAGGGCACCCTGTTCGCACGCGGTACCGTGAACGCGCAGGCGCTGATCGCGCTGTTGGAGGGTGGTGTGTTCCAGCAATTGCCTGGTCTTCGGATCGTCGTGACGGCGCTTGCGTTCGGCGGACTTGCCATGGCGGCGAACTTTCCCCAGCACAGCCGGCTGGGCGACGACATGCTGACAGTACTGCGTAATCATGTCGTCATCGATACCATGGGGTTCAGTTCGGCGCTGATCGGAGCTGCAGCCGACATCCTTGGGCCGGCCAATGTCGTGACCGGCAGCGATTGGCCGATCGTCGACGACGGGTTGATCCGCGAGAAGCTTCAGAATGCGCTGAGCGAAGCGGGCCTCTCTCCGGATGAGCGCCAGCTCATTGCGGGCGACAACGCCCTTCGACTGCTCGGCATTGGCTAGGCCACGGTGGACAGGCAGACGATCGACGGCCTACAATCGATCCGCCGAAGAGTGGGAATTGCACTGGTCCGATAGAAGTCCAGGCTAAACGCAATAATGCTCAGCACGGAGGAAATGTCATGATGAGAAAGTTAGGGGCCGCGCTCATTGCGGTGCTTGCCGGCGTGGTGCCTGCGGCCGCGGAATCCGTCTCGGACTTCTACAAGGGCAAGACGATCCGCTTCATTGTCCGCACCAATACCGGCGGCGACTATGACCTTTATTCGCGCCTATTCGCGCGCCATTGGGGCAAGCACATCCCCGGCAATCCGAACTTCGTCGTCAATAACATGACCGGTGGCGGCGGTATTATCGCGGCCAATTTCATGGGGACGGTGGCTCCGAAGGACGGCACCGTCGTCGGCATCGTCAGTCAAGGTCTTGCGCTCCATCAGGCGCTCGGTCTTCCAGGCCTGAAGTTCGACATGAAGTCCTTTAAGTGGATCGCTAACATCATACAGTCAAACCAGCTCCTTGTGGTTTATAAAGACTCGCCCGCGAAGACGATCGAGGATGCCAAGAAAACAGAAATCACCATCGGCACAACGGGCGCGGGCTCTGCCTCCACCCAGTACCCAGCATTCTACAATAACGTTCTCGGCACCAAGTTCAGACTGGTAACGGGCTATCGCAGTGGCACCGCTATCGACCTTGCCATGGAGCGGGGCGAGGTGCACGGGCGGGGAACCAACCCCTATTCGAGTTACATGGCTTCGAAGCCTGATTGGATCCCGACCGGCAAGATTATTCCGATCATGCAGGCTGGATTGAAGAAGGAGAAGGAGCTGCCGAACGTGCCTTTCATCCTCGACCAGCAGGTGTCGGAGGAGAACAAGCCCTTGCTGTTGATGATGGCACGGGCGTCGGCAGTTGGGCGGCCGCTGGCAACGACACCGGGTGTGCCTGAAGATCGTCTGAAGGCGCTGCGCGAGTCGTTCCAGAAGACGCTCTCCGATCCAGAATTGCAGGCAGACGCCAAGCGCAGCAAGCTGGATCTGAGTCCGCTCGATTGGAAGGAGACCGGGGAGATCATCGACGGCATCCTTGATGCTCCTGCCGATGTGAAGCAGCGCATGAAGGCGGCTCTCGAGCCGAAGTCGGAACAGATGACGAAGGCCACTTCGGACCTCGCCGCAAAGAAGA
>JBJOGJ010000114.1:0-12045 GCA_046048295.1 Pseudomonadota bacterium | reverse complement strand
TGGCGATTGCGGGCATTTGCGTCGCCCGTGGTTACGCCAACCGCGATGACCTGACCGCCAAGGTGTTCATCAAGGACACGCTCGACATCCCGGACAATCCATCCGGGATGATCTATCGCTCAGGCGACCGCGGCCGTATCAATGCCGAGGGCGAGATCGAGTACATGGGGCGCATCGACACGCAGGTGAAGGTGCGCGGCTATCGCATAGAACTGGCTGAGATCGAGACCGTCATTCGCGAGGTCGAAGGCATCGCCCAGGCTGTGGTCAACCCCTACAAGGTGGACGATGGCGCCCCCGAGCTGGTCGCCTACTACACCCTGAAGGACGGCGTCAAAGAGGTCCCGCGGGGCGACATCGCGGCCTATCTGCGCACCCGCCTGCCGGGCTACATGGTGCCGCCCTACATGGAGCAACTCGAAAGCATTCCGATGCTGCCGAGCGCCAAGGCGGACCGCAAGAAGCTGCCGCCGCCGCAGAGCCAGCGCTTCTTCTCGAGCTCGACCGAATTCGTGGCGCCATCCAATCCGACCGAGGAGGCGATGTCCGAGGCGCTCGCCGAGGTGCTTGGGCTTGAGCGGGTGTCGGTAAAGGATAACTTCTTCAACGACCTTGGCGCCCACTCGTTGCTGATGTCGCAATTCGCCGCGAAGCTCAAGCGGCGCCTCGCCGGCGTCAGCGTATCGATGCGCGACATCTACCAGAACCCATCCGTCGCGGAATTGGCCAAGCTCGTTGTCGATGCGCCGAAATCTGGTGCAGCAAAGACGGTGGTCCGGGATCAGCCGGCGCCGTATGTCGCGAGCGACTTCTCCTTCTACCTCTGCGGCACGCTGCAGTTCATGTTCTACATGGTCTACATAGGCCTTTATGCCATCGTGCTCGCCAAGGGCACGGCATGGATGCTGGCGACCGACGACGTATTCGAAGCCTACTTGCGCGCATGCGCGAGCGCTGCATTCACGCTGTTCCTGATGGTGGCGGTGTCCGTCGGCCTCAAGTGGCTATTGATCGGCCGCTACAAGCCGAAGCGCATCAAGCTCTGGAGCCTCGAGTACTATCGGTTCTGGGTCGTCAAGACGCTCGTCTACACGAACCCCCTGGTATTCCTGCGCGCCACGCCACTCTACAACGCATACCTGCGCTTGCTCGGTGCCAAGGTTGCAGGCACTGCAGTCCTGAACCCGCGCTATCCTCCCGTCTGCGCCGACCTCTTCTCCATCGGCGAGCATTCGACGATCCGTAAGGATGCAATTGCTCTGGGCTACCGCGCCCGCGCCGGCTACATCGAGATCGGCCACGTGACAATCGGCGACAACGCGCTTGTCGGTGAAGCGTCGATCATCGATATCGGCACCACGATCGAGGACGGTGCCCAGCTCGGACACGCTTCGTCACTCCACACGGGGCAGGTTTTGAAGGCGGGCAAGCGGTATTATGGCTCGCCGCCCGTCGAGACGCAGACCAACTTCGATGTCGCACCGCCGATGCCGGTAAGTCCGCTGCGTCGAATGGGCTACGGTCTAGGGTGGCTGCTGTCCATCGTGATGGTCTATGTGCCGGTCCCGGTTTTTGCGACCTACTACATCTTTCCTTCGATGTTCGGCGGCAGCGGCAGCCTGTCCAAGGGCGCCGAGTCTCTCGAGCCTATGACACTCACGACTGTCCTGGTGTTGATGTTCTCCACACAGGCGGCCTTCCTGTCGGCATTCGTCCTCGGACTGATTGGTGTCACCACGATCTCGCGCCTGCTGGCAAAACCACTCGAGAAGGATCGCGTGTATCCGATCTATGGCCTGCACTTCTATGTGTTCCAGACGATCGGATTCGTCTCGAACAACTACTTCTACAATACGGTTTTCGGCGACAGCAGCTACATCACCCGCTTCCTGTCATGGCTTGGCTACGACCTCGGCAAAGTGAAGCAGACTGGCTCCAACTTCGGGATATCGCATCGCCACGATGTACCGACGTTCTGCAAGGTCGGGTCGGGCACGCTGGTTTCCGACGGGCTCAACATGATCAACGCGCCGATCTCGTCAACGTCGTTCCGTGTGTCGGAAGTCAATATCGGGCCCGACAACTTCCTCGGCAACGAGATGCACTTCCCGGCGGACGCGAAGATCGGCAGAAACTGCCTGCTGGCGTCGAAAGTGCATGTTCCCATCGACGGCCCCGTCCGCGAGAACATCGGGCTGCTCGGCTCTCCCCCCTTCGAGATCCCGCGCAATACCGTTTCCCGCAAGCAGTTCGACCCGACCGCGGACACGCCCGAGAAGTGGGCACGGATCAAGGCAAAGAATGCGCATAATATCGTGACGGCAGGCTACTTCCTGTTCTTCCAGTGGTTCTACGTGTTCATGATTGCGGTACTCGGGTTCTGGACCGCCACGGTCTTCGACAACCTTGGCCTCTGGGCTGTGGCCCTGAGCGCTGCCATTCTGCAGGTCGTGACTGTCGCCTATTTCGTCGCTGTCGAGCGCCTGGGTCCAGGCTTCCGTGAGCTGGAACCGCACGACTGCACGATCCACGACCGTTACTTCTGGGAAGTCGAGCGTTACTGGAAGCTCGGAGAGTCCGTTCTCAAGACGGCATACAAGGGCACGCCGTTCCGCTCCTACATCCATCGCCTGCAAGGCGCCAACATCGGCCGCAAGGTGTACGACGATGGGGCCATCATCACCGAGAAGACCCTCGTCGAATTCGGTGACTATGTTTGTCTCAACGAGAACACGACCGTGCAGTCCCATTCTCTCGAAGACGGTCTTTACAAATCGGGGATGATTCGAATCCTCGATGGCGCGACCGTTGGCGTTGCAGGGTACGTACACTACAGCACGACCATCGGTGAGAATGCCTACCTCGATGCAGACTCGTTTCTCATGAAGGGCTCCGTCATGGAGCCGTCGTCCCACTGGCAGGGTAATCCTGCGCGCGAGGCGGAGGTCGAGATCGCAGATGGATCGGCAGCCGAGCCGTCCGGGACGCCGAATGCAGCGGGCGAAAAATCCAGAATCTCGGTGCCTGCTGCACCCGCATGATGGAGCAGTGGGCCTCGATCGGCTCGCCATTTTGGCGTCGCGCTCAGCGGCAGTAGTTCGAACGCTTGCGCGGCGCTAGATCCACATGGAAGTGGTTGCGGTGCGCCTCGTTAACTTCCGGCCCGAGGACCGTGCCGAAGTGCTTGCACGCAGCAGTATGGGCGGCGCGCAGAAACCGGCCGGCTGCGGTCGTGGGCGGCGGTGAAACGACCTCGCCGAGATCGATCTCTGCGGCATTGGCCATTTTTGGCTTCGGGTTCTTCTCCGGTGGCGGTATGCCGGCAAACTTGCCGCCCGCGCCTCCCGTCGAACCATCTCCCTTGTTAGGCGCGGTCGGTTGCCCTGGCCTGGTGATTTCCGGCCCCGACCTTTTGCTTGCGATCCGCCTTGCCTCCTCTTCCCGGCGGATTTTCTCTGCTGCGGCGCGTTCCGCCAGCAGTCGTTTGCGTACGTCGCGCGCCGTCGCCCCCCAGTCCTCGAGCAGGTTGGCGCTCTTGCCCGAGGCAAGCTCGAAACCCCGTATGTCCAGGGCATTGGCAAAGCTGTGCTCGCTCAGTCGTGCCGATATGCGTCCATAGGCGTTGCGGCAGGAGTAGGAACTCATCGTTGTGACACGCGAGATCTTGCTCGAGAACAGCCGCTTCGCCAGCGGCTGGAGATCCTCGCGCAGCCAGTCGCCTACGGCCGCGATGACCCGGCAGTTCACCGTCACAGGCGGCGAGAAAATGACCTGATCCTTTCCGGAAAAAATGGAATGGAGAGAAACCGGCGCAGGCGTTCCGCATTCGCCGTCGCGAATCGGTGCTTCAGGTAGGGCCACGGCGTTGTAGCGCTTGACGATCGCGACGCATTCCCCGAGCGCGGCGTCGATCTCCGCGTTCGACCAGCCGTTCGTCTTGGGCGGTTCCGGCGGCGGTTGCGGTGTATTCTGCGGTGGAACGGCAGTCTTTGCGGTCCCTTGGATGGGCTCCGGCGCATGCTTGATCTTCAAGTCGGCGTTCCGGTTGGCTGGTACGACCTGATAGCGGCCGTCCAGTAACTCGTAGCGTGGCCGGCGCTGCGGCAGTGGCGGCAACTCGGCGTTTCTCGTCCCCGCTCCGTCCTTGCGCTGGCGCCGGCGATTCTTTTTCTTTTCAAGTGACAGCGATCTGGAGATCTGATTGAGCCAGTAGTCCGCAGTTTGCGCGTGTGCAGGAGATGGCAAGCACCAGCAACCAGCCAGACATGCGGCGAGAACGGCCGACATTCCCAATCGATTGTGCATTTGCATGCCCCGGTTCCCGCCATCAAGCCACCACAGCCGCGACCGGGCCTAGTGCAAACCAGGACGCCCGGACCCAATTAGCATGGCCAGCTCGAATTCATGTATACCCTCAATGAGGGCGGCCCCATGGCGATTGATAATCTGTGGAAGAAGCATGGGCTTGCCATAGCGCTGGTGCGAGGTAGGACGATGGGTGGCAGTGAGCAAGGGGACAACGGGTCGCTCGCCGATGGCGTCGGTTTCAGCCACGTCGGTGCTGCCGCTGTCATCTCCCTTGACCGGTCTCCCGCGCTGAACGCCATTACGGTGTCCATGCGCCGACGAATCGCCGGGCTGCTTCCGGACATCGCACGAGATGTGATGATCTACATACTCGTCCTCGAAAGTGCCTGCGGGCGAGCATTCAGCGCAGGTGGCGACCTTCGCGAATTGACGAGGCTCGCGAACGATGATCCCGTCGGAGCACGCCAGAGTTTTCGCGAGGAGTATTCGCTCAACTGGATGCTCGAGTGCTTTTCGAAGCCGTCGATCTCACTTATCAACGGGATGGTGATCGGCGGCGGTAATGGCCTGACGATGTTCTCGACACATCGGGTCGCCGGCGAACGATATCGGTTCTCGATGCCCGAGACGGCAATCGGCTTCTTTCCGGACGACGGCCTCGCACACGTTTTTGCCCGTCTGCCTGATTCTATCGGCGTCTACCTGGGACTGACCGGCCGCTCGATCTCGCGCGCCGACGCCTTCTTTCTCGGCCTCGTCACGCATTGCATCGAAGATGTCCACTATGATCGGATTAAGGAGCTGATGGCCGAGGCCGAGCCGGTCGACCCTGTCCTGGACGCACTTCATGTCGCGCCGGGCGCATCCGAAATCGAGCGCCTGGCTCCGGTTATTCGTCGCTGTTTCGGAGCCAGGACTGTGGAGGACATTGTCGCGCGCCTCGAGCGCGAACGCGAGCACAGGGAATGGTGCGATGGCGTGCTTGCGGACTTGGCGCGCCGCTCTCCGCTGGCACTGAAGATCACACTCCGCCATATTCGCAATGCGGCTGCCCTGGACATTCGCCAGACGTTGCAGCTTGACTTCCGCCTCGCCTGTCGCTTGCTCGAACGGCCCGATTTTGCAGAGGGTGTGCGTGCCCTGCTCATCGATCGCGACCAGCAACCGAACTGGCATCCCGCCGATCTGGCCGGCGTTACGGATGCCATGGTGGAGGATTGTTTCCGCGCGATGCCGGCAGGCGAACTTCACCTGCCGACCCGGGCGGAGATGCAGGCGCAAAGACTTTAAGGCACGCTTTGGAGGGACGATTGGAGGGCGGGGCAGGATCGGAAACGACACCAGCGGTGCAGCACGTCCCCTGGACCAGGCAGCTCGCTGTCTACGCAACGGGCGCGTTTTCGAATTCGATGGCAAACGTCGTCGGTGTGATTCTGCCGCTCTGGGCTCTGCAACTCGATCCTTCACCCTTCATGCTGGGTCTCGTCTTCGCCAGCCGCCACTTTCTGCCGTTCCTGTTCTCCATCCACGGCGGCGCCGTTATGGATCGGCTGGGCATACGTCGCGTGATGATCTGGATGGCTGGCGTTGGCATGATCCTGCCGCTGGTCTATCCGCTTGCACCCACACTGCTGGCGATCATCTTGCTGCAGATGCTGACCGGTTTCGCCAACGCCATGGTGTGGGTGGGTGCCCAGGCCTCCGTCAGTCAGTTGCTGCATGGCAGCGCAGTATATGCAGGCCGCTTCAGCTTTTCGCTGCGGGTAGGCCTATTGCTCGGGCCCCCGGCGGTGGGACTCGCCTGGGACCTGCTCGGGACATGGGGTGGCTTTGTATTCGTGTCGCTGTGGGCAAGCGGCGTGCTCTTTGCCGCGCTCGTCATGGGCGTCCCCGAGGATGTCGAGGCACGGCCGGTCGAACGCGTGACACTGCGCGCGCTGCTGCCCCGCCTGTCGGACTATATCGACGCGTTCCGGCTGCTTGCCATACCCGGCATGGGCATAGTGGTGATCGTCTCGAGCATTCGCATCGCCAACATTTCCGTACAGGACACTTTCCTGGTGGTATTCCTCGGTGAAAAGGGGTTCTCGGCGACCGAAATCGGCCTCCTCGTCTCGATTGCCTCCATTGCCGGCGCGGCATTCACGCTTAATGCAGCCATCGCGACCAGATACGTGAACGCCTACTGGGTGATGCTGCTCTGCGTGCTCGGCGCAATCGTTTCCATCGCCATCACGCCTCTCATCGCCTCGTTTGCCCTCCTGGCCATCGCGGCTGCGGTACGCGGCGCCTTCATGGGGCTGTCGCAGCCCCTCGTGCTCACGGTCCTTTCGGAAAGCGTGGGAAAGGAAGCAATTGGCAAGGGGTTCGGCCTTCGCATGACCGCCAACAGGATGGCCTCCACCTCGGTGCCCATCCTGATGGGCGCCGTTGTGGGCATTGTCGGCCTCGAGGCGAGTTTCTACATCGTTGGCGGCCTGCTTGCTTCCGTCATGCTGGCAATTGCCGTCTACATGAAGCGGAAGCCTACCGTTGCCGCCTGATGGTGGCCGGCCTCAGGGGCTGGGCCGAAAACCCTTCTCGATGTAGCCGTTGAGATCGCTGCCGAGCCATTCGGTTGGGATTGACTTGCACTTTCCCTCTTCAATTGCCTTGGGAATTATGATCCCAGCGGCTGCGGCAAACTGGATCGCGAGTCCGGAATTGTTCTTGAAGAACAGGATGCCTTCGCCGTCGTGCTGGACCTTCGCCTTGCCGGCCATCACGTCTCCCAGCTCCAATACCTGCTCACGCGAGAGTATGCCCTTTTCGATCGGATCGAGGAGCTCGGTCTGGTCACTGTCGATGACGCTCTCCCAGTCGTTGACGATCACCTGTCGCGCCCGCGCAAAGGTCTTGGGATCGGCCTCGGAACGCTTGTTCGTCACGTCCGAATTGGAGGTTGTAACGACAATCTGCCCATCGGTGAGCCAATCCCCGTCGAATACGGCCGACATGGCATTCGTCGCGGCACACACGACGTCTGAGCCGCGCACAACCTCTTCGGCATTCTTGGCGGCAATGACTTCGATTCCCTGTCGCGCCATCTCTGCCGCGAAAGCCTGCTTATGCTCTTCATTCGGGCTGTATATCTTGGCCTTCGTAATGGGGCGGACCGCACAGATCGCCTCGAAAGCGTTGCGCGCCTGTTTGCCTGTGCCGAACAGTCCGAGTGTGCTGGCTCCCTTGGGCGTCAGCTCCCGGACAGCAGCGCCCGTAGTCGCGCCGACTCGCAGACCCGAGAGATAGAACTCGTGCATCAGCGCCAGCGGCTCGGCGGTCTCCGTCGAATAGAGCACCACGACGCCCCAGTTGAAGCCGGATGGCGTCTCGTACGAGCGTCGTTGGTTTTCCGGGCTGGCGGGTCGGAGCAGAGACGAGCCCGCGCGCACGCAGGCAATCCCGACGCTCGGGCAGGCACCCACGTGGACATTGGCCATGTAGCGAAGTTTGGGATCGGAGTGGCGGGCGAGATAGCGCACCCTAGGTCTGTTCACGGCATCGCCGTTGGAGAAATCCTTGAAGGCGGTATGCATTGCTTCGATGCACTCTTCCATCGAGAGCAGTCTCTCGACGTCGGCATCGGTTATGATCAGGGTCATGGGGTCGTCCTCCGGAATTGCGCGGTCGCGGATAGTATCTGCCTATCTTAGACGCTTGAGCGCGGGGCCGACAGGGGGCGCCGAGGCTATCTCCTTGATCAGCTTGGATATGATGGACTGCCCGAAGGTCTCGAACCCTTCGGCCGTGAAGGCGAATGCCCCCGGCCCTCCGATGACGTGGGTCTCGAAATAGTGTTTGAGCCCTCCGTGCGGATTGGTATGCGTCGAGACGGATGTTGCAGGTTCGTTGCTGAGTATGACGAGGCCGTTGATGACGGCGCCGTTTTTTATTGCCTCGTCCCGCGCTTCAGCCACCGGTCTGCCGCTCGTATTTGTGCCGTCGCCGGAAATGTCGATGACTTTCCGCCGTGCGCTGAAAGGGCTGCGCCAGAACTGCGTCATCGCGAAGTCGATCGCACCGCTGATCGATGTCCGGTCATTGAACAGGCGAGGTGCCTCTCGGAGGCGAGCCGAGAATTCCTCGGCGTCGGTCCTTCCTGCTATCATCGTCCAGTCGACGATGAGATCCTGGGCGTCCGGTCCTGACCATTCGATATAGCAGACTGCGATGCGCCCGAACTTCCCGGATCCGGTAATGGCGCTGAGCACGCGTGGGTGCACCAAGGCCGACGCGTAGCCTTCCCGCTGCAACAGATGCTCCCGTGCATCGACGCTGTTGGATACATCCGCGGCCAGGACCAGCAGGAGATCCACGTCATCCGCCGACTGGACCTCGCCAAGGCGCGCGGCAAATCCGTTTGCGGCGACGAAGAGGAACCCCAGCACGACGGCAAGGGCGGCGGCGGCAAGACGCTTCATCGGCACGTGATCCTTTCTCGGCCCCAGGCTGAAGCATGTTTCATGCAAATCGCATTCTGCAAGGCGTATTCTGTATTCTAGAAATCTTAACGGCATTTCTCGGGCGGGTACGTCGATTGACGCCGGTCGATGCTTGCCGAATAATGCTCGATACCTCGGAAAGATCGCCACTCGCCTAGCTGACGGAGACGCCAATGACCTTGTTCATCAATAATCAAGTCGTCTCCGAGGTCCTCACCATGGAGGATACGATCGCCGCGCTCGAAGAATCCTACCGCAACCTCGCCATCGGCGAAGCGGTCTGCAGGCCGCGCATCGACATTCGCATCCCGACTTCCGACGATTCCAAGAACTACCAGTTCGGCTCGATGGAAGGTGGCGCGACGACCGGCTATTTTGCCGTTCGCATGAAGTCCGACGTAATTTATGAGACGACATACAACGGTGTTACCACCCAGGAGAAGTACTGCACTAAGCCCGGTCTTTACTGCGGGTTGATTTTCCTGACCTCCACCGAGAACGCCGAACCGCTGGCGTTCATCAACGACGGCGTACTCCAGCACATGCGGGTCGGGGGCGATGGGGGTATCGGTGTGAAGTACATGGCGCGCAAGAATGCCGAGGTGGTGGGGATGCTGGGCTCGGGCGGCATGTCACGCACGCACATGCAGGCGTTCACGTGCGTACGCAACATCAAGAAGCTTCAGGTTTTCAGTCCGACCAAGGCCAATCGCGAGGCATTCGCAGCCGAGATGCGCGAAACCTACGGCATAGAGGTCGTGACCTGCGACAAGCCCGAGGACGTATACAGGGGCGCGGACATCGTCGCTGCGCTCACCGATTCCGCCATTCCGGTCATGGATGGGGCCTGCCTCGAGAAGGGTCAGCACATCGTGAACATTGGCGGCACGGGTATTCCCGATCAGGCAAGCCTTGATCGCGTCGATGTGTATTTCCGCTTCGGCAGTGCACCCGCCCCCGTCGGACACCCCGAGATGGCTCTCGACGACGAGTACATCGGCTGGGAAGCGAGGCCCGAGGCCAGGAAGCACGGGGATGGTCGTCGCAAGCGCGGTCATGGGGCGACCCTGCCGCATAAGATGGTGACTTTCGCCGACATAATCTCGGGCCAGAAGCCGGGAAGAACTTCCGATGATCAGGTCACCTATTCGGAGCGCGGCAACTTGCAGGGCGCGCAGTTCTATGCCGTTGCAGGCCGGGTCTACGAGCTCGCGCGCGAGAAGGGGCTCGGAAACGAGGTGCCGACCGAATGGTTCCTGCAAGACATCCGCGACTAACGCAGGCGTGTGTAGATTAGACTGCACACGCAATAGTAGAATATTAAGTATGTGTTCCTCGAAACCCCAATAACTATACTTTTACTATGTGCATTAGGGTAACTTTTATTCGACTTGCCTAAGCTCATGTCCATCCGCGGAAAGCGGGAACAAGAAAACAAAGACTGAGCGTCAAATAGTATAGAGGCAGTCAACATGACCATCGCATTGGATGTCGCGCGCAAGAAGGCAGAGGAAAGCGAGCAGAGCGCTGAGTACCTTCAGGCATTGCAGCTCATCGAGCGCCTGCACCGTCTCCTCCTCGACGTCATCAAGGACGAGTTCGATCGGCTTGGCGGTTCGGACATCAATTCCGTGCAGGCCCTGCTGCTGTACAACATCGGCGATAGCGAGTTGACGGCGGGCGAATTGAAGACCCGCGGCTACTACCTCGGATCCAATGTATCCTACAATCTCAAGAAGCTCGTCGACATGGGCTACATCCACTACAAGCGTTCCGAGACGGACCGCCGCTCTGTCCGGGTGAGCCTGACCGATAAGGGCCTCGCGGCTTGCAGGGTAGTGGATGGTCTCTATGAGCGCCAGATGGCCTCACTCGAAGCCGTTGGCGAGATCAAGAACCACGATTTGCAGTCGCTCAACAAGGCGCTTTTCCGCCTCGAACGCTTCTGGTCCGACCAGATTCGCTACCGGCTGTAGTTTCCTCTGGCCTGACGCATACGATCTGTCCAACTTCGGGAGGCCTCGCAACTCGGCGCCTCCCGCTTTGTGTTGCGCCGGCGGCCCGAGTGTGGCCTCCCGGCACCGCTGTCCGGCATCGGAATGGATCGTTGATCTGTTCCCTCTTTACCGCGTGGGGCCGGATCACGCAAAACAGCGCTCGCAAACTGTTGTTTTGCACATGCTAGCGCCCGGGAGTTAGGTTGCCGTTCCGTCGCCGTTGTAAATACCGGCATTTGGCGACCGGGCACCGACTTAGCACGTCGAGTGCAGGAAAGATGCAGCGGGAGTTTGTGGCAATGGACCTTGATGCCTTGCGGTACACCTTGCCGCACGTGCCGAGAGCGACGGTGCGAGTGGCTACTGCAATTTGTGCGCTGGGCTGCATTGCAGGTCAGGCATCCGCACAGCCTGCGCCCGCGTGGAGCCCCTTCCGCGAGGAGGTCGCGTCCTACGCACCAGACCTCGATCGCAAATTCGTCCGCGAGTGGGAAGCCAACCCGCCGCGTGGTTTCCCGACTTTGGCCAAGGCCAATATCGAGGCGACCCAGGCGGCGATCGATAGGTACGCCGATATAGTCGAGGATGGAGGCTGGGCACCGATCCCTGACGTCGATCTGCGGCCGGGTGATAGCCACGCAGCAGTGATGGTTCTTCGCCAACGTCTGCGGGCGTCGGGCGATCTGCGCACGTCCCCGACATTCTCGGAAAACCACTTCGACTACTATGTCGAGAAGGCAGTGAAGCGTTTTCAGGCATCGAACGGTCTTGCGCCGACGGCGGTCGTGGACAAGCGCACGCGTGCAGCCATGAACGTCACGGCCAAGGCGCGCCTTCAGCAACTCAAGATCAATCTCGGCCGGCTGCGCGGACTCGTTCAGCCGGACAACCGCCGCTACGTCACAGTAAATATTCCGGCAGCCCAGATCGAGGCGGTCGAGAACGGGCGCGTTGTCTCCCGGCATGCCGGCGTCGTCGGCAAGATCGACCGGAAGACACCGATCCTGAAATCCCACATTCACCAGCTGAATTTCAATCCGCAGTGGATACTTCCGCCGACCGTGATCGGCAAGGATCTGATCCCCAAGGGGCGCGAGATGCAGCGCCGGAACCAGGACGTACTGGCGAAGTACGGCATCGATGCCTATGCGGAAAACGGACGCAAGATCGACTCGTCGAAGATCAACTGGGCTTCGAGCCAACCCCATACGCTTCGCTTCAGGCAAAAGGCGGGCAAGGATAACCCCTTGGGTTTCCTG
>JBJOGJ010000113.1:0-12060 GCA_046048295.1 Pseudomonadota bacterium | reverse complement strand
TATGGAGTTCCCATACGTAGCGAGGCCGGGAGCCGACTTCTGGGTGGCCTGGACCTTCGTCATCGTTGGCGAAATCGGCAGCTTCGGCGAAAGAATTATCTTCGTCACCGTCCAGCCGGATTTCACGATCTCCCATGCGAGCCAGGGCCAATACGTGAGCGCGCCGAGTGCCAGGTGCACAGGGTGGGCTTCATTGTCGGCGATCCGCATTCGTGCAGCCAATAGGACCACGCCTATCGCGCACACGGCTCCCATGACCAACAGGAACGGTTTGTAGTGACCCGACATCGCGAGCCAAAAAGCGTAGAGAACGATGACCAAGCTTGAGAGCCGCAGGATGTTCGGCTTCACTTTCCCTCCCCCTTTACTGGTATGCGGACCGTTCTCTTGCCGACAGCCAGTTATCGTCCAGCCATTCATTTTCGGCGGCAAAAGCTAGCGAGGGATGGCGAGTATCGCAACACTCTTTTTCAAAAATCCGCACTATCGAAGAATTATTGCCATTGGCGGTTGTCACCCCGATCCCTTGATGCAGGCGGCCAAGCCGTGCCAAGTACTGCGAATGGACCGCTGCCAAGCGTGGCGGAAGTTCGTCGTGCCGGAATTTTGTAGGGAGGAACGGCGTGAACGCAATCGATCTCGAAGTCATTTACCAGGCGACGCTTCAGATCGCGCGTGAGCTCACCTTGAACATGCTCCGCACTGGTTATTCAACGATCATCAAGGAGAGCCAGGATTTCACCTTCGCCATCTTCGACGGCGAAGGGCGGATGGTGGCGCAGGGGGTTCCACAGCCGCTGCATATCGGGCCGCTCGCGGCGCAAGTGGGCGAGATCCGCCGCGTTTTCGCTGGGCGTATCGGGCCGGGCGATGCCTTCATCGTCAATCATCCCTACCGGGCCTGCCAGAACCATGCGACCGACGTAACGTTGATCTCGCCGGTGTTCGAGGGCGATCGGATCGTGGCCTTCATCGGCAACATCGCCCACAAGCCCGACCTGGGCGGAAAGGTGCCCGGCACTAATAGTGGAGATGCAACCGATCTCTTTCAGGAAGGCTTGCTCATTCCGCCGCTGAAGATCATGCGCGATGGCGTCCTGAACGAGGATCTGCGCGAGATGATCGAGGCCAATACGCGGACGCCAGAAGTTACGTGGGGCGACATCAACGCACAGCTCAAGACCAACCTCTACGGTATCGAGAAGATCCACCAGTTGATTGCGAAGCATGGGATCGACAAGGTGCTCGGCTGCTGGTCGACCTGGATCGAGATCACCGAGCGCGAATTGAGGAAGGCGATCTCGGCTCTGCCCGATGGGGTCTACGGACCGGAAACCGATTGGATCGACGACGACGGCATCGACCTTTCCCGCTCCTATCGCATCTCGGTAACTCTGGAGAAGCAGGGCGACACCCTGCACTTCCGTCTCGACAGTGATCCGCAGGCGCGTGGTCCGATCAACTTGCGGCCCTGCGTTTCCCGCAACTTCATAGAATGTTGCGTCAAGATGGTCTTCGTTCCGGATTTGCCGGTGAACCACGGCCTTTCCGGTCCGGTGAAGGTCAGCTATCCCCCGGAAGGATCGCTTCTCAATCCGCGCTATCCTGCGCCCGTCAACATGTACGTGCGCCCGAGCCAGATGACGACGTCGGTGGTGATGCGCACCATTGCCCGGCTGGTTCCAGGCCGTGTCCCCGCTCCCTCCTCCGGCGCTGGCGGATCCCTCTCGAGCGCCGGCCGGAATCCGGAAACCGGGCGCTGGTATTCCCTCTACGAGATATTCAATGGCGGCGGCGGCGCGCGTCCCGACGGCGACGGTGTGGCAGCGCAGGACGAACTGGTCTGCAATGTAATGAACACACCCGTCGAGGCGGTGGAGACCGAGTTTCCGCTGCGGGTCGAGCGCTACGAACTGGTCGCGGATTCGGGAGGGCCTGGCAGGTTCCGGGGCGGGCTCGGTACCCTGCGCCAGTGGCGGGTGCTCGCGGAGGAGGCAACGGTCAACATCAGGAGCGATCGCTTCAAGCATGCTTCCCCGGGCCTGTTCGGGGCGAAGCCGGCCAGGTCATCGAGGGCCGACATCTCAGGCGCTGACGGTACCTCCCGGGCTCTCACCTCCAAGGTTGCCGGATTGCGCCTGAAGCAGGGCGATGTCGTGAGCTGGGAGTTGGCGGGGGGAGGCGGTTTCGGCGATCCGAGAGAGCGTGATCCGGAGCACGTCCGGCTGGATGTGGTGCGCGGATACGTGACCCGGGCCGCCGCGCTCGATGAGTACCACGTCGTCTTCCGGGAGAATGGTCTCGAGATCGACCATCAGGCGACGGCCGCTCTCAGGGGAGGGAGTGCAGGGCGATGAGCCTCAGGATCGGGATCGACGTCGGTGGAACATTCACCGATGTCACGGCCTACGATGATGCCAGGAACGAGGTGACGGTCCGCAAGTACGTTTCCAGCCCTGCCGATCCGATGGCCGTGATGCGGGAGATCGCATCCGACCTCGCAGGAGCGTTCGACAGTGCTGCCGTCACGCTCCTGCTGCACGGTTCGACGGCGGCGCTCAACACGCTGATCGAGGACAAGGGGGTGCGCTGCGGGCTCATCACCACGGCGGGCTTTCGAGATGTCTACGAGATCGGCAGGCAGTGGCGTGGCGACGACGTCTTCACGCTCATTGCCCCGGCACCGAAGATGCTGCTCACCCGGGATCTAATTCATGAAGTGCGCGGACGGCTCGATGCACGCGGCAACGAGATCGCGCCCCTCGTGCTCGACGACGTCCGGGCTGCTGCACGCGCGCTTGTGGCGCAGGGCGTGCAGTCGATCGCCGTGGCGTTCCTCTTCTCCTATGCCAACCCCTCCCATGAGCAGGCGGCGCGGGCGGCCATCCTGGACGTGGCGCCCGGCATTTACGTGTCGTTGTCGAGCACCGTCAATCCCGAGTGGCGGGAGTACGAGCGTACGGCCTCCACCGTCGCCAATGCCTACATCGGGCCGCCCGTCTCGCGCTATCTGCATGATCTTGATCGCTTGTGCGATGAGCACTTTCCCAACGCGCGGGCGTTGATGATGAAATCGGACGGTGGCGCGGCGAGCGCGGAGATGCTTTCGGATACGCCCGTGCAGACCGTCATGTCCGGCCCGGTCGCGGGGGTCATCGGAGGCAGGTTCATCGGTACCGCGAAGGGCCTTGAGAACCTGATTACCTTCGATACGGGCGGGACCAGCTCCGACATGGCGGTGATCGCTGGAGACCCGGTCTACAAGTCGGACGGTGTCGTTGGGCGTCATCCGGTCCGTACCCGCACCGTCGATATCGAGACCATCGGGGCTGGTGGCGGGAGCATCGCGCATGTGGAGCTCGGGGGCGTGCTGAAGGTCGGGCCCGAAAGTGCCGGTGCCATGCCCGGGCCTGCCTGCTATGGTCGCGGGGGCAAGCTGCCGACGCTCACCGATGCACTCGTCGTTCTGGGGCATATCAACCCAGGGGCATTGCTCGATGGCGCCATGACGATTTCGCACGAGAAGGCGCTTGAAGCAGTGCGCGAGCATATCGCCCGTCCACTGGGCATGAGCGAGGTGGAAGCGGCATTGGGCATTCTGCGAGTCCTCGTCACCAACTGTGTTGTCGCCATGCGGACCATCACCGTCGAGCGCGGTTACGATCCACGCGAATTCGTGCTTGTGCCGTTCGGCGGCATGGGGCCGACCATCGCGGGCCAGATCGCCCCCGAACTCGGTATCGGGCGGGTTCTGGTGCCGCGCGATCCCGGGACGTTCAGCGCCTGGGGAATGCTCGTCACCGATGTGCGCCACGACCGCAGCGTGACGCGCATCACGCGTCTCGACGATGCCTCACCCCAGGAGATCGATGCTGTATTCGCCGAGCTTGAGGCGGCAGCACTGCGCGACCTCGAGCGCGAGCGGATTGCGAAGGAGCACTTGTCGGCACTCCGCTATGCAGGGATGCGCTATCGTGGGCAGTCCTACGAGGTGGATGTGCCGTTGGGGGCTATCCGCGATGATCGAGACCTTGCAGCTCTCGCTGAACGTTTCCACGATGCCCACCGTCGTAGATATGGTCACATGGCAGCTAACGAGGCGGTAGAAATCGTGAACTATAAGGTGACCGGCGTCGGCGCGATCCCGAAACCGCAGTTGAAGCGCCATGCGCGTGGCCCAAGCCACAAGCCCGAGCCGGCCGGAGAGCGTCGCGTCCACTTTGCAGATGATCCCGTAACGGCGCGGATCTACAAGCGCGCGGCTCTGGTGCCCGGTGCTCAGATCGCAGGCCCCGCGATCATCGAGGAGCAGACTTCGACCACCGTCCTCTATCCCGGTCAGAGCGCGACGGTGGACGAGTACGGCATGATGGATCTCGCCAACCTGGACTGATGGAGCTGAGATCAAGCCTGGCCAAACGAAAGGGGCGCGACACTGCGCGCCCCTTGGGAAGTATGCGGCAGGCGCCTGCTATTCCATGAGCTTGCGTGCAAACTCGATAGCGCTCGGCGGCGCGGTGCGGATGGCTGCCGCGATCGCCGCCGCCTTTTCGCCGTCGATCGGGTCGATGCCCATCTTCGCCTTGTCCGCAAAGGCCAGGAATTCCGGGTCCTTCATGGTGTCGAGGAATGCCTTGCGAAGTGCTGCCGTGCGATCGGCGGGCAGATCCGCTGGCGCGATGATCGGACGGCCGATGCTCTCTGCGGCCGTAAGGAAGGTGATGGCCTTGCGCTGGTTTTCGTCCGGCATCAGCTCATAGACGGTCGGGATGTTCGGCAGGTCCTTGTGCTTGGTTTCTCCGAACTGCATCAGGATGTTGATCTTCTTGTCCCTGAACCATTCGGTACGCTGGCTCAGGACGCTGCTGTAAAGCGTGCAGTTGCCGTCCAGTTCGCCGCGCTCGACCGCAAGCCAGATGTCACCTGTCGTGCGATATCCCAGGACGAGCTTGGTGGTGCCGGGGCTGATCGAACGGAGGATGGAGCTGTAGATGTAGCCGCCGCTGTTCTTCGACGTGTCGCCGATCTGAACCTGGCTGGCCTTCTTGAGCTTCTCGATGCTGTCTATGCCCTTCGCCGCCCATGTGTAGCAGATCGCCATCTCACCGCTCATGCTGCCGATCCACGTGAACTTCGAGAAGTCGACGCCGACCGAGGGATCGAGCACCGCTTTTGGCATGAGACCACGGTTGAACATGCCGAATTGCGTGCCGTCCTTAGGTGCGATAGTCGCCAGATAGCGCACGAAGGTGAGGCTCGAGGCGCCGGGCTTGTTGACCACGATGACGGACGGGTTGCCAGGAATGTGCTTACCGATGAAGCGTGCCGCTGCGCGCGTGTAGGCGTCGAAACCGCCGCTCGGGGGATAGCCCACCATGAACTGGACAGTCTTGCCGGCGTAGAACTCCGCTGGCGACTGGGCCGCTGCCGGAGCGAGGCCGGCCATCGCGATCGCTGTGACGGCAAGAGCACGCTTTGCGATTGATTTAAGCATGTTCAGCTCTTTCTTGTTGCCCTGGATGTTGTGGGGAGAAGTACGGGCCAGCCCTGCTGTAGTCAATGCATGTGTGGTTCGGGATATTTCTTTAGATGGCGGTGATCACTCAAGCGAGAGCCTTCCGGCTCCATTGGTGCAATGCGGTATTCTGGCCACATTGGTTGGCGCGACTGGCAGATGCGTCTAACTGTGACTGCCAAATCATTGCGACTTGAGCTAAAGGTTCTCCGAACTGTGGTTGGGATGGCGGGGGCCTCGAAATGGCAGCAGGGCATTGGAGACACGTGGTATCCGGGGTGCTGCTCCTCGGCCTGTTGGTGCCGGCTCAGGCCGGTGGGCTTCCCGATGGATACAACGATCCGTCCTGGACGGTGGGTGGCATCGTCGCCGTCAAGCCCAAGTACGAGGGATCGAAGTCCTACGAGGTCGTCGGGGCGCCGTTCCTGTATCCAAGCTTCGGTGGTCTCGGCAACAACCTCATGATCCGCGGTGTCGATGACATTCGCTACCGGGTCATCAACGCCAACGGGTTCATGGCCGGTCCCCTCGCGGGCTACAACTTCGGTCGCGATGAAGACGATGGCCGCCGCCTGGCCGGTCTGGGTGATCTGGATGGCGGTGTTGTCCTCGGCGCATTCATTGGCTACCGGTTCGCGCCCTGGCTTGTTCTCGATGTTTCCTACCATCGCACGCTGTCCGGCGACATCGACGGCGGCCAGCTCCGCTTCGGACTCGAGACCGAGACGCCGCTATCGCAGAGGGTAACGCTGCTCGGCCGCGTCGGTGCAACCTATGCCGACGATGATTATATGGCGTCGTACTTCGGCGTTTCCGCTGTCCAGGCTGGGAACTCCACCTTTGGCCTGGCGACCTACGATGCCGGTGCCGGGATCAAGGACGTGCATGTCGAACTCGGCGCTCGCATTCTGATGGACGATCGCTGGTCGCTTAAGCTCTCGGGGCGCTATGGGCGTCTGGTCGGCGACGCGGCCGATAGCCCGATCATCGAGACCGAGGACCAGTTTTCGGGAAGCGCGTCCGTTTCCTACAAGATCGGCACTCTGCGCTAGCGTCCCTGCACAGCTTGAGGCTGCGGGGGCGGTAGAGCCGTTCGTTGCCCGTCGCGATCGGTCGTGCCCATGCCGCCATGACCAGCGGCTGACAGCACGTGCGGACTTCACCGGCCTCCGCTGACTTCTAGTACTTCGCCGGTTATGTAGGATGCATCGTCGCTTGCAAGGAACGCAATGGCTGCCGCCTGTTCATCGGGAGAGCCGGTGCGGCGCAGCGCGTTGGGGCGCTCCGAGCGGGTCGAAACGTAGAACTGCTCGTCCTCCTTGGATACGGGCGGCGCCTCGACGCCGGGCTTCAGCGTCAGCCGTGACGTGATCCGGTCCGTGATGGTGGTGCGGCCCGGTGAGACTGCGTTCACCCGGATGCCATACTCACCATACTCGTCGGCGAGCGTGCGTGTTATCGCGTTGACGCCGCCCTTGCTTGCCGCATAGGGCACGCGCTGGGTGCCGCCGTGGGTGATCGACGAAGATATATTGACGATGGATCCCGACTTCTGCGCGATCATGGTGGGCAGGACGGCATGGCAGCACCAGAGCGTCGTGAACAGCGAACGCTCGAGTTCGAGCCGGATCTGGTCTTCCGAATAGCGATGGTAGGGTTGGAACCATATCGTGCCCCCGACCACGTTTACGAGCACGTCGATGCGTCCGAACCGGTCGACGGCGGTTTTCATCAGCGCCTCGGCCTCAGAATGGATACTGACGTCGGAATAGGCCGCGATGGCTTCGACGCCCGCGCCTTCAAGCAGTGCCAGCGTCGCGTCGGCACTTTCCCTGATGCGTTCGGCAACGATCATTCTCCCGCCCTCGGCGCCGAGCCGGAGTGCAGCCGCCCGCCCGATGCCCTGACCCGCACCGGTGACGATACAGACCTTGTTTTCGAGGCGGCGCGCGCCACAGGTCCTGGGGTCGAGCGAAGATGTCATGGGGTACTCCGGCCTTCAGCCTTCCAGTATGATTTTCGTGAGCACGTCAGGCACCGTCAGCATCGGATAGTGGCCGGTATCGAGATCGTGCCATCTGGCGCCGAGCTTGTCCCTTGCGCGTTGCTGGTGCGGCAGGCCCGGCTTGCCCGCCTGGCGGCAGTAGACGACGGTGGCGTCCCACTTCTGATCCCAGAACTTCGGAATGTCGACCGGCTGGTTGAAGACGGCGATCGGATGCAGCGTCGAGCGGTCTGCAGCCCAGGCGGCCGTCTCTTCCGGCAGTTCCTTGATGAAGCGGTCGTAGCGGTGCTGTCGCGTCGGGCCGACGGCGATGTCAGTGGTGACCGGCATCGAACTCTCGACGATGTCGCGGACCTTTTCGCCGTGCATGAGGGCCAGTGCGTCGGCGAAGACCAGGCGTGAAACGCGGTCGCGGGCGAGTTCTGCTGTCTTCGCCATCACCATGCCGCCTGCGGAGGCGCCGACAACCACGACATCGCGCAGGTCTTCCGACCACAAGAACCCGGCCACTTCCTCGGCCTGCGACTCGGTGGTGATGCCGGCGCGCAGTTGGGTCTGGCGTTCGCCACAGCCGTCGAGGGTCGGAGCGAAGACGAGGTGCCCTCTTTCACGTAGACGCGTGGCAACGGTTTTCCAGATCCAGCCGCCCTGGTATGCGCCGTGGATGAGCAGGAATGTAGTCATGGGCTTTCCTCCGCTGGTTCTGGAGGAAATCTAGGCGGGCGGAGCTGCTGTGTCCAATACTGGCAGTGGATGGTCTAGGCCACCTCGCGCGCCAGGTACGGCGCTTCCTGCTGGATCGAGCTTGCGAGGCCTTCCGGCTTGACGGCGAGAACGCCGGTCCGCGTGACATCGAACACGCTTTCTGCCGAAGAACCGATCTGCAGGCCGGAGGCACCGCCGCGCATAGCCATTCCCATCACGACGAGGTCCGCGCTGGCCAATTTGGCGGTTTGCGCAATGAGTGCTTCGGGGCTGCTGTGCGCGATGTGCACAGTGTAGCGAGCCGGTGCGATGTCGTATGCCGCCATCAGTTGGTAAAGGCGGATTTCGGCCGCCTGCCGGTAGCGTTCGTGAAGAAGCTCGCGCCTGATGTCGGGCAGGTTCGAGCGGAGGGTGTCATCGTCGCGACCCTGGGCAGACCAGCCATGCACGATGTGGAGATGAGCCGTCGGCAAGCTGGAGACGAGCGATACGGAAAGGTCCAGAATCTTCCTGTCCAATGTCGGCGCGTCGTCGTCGATGTTGAGTGCGACCGCTGCAATGACGTTCTGGAACGCGTGGCCGTGTCGCGGAGGAATAGCCCACACGGGACAGGGGCACTGGCGCAAAAGGTGGAGCATCGTCGAGCCGAAGCAGGCCGAAGGCACCGCGCGTCCGGCATCGGTGCTGGCAATCACGAGGTCGTGCTTGTCGCGAAGCACTGTACGTGTGATCTCGATGAACGGCTTGCCTACCGCTATCCGGGAGCGCGTGTCTACCCCGATCGCCTGTGCTTCAGCCAGCAGGTCTGCATGCTTCTCTCGGTATTCGGAAATCAGGGGGGCTGTGCCGCGTTTGATGGTTTCAAGCAGCGTCAGCTTTGCAGAGTTGTTGCGCGCAAGGGCAATGCCATGGGCGAGCGCCGATTCACTACCCGCCCGGTCGTCGTGAACAACCAGGATATTCTTGAAACGCTTCATCTCTGTCCTCCCGGCTCATTTGCAGGGACGCGCACTCCCTGACAAACATATGGAGACGGGAGGATGGGCTTCCATTCGGATTAGCCCGCGCTTTTGATCGGATTCATTGAATTATTCGATCAAAGCCTTGCGGCGGAAGCGTTGCTCCCAGCGAGGCAGCACTTCCGGATTGATGATATTGTCCGGCACCTCGCCCTTCAGCGCGCGCTCGACACATTCCGCCGCCCAGATGGCGCCAGGCTTGATGCCGCTGTTGAGGTTTGAGGTCACCATGTGCGCTGAGAGCAGCACCTTGTGGCCGAGTTTGCGCAGTTCGGATTCCTTTGCGAGCGGTTCGTCCTCGAAAACGTCGAGTGCCGCCCCTGCGATCACATCACGCTTCAATGCATCGATCAGCGCCTGCTCGTCGACCGCCCCGCCGCGCGAGGTGTTGATGAAATAGGCCGACGGTTTCATCTTGGCAAAATTTTCCGCATTCATCATTCTGCGCGAGGAATCGTTGAGCGTGACGTGCATCGATACGACATCGGATTCGCGGAGCACCGTGTCGAGGTCAGCCTGAACGACGCCATGGATCGTGAAGCGCGCACGCTCGACGTAGGGATCGCACGCGAGAATGCGCACGCGCCACGGCTTCAGCAGTTCTGCCACGCGCCGCCCGATGCGGCCCAGCCCGATGAGGCCGATGGTGATGCCGGGATATTCGTCCTGGAAGCGATAGCCGACGAAGGTGCCCTGCAGCTTCAGGTCGCGCCAGTTGCCGGCTTTCATCGACTCGTCGCGCTCCCGCACCTTTTTGAGCATCGTCAGCATCATCGTGATGGTGCCTTCCGCAACGCCGCCCCAGTTGGCTTCGGTCGGTGAGTGCGTCACGAGGATGCCGAGCGAGGTCGCCGCCTCGATGTCCACATCGTCGACGCCGACCGTGTACTTGGCGACGATACGCAGGTTGTCGGAGCTTTCCATCACTGTCCGCGAGATGGGCGAGGAGCGGATCGACGTTCCCATCAGTGCGTCGGCGCCGGCGGCCAGGCGGCACATTTCGGATTCGTTGTTGCCCTTCGGTGTGTGCCAGTCAGCATTGCCAAGTACAATTTCGCAGCCCTTGTCCTGAAGCTTTTCCAGCGTGTCCCCGACCTTGCCGGTGGTTTCTGGCGCGAAAACAAAAATCTTTGCGTTGGGCATCGGGCTTCCTTTCCCTAGTTGTTTGCGCGCCGGAGGGCTCGTGCGCAAAATTCTTTTGTAGCCGTGAGTGAACAGGGAACGAGGGGCATGCGCAAGGGTGATGAACAGCTTGCCGCTGCGACGCTACAGCCCTAGTCTGCAGATCGGAATTGAATTTCTGGCGGGCAGGCCGCGTAGTCGAATAGTGGAGAGCGCACATGATCGAGCTGCATTTCTGGCCGACGGGAAACGGGCAGAAGGTCGCCATCTACCTTGAAGAGGCCGGGCTCGAATACGAGGTGCACCCGGTCAACATCAACGCCGGCGACCAGTTCCGGCCGGAGTTCCTGGCGATCTCGCCGAACAACCGAATCCCGGCGATCATCGATCGTGCGCCGGCCGATGGCGGCGCTCCCATATCCGTATTCGAGTCTGGCGCCATCCTTCTTTATCTGGCGGAGAAGACAGGCAAGCTCATTCCCGCTGATTTCCGCAGCCGCAAGGAGACGCTGGAGTGGATGTTCTGGCAGGTCGGCGGTCTCGGGCCCATGGCGGGGCAGCGCAACCACTTCTCGAGCCGCCGGGAGGGTAACGAGTACGCCTACGACCGATATTCGAAGGAGACCAATCGGCTTTATGGCGTATTGGAAAAGCGTCTTGCTGGACGCGAATACATCGTCGGCGACTACTCTATTGCTGACATCATGAACTATCCCTGGATCGTCTCCGGTATCAGGAACTATGGCTATGACCTTGGTGACTTCCCAAACATCATCGCCTGGCACGATCGGATAAGCTCACGTTCCGCGGTGAAGCTTGCCTACGAGAAGGCCGATGTCATTCGCGCCACCAACAAGGTGAGCGAGGAGGAGGCCAACCGCTGGAAGTACGGTCAGAGCGCCAGCAGCGTCGCGGCCATGGCGGCCAATGCCGCCAAGCAGGCGTAGGTCCCGGTCATTCGGCTGGCAGGGGGAGCAGCCTCGCGCCCATTCGTTCGACGAGCGACTTGGTTGCCAGGGCACCTGCGATGATCGAAGCGAGCGCGAGTAGTGCCGCAACGCTCAGCGTCGAGACGCCGGAGAGGCCTGCTCCGACCGTGCACCCGCCCGCGAGCACGCCGCCGATGCCCATCAGTGCGCGGCCGGCGAGGTAGCGTCCGGTCGGCGTTTCCTGCGTGAAGCCCTCGACGCGGAACTCGCCCGCGGCGAGTGCGGCGGTGAGGCTGCCGATGAGAACGCCTGCGACGAGGCCGACGCCGAAGCCGGGTGCGACCGCGGTTCCGGCCACCAGCCAGAACAGGCTTTCGCTTGCCGAAGACGTGAACGCGATGCTTTCCAGCGGGATGGGGTCGAATTCGTCTGCCAGGAGCTTGCCGGTGACGAGCCAGCCCAGCGGCACCAGCAGGCCGATGAACCCTCCTGTCAGTGCCGTGCCGGGGCGCCCGCGCGAGCGGACGATGAAGATCGCGAGGGCGATGCCTGCCACTGCGGCCCATGCGAGACCGCCGCCCGGTAGCTTGGCCAGTGACGCCCACGGGCCGAGGTCGATGCTCGATGATGACAGCCATACACGCGCCGGAGCAAGCACACCCTTCAGCGTCGCATGGGCGCTGATTGCGAACACCGCAAGGGCCGTCAGAGCGCGAAGGTTGCCGGTGCCGGCGAGTACAGTCAGCCTGGAGGCGCAGCCGCGGG
>JBJOGJ010000112.1:0-12095 GCA_046048295.1 Pseudomonadota bacterium | reverse complement strand
CACGAGTCCCACCACGCCTCGCCAAAGTGTATATGCCATGACCCTTCCCTGATGCTCCTCGTTCCGCTTTCGACGTTATCAAGCTCTACTTCCCGAGCATGGAATTTGCACAGATGCGTTGTCAATTGTCCCAGTTCCTCTTCGGCGCGGCTTGCCGTAGCGGAAACAATCGGGTTCCTTGCCAAATGCAAACCAAATACTGCTCTCCTCCTTCGGCATTCTGCCCATTCTTCTGCCAGGCCATGCCTAGCAAAGCACCAATTTCGGTTTATGCACCCCCTTCTGGTTGCCATCCTTCAACTGGCATCGTAGCCTTCTTGCATCCATGAAAGAATGCTGCATACGTTTCCGGAGGGCATCATGGTCGAACGCGCAGTGGTTGGGTGCATCAAGCCGACGCGGACATCCGGTTCGCATGCGGATCTTGAGAAGCTCCTCCCTCGGGATATCGAGACGATCGTTCACCACCTCGATATCAGGCACGGAACGATCCGAGAGTTCACGGACGTAGTGTCCGGCTACGAGGACAAGGTCCGCCTTGTCGCGGAAGCAGGCGTGAACCTGATCCATCCCGAGGGGACACCGCCGTTCATGTTGCGCGGCTTCAGTGGCGAGCGAGAGATCGTCCAGCGCTGGCAAAGCACCTATGGCATTCCCGTTTTCACATCGGCGATGTCTCAGGCCGAAGCTCTACGCGCCCTGGGCGTGAAGCGCTTCGTCGGTGTCGGTTACGACTTCGAGGACATGAGCATTGTCGCGCGATACTTCACCGACCAGGGATTCGAGGTCATTGCGCTCGATCGCCCCAAGGGCATCCCGTGGGAGGAAATCAATGACCTCACCTCGGACCAGGTATTTTCGCTGGTCCGGGACCTCTACCGTGAAAACCCATCAGCCGAGGCGCTCTACATCCAGGGCAGCAAGTGGAGCGTTCTCGACATCATTGACCGGCTGGAAACCGAATTGGGCGTTCCCGTCGTTCACCCGGTCGCTGCACGCTGCTGGGCAATGCAGAAGCGATTGGGAATCGAGACTCCGCGGCATGGGTATGGGCGTCTGCTGTCGGAACTGCCTGCATTCGTCGGCTAGGTCGCCTGGCAGCATACAGCCACTCGAGCAATCAGGAGGTGTAATGAAAAGTATCGGATCGAGAGCAGTATTTGCCGCCATGTCGGCAGTCCTGTCCTATGCGGCTGTCCCAAGCCATGTAATGGCGGATGATTTCTACAAGGGCCGCACGGTACGCGTCGTCGTCGGGTCCGGTGCCGGCGGCGGCTACGACACGTTCGCGCGCGTGCTATCGAGCCATTGGCCCCGCCACATCCCTGGCAATCCGACGTTCATCGTTACCAACATGCCGGGTGCCGGCTCTCTCGTCGCCGCAAACCACCTCGCCAACGTCGCCGACAAGGATGGTTCCGTCATTGGTGGCCTCAACCCCGGCATTGTCGATACCGCAATCCTCTTCCCTGCCAAGGCCAAGCACGACCCCCGCAAGTTGAACTGGATCGGCAGCATTCTCAGGGAGACCCAGCTTGCAACCGCCTGGCACACCTCGGGCGTCACGAAGCTGGACGACGTCTTCAAGAAGGAACTGATTGTCTCGGCCTCGGGTGGCGCGTCGGAAATATACCCGAAGTTCCTGAACGGCCTGCTCGGCACGAAATTCAAGGTCGTGTCCGGTTACAAGGGCACCTACGAGAGCTTCCTCGCGCTGGAGCGCGGCGAAGCGGAAGGCGTGGCCGGTATTACGTACGCCAGCCTGCAGGCGACGCAAGGCGCGGCGTTGAAGGAGGGCAAGATCAAGATCATTGCGCAATTCGGCCTCGAGCGCCATCCCGAGCTCCCGGACGTACCGATGGTCATGGACTACGGCAAGACACCCGACGACAAGGCGGCTCTCAACCTGATGCTCGCCCGCCAGGAATTTGGCCGGCCGTTCGCGGCGCCGCCCGCCATCCCGGCCGATCGCCTGACGAAACTCCGCCGTTCCTTCGACGCGACCATGAAGGACGGGCAGTTCCTGGCCGATGTTAAAAAGCGCAAACTGGACGTCGACCCGATAACTGGCGAACGTATTCAGGAACTGGTCTCGAAGATATTCGAGGTCTCTGACGCAACGGTTGGGCGCGTCCGCGAGATCCTGAAGAAATAGCAGCTTTGCGTCCGGCCAGCCTGCGCCGGGATACGTCGGTCACTAGGAGTACGAGGCATGAAACAAATCTCAGCCGCTGTCGCCGTTGCGTTGTCGTTGACGTGCTTGCAGCCGTCCCTCACCAGCACTCAGGCAGCAGAAACACCCGCTGACTTCTACAAGGGCAAGAAGATCAAGATGTTCGTCGGCTCCAAACCAGGCGGCGGCTATGACGGCTACGCCCGGCACGTCACGCGGCACATCGGCAAATACATTCCCGGCAATCCGACGTTCATTGTTCAGAACATGCCCGGCGGTGGCGGCATGCGAGTGACGAACTTTCTCTACAACATCGCCGACAAGGATGGCACTGCAATGGGTGTCATCCAACGCGGCCTACTGGTCTCCCCGCTGCTCGAAACGCGCAATCTCGAGATGAAATTCGATCCGCTGAAATTCAATTGGCTCGGCAGCCTCAATACCGAAACCGGTCTGATCGTCGTGTGGCATACCACCCCTCATACGAAGTTCGAGGACCTCAAGACCAAGGAACTACTCGTCGGCAGCTCGGGACCGGCGACGGAATATTTGCCGAGACTTCTCAACAACGTATTCGGAACCAAGCTCAAGATCATTTCTGGCTACCAGAGTTCAACCGAAGCCTATCTCGCAATGGAGCGCGGCGAGGTTACCGGCCGGGTCAGCACGGGCTGGGCTGGCGACCGCGAAATCCTCACCCCATGGATCAAGGAGAACAAGGTCCGCTTCCTCGTACAGCTCTCGCTGAAGAAGAACCCGGACTTCCCGAACGTGCCCTTGATCACGGACTTCGCCCGGAACGACTCTGAGCTTCGCATCATGGAACTGGTTCTCTCCAGCCAGTTGTGGGGCCGCCCGTTCCTGATGCCACCGAACGTCCCGAAGGATCGCGTTGCCGCTGTCCGAAAGGCTTTCATCAACATGACCAAGGACAAGGAATTCCTCGAAGATGCCAAGCGCCTGCGCCTGGACCTCGAGGTCATTACCGGTGAGGAGATCGACACCAGGCTTGGGCGTGTATATGCCACGCCCAAGGATGTGGTCGACAAGACACGCGAACTGCTGAAGTAGAAGGCATGAGGCAGCTTGATCTTCCCAACCCGGCGAGGTCTTTCGCCGCCTGGACGCCTGCGGGAAGGCACTTTTCAGCTTCTGGCAGCATTGCTAGCATCCATCATCGCCAATCGCCTCCCTGCCGGCGGCGATTGCACTTTTCCGTTCCGCAGAAGAGGCTGCCATGGCTCCATTAGACATCAAGCCGAACGAACTCGCGTCCTATTGGCTGCCCTTTACCGCGAACCGCGCATTCAAGCAGCGCCCGCGCATGTTCGTCGGCGCCAAGGACATGCACTATCTGACCGACGACGGCCGCAAGGTCATTGATGCGACGTCGGGGCTCTATTGCGTCAACGCGGGCCATGGCCGCGAGCGCATCGTCACCGCAATCCAGGACGCGGCTGCGGGCCTCGATTACGCGCCTGGCTTTCAGTATGCCCATCCCAAGGTGTTCGAACTCGCCAACCGCCTGGCCATGCTCGCGCCAGGCGATCTCGATAGCGTGCTGTTCGCCAATTCGGGCAGTGAGGCCGTCGACACCGCGCTAAAGGTGGCCCTCGCCTATCACCGTGCGCGCGGCGAGGGATCGCGCACACGCCTGATTGGTCGCGAACGCGGCTACCATGGCGTCGGCTTCGGCGGCATCTCCGTCGGTGGCATCGTTGCCAACCGGAAGGCATTCGGCACCTTGCTGGCAGGCGTCGACCACCTGCCCGCCACCTACAACCGCGACAGGCAGGCCTACTCCGTCGGCGAGCCCGATTGGGGCGCCGAACTTGCCGAAGAACTCCAACGAATCATCGCCCTGCATGACGCCTCCACAATTGCCGCAGTCATCGTCGAGCCTGTCGCCGGATCGACCGGCTGCCTGCCACCGCCGAAGGGTTATCTCCAGCGACTGCGCGAGATCACAAGCCAGCATGGCATCCTGCTCATATTCGACGAGGTGATCACCGGCTTTGGCCGCCTCGGCCATGCCTTCGCCGCCGATCGCTATGGCATCGTCCCCGACATGATCACCTTCGCCAAGGGCCTGACCAATGGCGCCGTGCCGATGTCTGGCGTTCTCGTCCGAAAGGACATCTACGACGCCCACATGACCGGACCGGACTACATGGTCGAGCTTTTCCACGGCTACACCTATTCCGGCCATCCTCTGGCTGTCGCTGCCGGCCTTGCGACGCTCGAGGTCTACAAGGAGGACGGACTCTTCGAACGTGCACGCGCCAACGAGAGCAAGTTCGCCGATGCCATGATGAGCCTTAAAGGTTTGCCGCACGTCGTCGACATCCGGCCGATCGGCATGATGTGCGGCATCGAGCTGGCACCCGAAACCGGCAAGCCCGGTAAGCGCGGCTACGAGGCGATGGAGCGCATGTATCACGACCATGATCTTCACTGCCGCGTCGCGGGCGATACACTGGTGACCGCTCCACCACTGATTGCCACCGAGACCGACATCGCCGACATCCGCGATAGGCTTGCCGCGCTGTTGAAGTCACTCCCATGACCGGGCCGATGCGGCACTGGAAGAGGAAACAATCATGAACGTCGAGTACGGAGCCGCACCGCTCGACCTCGCCATGACGCAACGCCTCTGCCGGTTCCTGACTGAGTTCTCCTATGCGGACCTGCCTGATGCGGTCATTCACGAGGCGAAGCGTGGCTTGCTCGACTGGCTCGGATGCGCGATGGCCGGCAGCGGGCACCCGACCGTCGCCATTCAGCTCGAAGTTATGCGATCGCTGTCGGGCGCGCCATGCGCCACGGTACTTGCTCATGGCTGCAGGCTCGGCCTGTTGGAGGCGCCAATCGTCAACGGCCAGATGGGGCACGTCCTCGACTACGATGATACGCACCTGGACGGGGTCGTCCTGCACGCGAGTTCCCCCGTACTGTCGGCACTGCTCGCCTTGGTGGATGCGCGTGGCGGCACTGGCCGCGATCTCATCACCGCCTATGTCGCCGGCTTCGAGGCCGGCGTCCGCGTCGGCAAAGCGGCCCCGCGTCATCATGATGGCGGCTGGCATCTGACCGGCACCCTGGGCACCATCGCCGCCGGTGTCGCATCCGGCCGTTTCATAGGGCTCGATGCTGCAAGCCTGGTACATTGTTCCGGCATTGCGACGACACAGGCCTCGGGCATGCAGCAGAACCGCGGCACCATGTGCAAGTCGTTTCATGCCGGCCGCGCCGCTTCGAACGGCCTGCTCGCCGCACTGTTGGCCGAGAAAGGTTTCGACAGCTCCCCGGAAATCTTCGAAGGCAGGCGCGGTTTCGTGCGCATCTACTCGAGCGAGGCAGCGCCCGGGCGCATACTCGAGGGGCTCGGCGAGCACTGGGAAATCGCGAGCAACGGCTACAAGCCGTATGCCTGCGGGATCGTCCAGCATCCTTGCATCGACGCGATGATCCAACTCGCCGCCGAGAGTGGTATCGCCCCAGGCGACGTCGAACACTACGAAATTCGCGTCAATCCCGCCGCCGTTCGCATCACCGGTGTCGAGGAGCCTGAGACCGGACTGAAGTCGAAATTCTCTTTGAAGCATTCTGCGGCGGTCGGCTATCTAGATGGCAATGCCGGCATACCGCAGTACTCTGATGCCCGTGCCACGGCGCAGGACATAAAGGCGGCCCGCGCAAAAATCACTATAGCTACGGTGGATTCCTACGGCATAGATGAGGCGGAGGCAGAGGTCGTCGCCATCGATGGCCGGCGACACGTCGTGCATGTGGACCATGCGACCGGTACGGTAGAGAACCCGCTCAGCGATTCACAGATCGAGGACAAGTTCCGCGCCAACACCGAGCCCGTGCTTGGCGTTGAGAAAACACGCCTGCTCGCCGATCTGGTGTGGCGGCTCGACACGCTTGACGAATGCCGCAGCATCACTGCGGCTGCATTCTGAATTGATCTATCCGATTGTTCCAAGGCGCTCGTCATTCTGGAGTGCCTGCTCACAATCTGACGTCTCGCAATCCTGCGCCACGCGCTCGAGATGCACCACCACGTCAACCTTCGTCACGCGGTACCCGTCTGGCGGCGGCGGCAGTTCCTCTATCCTGATCGCCTTCACAGGTATGTCGTCGACCCGGTCCTCTTCCTCGATGTAGTAGTGCTGGTGGCCGCTGACGTCGGTATCGAAATAGGTCCGCTCGCCCGACACCGCGATGCGCCGGATGAGCCCGATGTCCGCGAACTGGTTCAGCGTATTGTAGACGGTTGCGAGCGACATCGGTATCCGCGCCCGCCGGGCGTCCCGATGCAGTTCGTCCGCGGTGAAATGGCGGTGCTGATCGCGAAACAGCAGCGCGTAGAGGTCGAGCCGCTGCCGCGTCTGGCGCAATCCGAGTGAGTTGAGGAGCAGGCCCACTTCTGTCCGGGACATGGCGTGAGGCACCAGTTGATCGTTTCTGTTCAAAGCTTCCACCCAGTCTTCAGTTGTTATCCTTTGCGGCACTCCGCAGGCGCTCAGTTGCAAATCATTCTCATTATCATCTCATAATTCCCCTCGCGTTGCACTGTCAAACGTCACAATGCCGCGGCATGCCAAAACTTGGCCTGCCACGGTGAACGGCGTTAATTCCGACTGGAAATGGGCGTGCGCTCCTGCCCTTTAGACGTTGGGCTTTTCGGTCTCGGCCGCGAAATGCGTGTGATCCGAGAGTTTGCTCTTTTCCGGCTCGAGCGCCGTCCGCCCGGACGATTGCACCTCGTGACCGGCAAACGCACCGACCTGCAAGAGTTCGAGATCCTCATCGCCGCAATTCTCGAACCAGTATCGCGAGAAGGCTGGCGTGATGATGCCCTCGTGCGCCCCGAATTCGCCGAGCAGCTTGTCGCCAGCGCCATAGAACCGGACCCTGCCCTTGAGAACCATCCAAAGGCTGTCGGCATTAGTGTGATAGTGCAGGTTGTTTTCGCCACCGTTTTTCTTCACCACCTGCACGACGCCGCGCACGTTGCCGCCGCGTCCAAGCCGCACCAGCGCCTTGCTCCGCCCGATCTCGTCGGGCCTCTGGTACTTGAACGTTACGACCGTCTTTTCAGCGTCCTCGATCCTGGCGAGCAGCTCCGGCGCCAGTTCCTTCTGAATGTCCGACATGGGGTTGGGTCTTTCCTCGCTGATGCTTATTTGCAGGCCACCTGTGAGGCTTGGCCGTCGTCTCCGGCATACGTCACCTCGCAGGTCATGCCTGGCTTCAGGTCCGCGCGCTTGGCGTCCTTGCCCGCGATAATAACCTTGGTTTTGCTGCTTGAGATACTGGCTTTGTGTTTTTTGCCGTTCTCCGCAGCAAATACGATCTGGCGTCCGCCCTTGTTCACCTTCTCGAGTTTCGTTGAAACCGTGGCGAGCTCGACTTTGAGCTTGGAAATCTTGATCTTTGGCGACGGCTCGATCGCCGCCTTGGCGGCCTCCACGACGTCCTTCGGCTTCGACATCATGCTCGCCACGAGCTTCTCCACCTCCTCGCCGCTCACCGGGTCAATGTCGATCTTGACCTTCTTGGCCTCCTCTATGAATTCCGGGTCAGCCATCGTCTTCATGAATGCTTCTCTGAGAATCTTGAGCCGGTCGGCAGGAAGCTCCGGCGGTGCCAGGATCGGACGCGCCATCTCCTGCGGTGCAAACACCAGCTCCATGATATCCTTCTCGCGCTGGCTCTTGGCGAGATCGATCGACAGCGGCACGCTGGCCGGCACATCTGGATTGCGCCTCAGTCCACTCATCACGAGGAGGTTCATTTTCTTGTCGCGGAGCCACTCGCCCCTGACCGCGTTGATCGATGACCATGACCACCCGCACCGCCCGGTGACTTCGCCCCGCTCCATGGCGAGCAAGATGGCGGTGCCGCGGTTGTATCCAGTGACGATCGTGAAGTTCGTGCCGAACAGGTTGTTGAACAGGATCGGGTAGATATCCGTGTCAGCGCCTGGCCCAAGACCACCGACGACCAGTTCGTGCTTCTTGGCGTCCTCGAAAGTCTTCACCGGCGTCGTGTGCCATGAGACGCACAGGCTCGTATCCCTATTGATGGAGCCAATCCAGCTGAACTTCCGCGGATCGTATTTTGCAGCCGATACTCCGAACACCGGCGCGGTAGTTACCGCCCCCCTGTGAATGGTGGCGATCACGGTTCCGTCGCGCGGCGCAACTGAATAGAGCCAGTTGGCAGCGACCAGGCCGCCCGCCCCCTGCCTGTGCTGGCGCACGAAGGCCGGCGCGCCAGGAATGTACTTCGGCATGAATTTTGTCATTGTCAGTGAGTAGGTCGCATATCCTCCTCCCGGCCCGGCGCTGATCGCCAGCGTGATCGTCTTGCCCTTGTAGAAGTCCTCCGCCGATGCGCCTGTAATTGCAGCCAGCATGAGTGACGCCGCCGCGATTACGATTGATTTCTGTGTCATGCAGTCCTCCCTGTTGTTCAATGCGGGTATTGCCCCGCCTCGTTTGGCTTTAGCCCTTGTCCCGGACTGTCACACAATAGGCAGTACGTGGGAACCTTCCGCCATCTCCGCATGACTACTTGATCGCCAGCGATAAGGAGCGCACCATGCGGGCATTGACGAGCCGCCAGCGAAGCGGCCGCACGGGAAGGAAATGCCATGAAGAAACTGAAGACCCCGCCACTTCTGCGCCTGCTCGCTGCGCTCACTCTGTCGGCCGTTACAGCCACCCAGGCCACCGCCGACGAGTTCTACAAGGGCCGCTCCGTTCAATTTATAATCTCTGCCGGCGTCGCGGGTGGCTATGCTGCATACGCGCGAACCTTGATCTCCCACATGCCCAATCACATACCAGGCAAGCCCGACTTCGTGTTCCAGAGCATGCCAGGCGCAGGTGGTCTCAGGGCCGCCAACTTTTTCTACGGCCAGGCGCCGAAGGACGGCAGTGTCTTTGGCATGGTTCACTCGGGCGTTCCGCTCGCTCCACTGCTCGGCACCCAGGGCGCCCGCTTCGAAACGCTGAAGTTCAACTGGATCGGCAGCATGGACCGCAAACTCGGCCCCTGCACGGCCTGGCACACCGCACCGGTCAAGACCTGGAACGACATGCTGACCAAGGAATTCATCGTCGGCAGTTCCGGTGCTGGCTCCCAAATGGAGAGCTACCCGGCGGCGATGAACAAGCTCTTCGGCACCAAGATAAAAATCATCTCCGGCTACAAGGATGGCGCGTCCATCTACCAGGCCATGGAGCGCGGCGAAGTACATGGCCGCTGCGGCCCGCAGCTTACGTCGATCACGTCGCTGCGCCCGCAGTGGCTGACCGAGAAGCTCATCACCGTTCCTATCCTCGTTGGCGAGCGGCGCGCCAAGCAGTTTCCCGATAGCCCGACGCTGCTCGAGTTCGCCAAGGACGAAATGACCCGTCAAGTCGTTCGACTGCTGACCGTTTCGCAGGACCTCGACCGCCCGGTACTCGCGCCGCCCGGCGTTCCAGCCGAACGCGTCGCGTTGCTTCGTTCCGCTTTCAATGCAACCATGCAGGACAGGGCCTTCAACGCTGCCATCGAGAAGCAGAAGCTGACGCTCGACTGGGTCGGCGGCGATGAGGTCGCAAAGACGCTGGCTGCAGCCTATTCCACCCCGGCCGATGTCGTCGCGGTGGCGAAGCAGATCATGGGTTCGAAAGAGAAGCCCAAGAAATAGCACGCATCAAGAGCCGAGGAGACACGCCCGATGTTCGCCAAGATCAATCACGTCGCCATCGTCAGCGAGGACTATGCCCTGCTGACCAAGTACTATGAATCCCTGTTCGGCATGTACCTTTCGAACACCTCGCCGAAATCAGCCCTGACCGTCGGCGACGGTTACGTCGGCCTCAACATCAACCCGAGGAAGCCCGGCAGGCCCGCCGGTCTCGACCACTTCGGCATCGAGGTCGAGGACGTCGACACCGCTTTCGATCGCATGCGCACCAATTACCCGGATGCAAAATGGGTCCAGCGGCCATCCAACCGTCCCTTCGCCGGCATCACCGCCAATGATCCCGACGGCAACGTGTTCGACATCTCCCAGCGCCAGATGAAGAACCGCCACGCCGCCTACGTCGAGAACAGCGGCGAGCAGCAGGAACGCTGCATTACGCACATGGCACTGCGAACGCTCCATCCGGACGAGACCGCTCGCTTCTATTCCGACGTCTTCGAACTCAAGGAGCAGAACAAGGAATCCGGTGATCCAAACCACTACCTTACGGACGGCAAGATGACGCTCGTCCTGATTCCCTGGCAGATCCAGAACTTCGTCGGCCAGTCCATCCTGCCGACCGGCGCCGATCATTTCTGCTTCACGGTCGAAAGCCTCGACAAGCTGAAGGAAGACATCGAGGATCTCAACGGCCGCAACCCAATGATGTTCGCACCGCCCGTCGCCTACGGCCCCGAGGGCAAAGCACGCCTCGAGCTTCTCGAGAGACAGGCGCCCTACGCCGACATGTTCATTTCGGACCCGGACTACACGATGATCGCGATCCGTGAGCGGAATTGATTTTCCGCTCCATGCTACGCTCGCCGCGCCGCCCCCGCTAGCCGACGGGGTCGGGAGAGCCAGGGTGCTCGGTGGCGGGCTGCTACTTGACCGGGTTGCGTGGGGCGGAGGGCGGGGATCGCGAGACTGCCCTCGGGTGCCGTTACCGAAGCGTCATTCCGGCAATGCCGACAGCGAGGTTGATGCCGGTCTGGCCCTGCACGCTTACAGGCTGAAGCACAACGGAATCGTTTGAGCCGCCAACCAGAACCTTGGCGCCACCGCCTATGCCGAGCGCCGCATCGGCGGCCGCACCTGCATAGTTGCCCGCCAGCATGCCACGATTGACGTTAGTGGTGGTTGCAAGCACGGTCCACACCATGGTGGTCTTGCCGGTGACGCCGATGTCGAGGCCGAGCTTCGTCACCGTTGCGTCGTAGCTCTGCGGTTGGCCCGAACCGGCAGGCTTGTAACGGCAGCGGTAGGTTTTCTTTGAACCGAGGATAAGGCCGACGCCTTCACCGCCCGTGCAGGTAAGCGTGCCGGCGCGCACCTTCGTCTGCGCCAGTGAGGGCGCAATCGTGAGTGCAAGGGATGCGGCGGCTGCGATGGCTACAACTGCAGGGCGGTTCATGGAGCTCTCCTGTTCCTGTTCTTGTTTCGGCACACGACGCAGGCCGCATGTGCCCTCTGACATCTGATTTCGAACAACATACAGTATCAACAATGCAGAAGATTGACGGGGGTCAATCCAGGGCTGGTTGACGGGGGCAGGTTACTGGGGACAGGTCACAGCGGGGCGGCGCCACAGGCGGTTGGCCCTGGCGGTTTGCTTCGATTCGATCTTTGCGCCCCGTAAGAGGGGGCGGGACGGCACGGGCCGTCGATTAGTAATTAAGATGGGACCGGAGCCGTCCCGCGCCTGGGGCACTTGTCGCCCGACACCGGTCCATCTCACCAGTGCGGTCACCTGCATTCGTGGCCCAGTCGGCCGCGAGTGCCGGCACGGGCAACCACTCCAGCTGATGGGAGTGCAAATGCTTACCAAGCCCCGCCTCCACCCGAACGCCCAGCTCGCGACAGTGCCCCTGATCGAGGCGGATGCGAGGGAGTATGGGGCATGCGGAAGGAACGGGGATAAGTTTTTTTGTGCGCGCAGCGATTCATGCCCTCGCTCCGCTCGGACGATCGCGGCGGCGGGCCATGCTGCAAGGCTGAACGCACTTGGCGGCGGGGTTCGGTGCCAGGCGAGAGGTGCCAGCAAGACAAACTCCTGTCATCCCGGACGAGCGTAGCGAGATCCGGGACCCAGGGGCGGCTTGGCGATGGGTTTGCGTCGTGGCCCCTGGGTCCCGGCTCTGCGCGGCTGGCGCCGCTTGGCCGGGATGACAA
>JBJOGJ010000111.1:0-12108 GCA_046048295.1 Pseudomonadota bacterium | reverse complement strand
AGAAGGTCGAAGTGTCAATGATGCTCGATATCACGGGTTCGATGTCGGGCAGCAAGATTTCAGATCTGAAAGCCGCTGCAAAGGATCTGGTCAGTATTGTGATCGACGATCGCAACCCGGAGTACGCAAAGATTGCGCTGGCGCCGTTCTCGGAGCATGTGAACGTGGGGGGGGCGCTCTATCGCAGCATTACGGGTGTCGATCCGGAGAACGCCAGTGGAACGTGTGTTCGCGAGCGGAGAGGCTCCAACCGCTACAAGGACATTGCGCCTGGTCCCGGGAACTACTTCGATCGTGGTCCTACGTCCTGGTGCAAGCCGCAGACGAAGATCATGCCGTTGTCGGGCGACAAAATTGCGCTGAAGGCGCATATCGACAGCTTCGGCACAGAAGGCCGGACTGCGGGGCATCTGGGTACTGCCTGGGCCTGGTACATGCTTTCGCCTGAGTGGAATGGTGTGTGGAGCGGTGGTTCAGTTGCTCAGCCCTATGGCGATCCGAACTTCAAGAAGATTGCCGTGCTCATGACGGATGGCGAGTACAATGAGGATTATTCGGGGGACAGCTCTACCACGCAGGCGCGTGCCATCTGTACCAACATGAAGGCCAGCGGTGTCGAGGTCTACACGGTCGCTTTCCAGCTTAGCGCCGGCAGTACGGCGGAAACGACGATGCGTCAGTGTGCGTCTAGTCCGAGCCACTTCTTCAACTCGACAACTGGAGAAGAACTGCGCCAGGCGTTCCGCGAGATCGCATTGCAGATCGCGACCCTGCGCGTCGCGCAATAGGTCAGAGTTCGCGCATCCAGAACTGCATCGGGTGGTCCGTCTCGGCGGACTGCCCGATTTCCTTCCAGGAATAGCTACCGATGAGTTGGTCGACGGGCCGGTAGCCGCGCTTCATCCAGAAGTCATCGAGGGGGTGGTAATCGTCCGGCCGGCGCTTGTCATTCTTTTCTCGAATGACCGCACAAAACGCGGAGTGGGTGAAGCCGCCAAGCCTCGTGGCATGAGCCTCGCGCTTGTCGAAGAACTTGTGGCCGATGCCCTGTCCGCGCCAGGCCGGAAGGAGGACGGATTCGCCGCAGTAGAATGTACGCCTCGGGTCGTAGCCGGCAGCCTCGAAAAGGGGCACGAATTGCTGAGTATGGGCAGCAAGCGGTGAAGCGGTGGCAACGCCGACGATCATGCCGGCGGCCCGGGCGACGACAACTATCGCGTCTTGGGATGACGCGAAATGCTGGAGGTAGCTTTCCTCATAGGTTGCGTCGCCATCGTAGAGATAGGGCCATTCGCGGAATACGACGGTGCGGAGCCGCGCGATGTCGGCAATGATTGGCTGCATCGCAGAGCCCGGATAGGTCTCGATCGCGAGGGTCATATGGCTTCATCCGCGGTGACCTGCATTATCCATTCGGTTAGGTTGTAGTATGTCGAGACGCGGGATATCAGACCGTCGCGGACGGCGAAAAACGTGCCGGCCGGGAGTTGGTATGCCTGTGATTTTGCCGGCGGGAGGCCTGGTTCGGTCTGCAGGTAGGTGCCCGCAACATTGAACTCGGCTGCCGCGCGTGTTCCGTCTTCGGAGATCATGATGACGACGTCCTCGAGGCGTTCGCGATAGTGGTGCGCCATGCGGGCGAGGAAAGCGTGAAAGCGCTCCTTGCCCTCGCGTCGTTCGCCTTGATTCACATCGTGGACGATGTCGTCTGTTACGCAGGCCAGCATGCCGTCGATGTCGCCGGAGTTGAATGCGTCGAAGTAGCGGCGAATTAGGGGTTGTGTGTCCGGCATCGTGGTCTCCATCGGGTGCGGAGAGCCTCAATAGCAAGCCTTGCGGGGAGCGCCAACATCCATACTTGCGCGTCGCCTGAGGGCTCGTTTAAGTCACTGGCATGAGCGATCCCCTGTCTAATACCATAATCGTCGCCGCACTCTACAAGTTCACGCGGTTCGGTGAGCCGGCCGTGCTTCGCGTGGGGCTGGAAGGTGTGTGCCGTGCGTCGGATGTCTTTGGGTCGTTGTTGCTGGCTCCGGAGGGCATCAACGGTACGATTGCCGGCTCCCGCCAAGGGATAGATGCCGTTTTGAGGTATATCCGCTCGTTGCCGGGATGCGCAGATCTCGAGTGGAAAGAGAGCCGTGCGGCAGCGATGCCATTCAAACGGATGAAGGTGCGTTTGAAGCGTGAGATCGTGACCATGGGGATGGAAGGGGTCGATCCGACCGTCGACGTCGGGAGCTATGTATCGCCGCGGGAGTGGAACGCATTGATTGCCGATCCGAACGTCGTCGTTGTCGATACCCGAAACGACTACGAGGTGGCGATCGGTACGTTCAAGGGTGCGATCGATCCGGGGACCGAGGCGTTCAGTGACTTCCCGGCGTGGGCCGAGAGCCGGCTAGATAAATCCATGAAGGTCGCGATGTTCTGCACTGGCGGTATCCGGTGCGAGAAGGCGACTGCATTACTCAAGTCGCGTGGTTTCCCCGAAGTGTTCCATTTGAAGGGTGGCATCCTGAAGTATCTGGAGGATGTGCCCGAGGCGGAAAGCCTGTGGCGCGGCGAATGTTTCGTCTTCGATGAGCGGGTCTCCGTGGGGCATGGCCTCGAGCCCGGGCCATATCAGTTGTGCTCCATCTGCCGCCTGCCATTCCTTTCCGGGGAAGGCGGTGGCGGGTATGCACGGGAGATCTGTGCGCGGTGTGACAGCGAAGCCGATCCGGAGACAAAGGCTGCTGCGGCAGAGCGGACTCGTCAGATTGCCATCGCCGAGAGCCGTGGTGAGAAGCATGTCGGAGGGCCCATGCGGCGAAGCGGGCGTGACGTGGACGGTGACTGATCGCCGCCGCGATTTCCCGCCAGTGCGGTGAAAGATTGTCTTTCTAATTGACGCACTGCGCATGCCATTCTCACCCGGTTGCGCGTTCGTCGCGACTAACTGGGGCGGCGCATCCGACTTTCTTGGCCAGTGAGGGTGATGCGGCTCAACTGAAGTTCAGTATCGAGTAGTGCATCGTGGGTCCGGACTTGCCATGGGTTCACGCTGCCTGGATGCGGTCGAAGTGCGCGCGCAACTGGTTCAAACACGCTTCGAAGCCCGAGAGTGACGAGAGTGACGCCGGTGGTGTCGGATCGATCACCACACTGAATCCGCTGGCCTCTATCGCGGACGTGATCATAAGGTTTTCCGTGCAGCGGAAATCCTCGATGTCGTATTCGGGCCGGTCGCCATCGTAGGGGAGGGACGAGAGGCTCCGATAATATGAAGAGCGGGCTGCGTAATCCTCGATGACGGTGGTGTAGCCGGTTACCGGTCGGCCGAGCGCCCGCATGAAGCCAACCTCGAAGGCGGTGCCGCTGTCCATGGAGACGCCGCGGAACGGGGTGAGATTGGCGATCATGGCGTCCGCCCCTCGCATCAGGCCCTCGTTAGCAGCTGCGATGCGCCGCGCCTGGTCCGGCTTCTCGAGACTGTCGAGAGTGAGTGCGTTATCGAGGGGAAACACGCCAATGAAGCCATACGAAGCCGCGAGCGCGCATTTTTCTGCGGCAAGCTTCAATGCTTCAGGCATGAAAACTTCTGGCCCGGCGAGGTAGATGCGGGGTGCTGGTCTTTCTGGATGCGTCATCTGATCGTCATGCCCTTTTCGGCGGGGGAAGTCGGCAACAGGTCCCGGGCATCTGCCCAGGCGGGATTTTCCATCTGATTGCACTGATATATGGTGCGGGTGGTTGCATTTTCATCGGTTTAGTTGATTGCGCGAAAAAGTAGGGCGGACGTGAGAACAATGACAGATGACCCAGACTATTCAACCGAGCATGATCGAAGGGTCACGTTTCACGGCCGGGAGCGGACCTATAACGGGTTTTTCAAAATCGATAAGCTGACACTCTCACACGAAGGCTACAAGGGTGAGATGATCGGTCCGAGAGATTGGGAAGTCTTCGAGCGGGGCGATTCTGTAGGCGTATTGCTGTTCAATCGCGACACGTCGAAGGTCGTATTGGTCGAGCAATTCCGCCCGCCCGTTTATGGCAAGAGCCGACATAACGGCTGGATGGTCGAACTCATAGCGGGGATGACGCGCGAGAGCGAAAGCTGCGAGACGACGGCGAGCCGCGAGGTCCTCGAAGAGGCCGGGTTCAGAATTCCTGCCGACAGGCTGGAGAAGATCGATACGTTCTTCTCATCGCCCGGCGGGACGTCCGAACGCATTTATCTCTACTTCGGTGAGGTACAGGAAAGCGATCGCGATCCGGACGGTGGCGGAGGGATCGAGGCTGATGCAGAGATCGTGCGGCTGGTCGAGCTCGAGTTGCGTGAATTCTTCGAGCGCCTCGACAGGCTGGGCTTCGAGGATCCGAAGGTGATCATCGCCGGCTACTGGTTGAAGAACCACATCGAGTGGGAGCGTGCCCGGGGCAACCGGGCGCTCGATACGGCCACCGTCGAGTTTGTCGGCAGTCCGAGCCCGGATGTACCCGACGTGCCAAGTCTTACGATCGGCTACAAGACGGGTGATATCAGCAAGATCACGGATGTCGACATCTGGGTGAACTCGGAAAGCACGGACATGGAGATGGACAAGCTCACGGGCCTGTCTGTTTCCTCGAGCGTGCGGACTCTCGGTGCCAAGCGGAATGCCGAGGGATGCATCGTCGAAGACATCATTGGAAATGATCTCAATCGGCAGAAGCGTGGCCATAACTTTTTTGCGCCCGGCACCGTCATCGAGACCAGGGCAGGCGCTCTCGAGGGTAGCCACAATGTCAAACGCCTGCTCCACGTTGCATCGTATCCTGGCGAGTTTGCGCGGCGTTTCCAGCGTGACCTGGGAAGCATCGGAGCGTGCGTCGAAAACATACTTAAGCATGCCAACACGGCACCCGGCATATTCAGGCGCAATGATTGCGATTCCGTGCTCATACCTATCCTTGCGACGGGCGAGGGCGGTTTCGATCCGGAAGACGTAATCCCGGTCATGATCGCGGCTGTGGTGGATTTTGTGTCCAAAAATCCAAAAGGGCCGATCCGCAAGATTTATTTCGCTGCCTATTCCGCCCGCCACCGGGCGGTCTGCGAGCGTGTGCTCGTGGAAGACTATGGACGGCTCTTCAAGCGTAAATCGCTCGGCGGCTGACGGCTGAAGACTGTTGGAAGTTTCAAGCAGGGCGGGGAGGACGCGGTGGTCTCACGTAAGTTGACACAGGGGGAGAGTGTTTTTCCGTCACGGCGCTGGCACGACGTGAAGATGCGTGCAGCGGACATGGGGCGCATCGCCTTTCTCTTGCCGCTGTGCACGTCGTTCCTGGTTGCCGTTCTGCTCGCGATGGCGCCTCAGATGCTCGAGCTCTACGTCGATCTGATGGCAGAGCCGCGACTTGTACATATCCTCGCCGCGGTGCTGGCCCTGGCGGGCCTTCTCCTCGTGCTGCAGGCGACATACATCGCGCTGGCGCGGGGTCCCATCGACACCATCTACAACGACCGCAACCGCGGGCATAACTTCATTGTCGATGGGCGGATGCACAATTGGCGCGATTTCTATTCGTTCAGCTTCGTCGTTCTGCCACCGGTTCTGGGATTGATATTTGGCGTCGCTTCGGCGTGGTCCAACCTGCGGGACAGACTGGATAGCGCCAAGAGCATCGCCGGCGTTCTCGGGTTGGACGATACCTATTCCGGGCTGGGTCGATGGGCGACAGTCAGTTTCAACGATGCCTGGCTGCTGGGGCTCGCCGGCCTGCTTGGCGTAGCCGCCATTGTCGGGGTTCCTATTGTCGTGCACCGCAACCGGTTCAACCCGCGGTTCTTTACGCATTTTCATGTATTGCTGGCATTGGTGTTCGCCGGCGCCGTAGTCGTGCCCATCCTGGCGCCACTTTGGGCGTTCGATTTCGGGAGGGCGATCGGGCCACTGGCGATGTCGCTGATCGTCATCATTCTCATCTACAGTTTTGTCGCCGGCTGCTCGTTGATCTTTTCGCGAACCGGTATTCCCGTGCTGGTGCTTGTTGTGTGCTGGGCGGTGTTCGCGGCATGGCTTGCCGACGTGCCAAGGACGGACACAACGGTCGTAAACCGGACTGTCGAGGCGGCATTTCGCGATTGGCTCAGTGCCCGCAGAGCTGATGTGGAGGCGCACTGGAAATCGAGCCGTCAGTTTCCGGTCCTGATTTTTGCCTCGCAGGGTGGCGGCATATACGCTGCGAGCCAGTCGGGCCTGATGTTCGGGCGCCTGCAGGACAGGTCTCCTGGATTTGCTGACAAGGTATTCGCGATCAGTGGCGTTTCTGGCGGATCAGTCGGATCTTCGATCTTCAGCGCGCTGCTGCAAACCACTTGTGCGGACGGCGGCAGGACTTGCACAGCGGCCCCTGGGCCTCGGTTCGGCTTCGAGAGAGTCATCAGGGATGTGGTTGAGGCGGATCATCTCACTCCGGTTGCGGGGACGTTGTTTCCCGACCTGGTACGGACGGTCATTCCCGACTCTGTCTTGCGCGATACGTCGGTCTACAACTTGAACCGTGCCGGGGCACTGGCGTTGAGTTTCGAGCGCACCTTCGAGAGCGCGTCGGGGATCGTGCCGGCCATGGCGTCGGCGCCGGCAAAGTGCGCGATCGTGAAGGGCACTAGTGCTGCTGCCGGGCCGAGTCTTGCGAAATGCTACGATGAGCATTGGCGTGTGGACAGAGCTGCTCCGGCATTGGTGCTCAACACGACATCGGTCGAGAGCGGCTACCGGACCGCGTTCGCCCCGTTCAACCTGCAGAGCGCGCGAGACGGGACGCTGTTCGCGATCTCCGATATCGGGAACCCGCGGTCCCATAAGAGCCATTCCATCATCGAGGCTGCTATCGCAAGCGCTAGGTTCCCCGGCATACTTTCTTCGATGCCATTGTTCTCCGATGACGGTCGAGTCAATCTCGTCGACGGCGGCTATTCCGATTCCTCCGGTTCCACGACTGCCGTTGCAATCTATAATGCGATCGAGAACTTCATCGATGCAGAGAAGGGCTGGGACGGGCGACCCTTGCGTGGACGGATTGACCTGCGCGTCGTTCTGCTTGTCGATGCTGCGCACGATCAGCCATCGTACAATTTCGGTAGTGAGAAGATTTCTCCACTTGCCGAGGCAGCGGTGCCGCTGACAACTGTTCTCAAGGTGCGCGATACGCTGGCGACGGTGGCGGTGACGCGTGCGCGCAGCCGATTTGCGGCTGACCCGGATCATAAGCCAGAAGAGCACAACTGGAAAATCCAGCTCGTGAAGCTGGACCACAAGACTTTCCGGCTGCCGCTTGCCTGGAAGCTCTCGAAGTTTTCGATCGATCTCGTGGCGCTGCAGATTGGTAAACCGGAGTTGTGCAGGGAAGAGCCTTTCGGTGGCCGTGCGGAACTGGTTGCGACTATGGAAATCATCCGAAACAACAGCTGCGTCCTGAAGCGGATCGAGGAACTGGTCCAGCGAAGGAACCTGCGGCCGATCACGTACGAAAGCGTTGGCGTGCAGCCGGACAGCATCATCCGGCTGGGCGGAACGCGTCCTTGATCTGTCGGCCTGCCGGGCCGTAGTCACGCCGAATAGCGGCACAGAGGACGGCAGTACCGTCCTCGGCGACACTTTGTGTTATGGAGCGACGGGCCGCTCGCTCGCCTTCGGCATAGGTCTCGGGCTCGGTGCGGGTGAGGCGCTCGAGGCGGGAAATCGTTGCGGGGTCCGCCTTGCCGGCGCAGTTCTGTTCCGCCCACCTCAGCCATACAACCTGTGCGCCTGCTACGAATGGGTCGTCCTCGGCGGCGACGGTGGCGGTGAAGACTAAGAGCAGGGCGAGAGCCGTCGGATAGACACGCATGCTGCACCTCTGGTTCATCGGAAGGGGGGCTCGTCGAAGCTCCTGAGTTTGCGGGAATGAAGGGTGTCGCGGCGTTCCTTCAGAAGATCTATGGCCTTGAGGCCGATCTCCAGATGCTGCGCTACGGCGCTCTCATAGAACGCGTTGGCGGCGCCGGGCAACTTGATCTCGCCGTGCAGGGGCTTGTCGGAGACGCACAACAGTGTGCCGTACGGTACGCGCAGGCGGAAGCCCTGGGCAGCTATCGTCCCGCTCTCCATGTCGACGGCTATGGCGCGTGAAAGATTTATCCGTTTGCGTTCCTGTGAGAAGCGGAGTTCCCAGTTGCGGTCGTCGTAGGTTACGACAGTGCCGGTGCGCAAGCGGGCCTTGAGCGCGTCTCCCCTGTCGCCAGTTATCTCACCGGCTGCGTCTTGCAAAGCGATTTGCACCTCGGCGAGCGCCGGGACTGGGATTTCGGGTGGAACGGCTGCGTCCAGGATATTGTCCTTGCGGAGGTAGGCATGGGCGAGGACGTAATCGCCGATCTGCTGGGTTTGGCGCAGTCCGCCGCAGTGGCCGACCATCAGCCAGCAGTTCGGGCGGAGGACTGCCAGATGGTCCGTTATGTTCTTGGCGTTAGACGGGCCAACGCCGATATTGATCAGTGTGACGCCTTCGCCGCCCGGTGCCGTGAGATGATAGGCGGGCATCTGGAAACGGTGCCACGGGCAGGACGCTATGATGGCGTCGGCTTCAGCACTTCCCTGCTCGGGACCGAGGGACAGGTTGCCCGGGATAACGAGGCGGTCGTAGGCAGCATTCTTGCCGATGTGGTCGCGGGCCCAGGCAACAAATCGATCTACGTAGCGGTGGTAATTCGTGAGGAGTATCCAGCGCTGCACGTGGCGCCAGTCGCTGCCCGTGTAGTGCACGATACGGCGGAGCGAGTAGTCCACGCGGGCGGCATCGAAGAGTGCCAGGGGATGGGGTGCGCCTTCCTGCAGTTCCCACTCGCCATCGGCAATCTCGTCGCCGACGACTGCGAGTTGGGGCGTCGGGAAGTGGCGGGCGAGTTCGGCCGCCGAGACGGTACGCCCGGAGAGCGAGGCCACGTGCTCGATGACGTAGGGATAGGGCATTTCCTGGTCGCTGATGCCGACCTCGAAGGTTGCGTCGTACTCGGCGGCGAGTGGTTCGAGTTGTTCGCGTAGGTAGGCGCGGAATGCGGCTGGGTGGGTAATGGTGGTTTCATAGACGCCCGGTACCTGCAGCTTGCCGAACGCCCTGCGTGTGGGGGGCGGCGGCTCATGCTCGGGTCGCCACGTGACGCGCAGGAACGGATAGCGGAAGCGGGCCCGTTCGGCGGGTTTCGGGGGCGTGCCGGATTCAAGGTAGCGTTCTACCGAGGCTGCCAGCGCCTGCGAATTCGTCCGGTAGATCTCCTCGAGCTTATCGATGGTCGCTTCCGGCTTCAGGGTGGTGTGCGGCTTGGTCCGGCCCATGGAATGGTACTCCTTCGGGTCACGATACTAGCGCGGTGACAGGGTGGTTGTCCGGTGCTAACGGGGATGTTCCTCGTCGTCAGTACGAAAAAGGCGGCTCACAGAGCCGCCTCCATGTCCGATCTGTTTCCGCGTTCAGTTGTCGAGGAAGCTCCTGAGTTTCCGGCTCCGGCTCGGGTGCTTCAGCTTTCGCAATGCCTTGGCCTCGATCTGGCGGATGCGTTCGCGGGTCACCGAGAACTGCTGGCCGACTTCTTCGAGCGTGTGGTCGGTGTTCATGCCGATGCCGAACCGCATGCGCAGCACGCGCTCCTCGCGCGGAGTGAGAGATGCCAGGACGCGGGTGGTGGTCTCGCGCAAGTTGGCCTGGATTGCAGCGTCGATCGGCAGCACGACGTTCTTGTCCTCGATGAAGTCGCCGAGGTTCGAGTCGTCCTCTTCACCGATCGGCGTCTCGAGGCTGATCGGTTCCTTGGCGATCTTCAGAACCTTGCGCACCTTCTCGAGTGGCATGGCGAGCTTGTCGGAGAGTTCCTCCGGTGTCGGCTCGCGGCCGATCTCGTGCAGCATCTGCCGGCTCGTGCGCACGATCTTGTTGATCGTCTCGATCATATGCACGGGTATGCGGATGGTGCGTGCCTGGTCTGCAATCGAGCGCGTGATCGCCTGACGAATCCACCATGTCGCGTAGGTCGAGAATTTGTAGCCGCGGCGGTACTCGAACTTGTCGACGGCCTTCATGAGGCCGATGTTGCCCTCCTGGATGAGATCCAGGAACTGCAGGCCGCGGTTGGTGTATTTCTTCGCGATGGAAATGACGAGGCGCAGGTTGGCTTCGACCATCTCTTTTTTGGCCTGGCGGGCCTCGCGCTCGCCTTTTTGAACCGCGCGGACGATGCGTCGGAACTCGGGTATTTCGAGACCGGTTTCGGTCGCGAGTTCGTGGATTTCGGTGCGGATGTCGTCGAGCTTGCGGGCCTCACCGGCGATGAGCTTCGTCCAGGCCTTGCTGCCGGACTTGTTCATGCGCTCGAGCCAGGTCTGATCGAGCTCGTTGCCGTAGTACTCCTGGATGAATTCCTGGCGGGCGACGCCGTAGCTGTCAGCGAGACGCATGAGCTGGCCTTCGAGCCGCACCAGGCGTTTATTGATAGCGTAGAGCTGCTCGACGAGGCTGTCGATGCGGTTCGGGTTCAGAGACAGGCTCTTGACGTCGGAGATGATCTCGTCGCGCTGCTTGTCGTAGGCCTTCTGCTGTTGGCGCGTGCCCTGCTCGCCGGCCACCTGCTGTTCCAGCAACTTGTCCTGCTGGCGGCGCAGCTTCTTGTAGTTTGCCGCGATCTTGTCGAAGGTTTCCAGAACCTTTGGCTTGAGCTCGGCCTCCATCGCGGCGAGCGAGAGGGCGTTCTCGAAGTCCTCGTCGTCCTCGTCCTCAGTCTCACCGGTCTCACCGTCGCTGTCTTCCGGCTTGGCTGATCCATTTGTCGCCGCCGGCGCTTCCTCGGCGGACATGACGGCCGGAGGGGGCGCCTTGTCCGGTCCTTCGTAGGTTGCCTCGAGGTCGATGATGTCCCGGAGCAGAACCTTGCCTTCGTTGAGTTCATCCCGCCAGATGATGATGGCCTGGAAGGTGAGCGGGCTTTCGCAAAGCCCGGCGATCATCGCCTCGTGGCCGGCCTCGATCCGCTTGGCGATGGCGATTTCGCCTTCGCGTGACAGAAGCTCGACCGAGCCCATCTCGCGCAGATACATGCGGACAGGATCGTCGGTCCGCTCGGTCGGTTCAGTGCGTGTCTCGGACTTGGTGACGGCTGCAGGAGCATGCGAGACAAGCGCGCCTTCAGGCTCTTCGGTCTCGCCTTCGGTATCCGGCTCGTCGTCTTCTTCCTCCTCGTTGTCGACGACGTTGATGCCCATGTCGGAAAGCATGGCCATCATGTCCTCGATCTGCTCGGAGGCCACCTCTTCCGAAGGGAGAACGGTGTTCAGCTCGTCATAGGTCACGTAGCCGCGAGCCTTTGCCGCCTTTATCATCTTCTTGACGGCCCGGTCCGACAGGTCGAGCAGCGGGCCATCGCGCTCGGGGGTCTCGGTTTGCTGTTGCGGCTTTGCGTCTGCTTGAGCTCTCTGCGCCATCTAGTTCGGTTCCCGTAACCAGTCCCTCACCTTGTGGAGGTGGGGCAAGATTTCATATCCGGCAGTCATCAGCCTGCCCGTTTGGCCGAGAGAACCCATGCTGCTTCCCATTATGAAGCCGCCTCTCTCGGTTCGGGGTGGTTGGCACCAGCAGGACTTGTGCCAGTCCTTGCGCTTTTGCCGCCCCCCGAGTCGCCTGCGTCCTGAATTCGCTTACCGCCCGTGCGCGGGTCCGGAACCCGTCTTTCCAGCTTCGGATTGCGGTGGAAGTTCAGGAATCAGGTGGAAACTCCAATGCCTCTGGTTGCGCCAGAAGCGCCTTGATCTCGCAAATGCGTGCCCATGCCTCGTCTGAGCCTTCGTCGTGGAAGGCCCGCTCGGCAGCTGTAAGTTCTGTCTGAAGGCCGAATTGTCGCTCATGCACCGCCAGAGTATGACGCCAACCCGATTCGACCACGTTCGCATCGGCGTTGGGATCCACAAATTTATCACTGCGATGTGTCAAGGCCCGCTCGAGAAGGTCAAGAGATCCGCGCAAGCCCGCCACCGTCAATTGGGATTGGATCTCTGCCGTGTCAAGAGAATTATAGTCCGCGGCGAGCACCAGGAGTTCGTCGCGGATGCGAGC
>JBJOGJ010000110.1:0-12476 GCA_046048295.1 Pseudomonadota bacterium | reverse complement strand
GGCCTGCCGGTGTTGAGAAAATTAAACAAACCACTTCCTCAACACGAGCCTGCTGGTATTGAGAAATTCAAAAAAATCTCATGTTGAGCAAATCAAGCACGCCGATCGAATTGGCCTATAGCGCGATCCAGAGCGTCACCGCGATGGCGACGGCGCCCCAGATCATCATGTTGAAGAAGCTGCGCAGGATCTGGCGGTGCTCGCTTTCGCCCCTGAGGCCGAAAGCGTTGCACAGGATATCCCCGGGCAGCAGGAACAGGCGTAGCATCGCTCAGGCGCCCTTCTTGGTGCCGCAGGTGTTGATGCCGAGCAGCGCGTAGGGCGGGCACCAGCCGAGGATGGCGGTGGCGAGTGGTATCAGGCCGAGCCAGCCCCACGGCGTCTGCGGCCCGACGAAGACGATGGCGATGAGCGCGAGGCCAACGATGGCGCGGATGATGCGTTCTGTGGTTCCGATGTTGCAGGTCATGGCGTCCTCCATGTTTGATTGCATCGGGAGGTTACCTCTGGTCGCCAGTCCGCGTATGTGACCTGGATCACATTGCAGGCGGGTCGACATGAGGCGGGCGAGGAGCACATGGCGGAGCACCTTTTCGTATACGGCACCCTGATGCCGGCCGTCACCGATGCCTATGGCGGCGAGGCGCGGCAGCGGCTTCGCGTGGAGACGCAGGTGATCGGCACCGGGCGGGTGTGCGGCATGCTCTACGATCTTGGCGCCTATCCGGGGCTCGTGCAGGCGGGGGGCGGCGGCGAGGTGGCGGGCTTGGTCCTCAGGCTTACCGACGCGGCGGCGACGCTTGCCTGGCTCGACGTTTACGAGGGCATCGATGCTGCATCCGCCGAGCCCGACGAATACGCGCGGGTTCGCACCACCGTAACCCTCGACGCCGGGGGCACCTGCCCGGCGTGGGTCTACGTCTACCTACTGCCGGTGGACGGCAGTCCGATCATCGCAGACGGGCGATGGCGGCCACCCGTCCGGTATTGAGTTTGCGCTACCCCTTGGGCATGGTCGCGGCATAGGACGGCACGCGCGCGGCGAAGTCGTCCTGCCAGGCGGCAACCTTCGGGTATTTCGCGCGCCAATCGGCTCCCTGGCGCAGGTCGACGAAGCCGATCGAGGTGGCAAGGGCGACGTGGCCATAGTCGGGTGCGCCGGAAAAAGTCGGCACGTTCTGCTCGAGGTGTGCGAGCGCGGCGTCAACCTTTGCCTGCTGGCGGTCGACCCAGCTCTGCACCCACATCTCCTTCGGCCGGAACCGGCTCTCGTAGGCGACGAGGATGGAGGCTTCGGCGAGGCCGTCGGCAAGTGCCGCGAGCGTCAGCGTCTTGAGCCTCCCGGGACCGGCGGCAGGGAACAGCTTTGGCGTGTCCGAGAGCGTGTCGATGTATTCACAGATCACGTGGCTGTCGTAGACCGTGGTGCCATCGTCGAGAAACAGGATCGGGATCTTTCCGAGCGGGTTCCTGGCACGCAGCGCGTCGGCCTCGGGGCCGGAGTTGGTCACCACGAACTGGATCTTGTCGGCGGCGCCCTTGATGTGCGCGCAAATGAGCGCTTTGCGCACGAACGGCGATCCCAGTGAGCCGAGCAGCTTCATTCTGTTCCCTCCTCGATGGTCAGCGGCGTGCATGTTGCCGTTCATCCGCGATGACCGCAAGTGGGAATGCTAGACGTGTGAATGCAAACGCGCCCGATCTTCCGGAGAGCCGGCCGTGCCCGGGCGCTCTCACGCCCAGGACTTACTCTCTCAACCCCGCTATCGAGAACGACCGGCTCCCCTCGATGTCATTTCAGGCAATCGCCCACCTCCATGCAAGCGAACAAGTACGGAAATTCACGGTTTGCAATCAGCTGTTGGAAACTGCTGCGCCGTTTGCCGCAGCCGTGGCGATTTCAGCCTGTTGCCTGTTCGACGGACGCGAGTGTCGTTTCGTAGGCTTCCGTCGCCTCGAGCCAGGCTGTCTCTGCATCGCCGATCGCTTTCGCGAGTTCGCCCCGCCTGCGCACGATCTCCCTGGCCTCGTCCGGCTTCTTGACATAGAGCGTTTCGTCTGCAAGGCGGGCGTCGAGTGCGGCGATTTCTGCAGCGAGCCGGTTCACCGTTTCCTCCGCCGCCGTCATGCGCTTCTTCAGCGGTGCCAGCTGTTGGCGGCGCTCTGCGGCCGCCTTTCGGATGTCCGCTGCGGAAAGTGTCCGCGTCGTGTCCTTCTGGGCGGCTCTTTCCTCTCGGGCGCGGTTCGTGCGCTCTTCGAGAAGCAACTGGCGATATCCGTCCATGTCGCCGCCGAACGGCTGCACGGTTCCATCGCGCACGATCCACAAGCGGTCGGCGGAGGCTTCCACAAGATGGCGGTCGTGGCTGATCAGGATCACTGCGCCCTCGTACTCGTTGAGGCATTCGATCAGGGCCTGCCGGCTGTCGATGTCGAGGTGGTTCGTCGGTTCGTCGAGGATCAGCACGTGTGGGCCGGAAAAGGTCGTCAGCATCATGAGCAGGCGTGCTTTCTCTCCGCCGGAGAGATGTTCGCTCGGGGTGTCCGCCTTCGCGATCCCGAATCCGTAGGTCCCGAGCCTTGCCCGGCGTTGTGCTTCGGTGGCATCGGGCAGCAGATCGCACATGTATGCGTAAGGGGTCTTGGCGGGCAGAAGGTCGTCGACCTGATGCTGGGCGAAATAGGCGACGTCGACCCGCCCGGCGCCGAACACCGATCCGGCCATCGGCGGCAACCGGCCGGCAATGAGCTTGGCGAAGGTGGACTTGCCGTTTCCATTGGCGCCGAGGAGGGCGATCCGGTCGTCGCGATCGATGCGCAGGTTGAGCCCGTCCAGCACCGGCATTCCCGGCTCATAGCCGACGCTCGCATTCTCGAGACGAAGGAGCGGGCTGGCGATTTTGCGTTGCGGGTTCGGAAAAATGAACGGTGCCACACCTTCATCGACCGCCGCTGCGATCGGCTGCATCTTGGCAAGCATCTTCAGCCGGCTCTGTGCCTGCGGCGCCTTCGATGCGGAGGCGGAAAAGCGGGCGACGAAGGCTTCCAGGCGGCGGCGCTCGTCGTCCTGCTTCTTCTTGAGTTTCAGATCGAGGCGCTGGCGCGCGCGCCGGGTTTCCTCGAAGTCGTCGTAGCCACCCTGGTACAGGGTAAGCCGGCCGCGCTCGAGGTGGACGATTGCGCCTACGACGCGGTTGAGCAGGTCGCGATCGTGGCTGACAATGAGCACAGTCTGCGGATACGTACGCAGGTAGTTTTCGAGCCAGATCGTACCTTCGAGGTCGAGGTAGTTCGTCGGCTCGTCGAGCAGAAGTATGTCGGGCTCCAGGAACAGCACGGAGGCGAGCGCGAGGCGCATGCGCCAGCCGCCGGAGAAGGCGCGGCACGGCTGCTGCTGGGCTGCGTGATCGAAGCCAAGTCCGGCCAGGATCTGGGCGGCACGCGCCGGGGCGGCATGTGCGTCGATGTCTGCGAGGCGAACGTGGATGTCCGCTATGCGGGCAGGGTCGCTGGCGGTTTCGGCTTCGGCGAGCAGCATGTGGCGTTCGGTGTCGGTGGCCAGTACCCAATCGATCAGGCTCTCCTCGCCGCCCGGCGCCTCCTGGGCCACATAGCCGATGCGGGCATGGCGAGACATCGTGACGGCGCCGTCGTCGGGGGCAATCTCACCTGCGAGCAGGCGTAGAAGTGTCGTCTTGCCGCTGCCGTTGCGTCCCACCAGTCCGACTTTGTGGCCGGAAGGGACCGCAACCGTGGCCGCCTCGAGGATCGGACGGCCTTCGATGCGGTACGTTAGCTCGTTGATGTGTAGCATGACTGGTGTGCTGATCCGTCCGCGCAGCGAGGGGGCGAGCATGCGCTCGTGCCCCCTAAATGCGGTGCCGCGGCGGGCCGGTCAACTGTCGAGCGTCAGCCGGCGACAAGCGGGCGAAGCGATTCGAAGAGCAGCCGGGAACGTAGCGCCTCGTCTTCGAGGTTGACCTGGGCGGTGAACCAGTCCTGGACCATTGCGCAGACCTTCTCCGGCGGTGCCTTGGAAAGAAGCTGCGGGTTGGAGAACACCTGTAGGTCGACAGGTGTCCAGCCATGCTTTTCGGTGAGCCTCTTGCCGAGCGCGTCGTAATCTTCCTTGATGGCGGTGCCGTACGCCTTTGGGCTCTGTCGTCCGTCACGCACGGCGAGGAAGATCGCGGCAAGCTGGCGGTGCAGTGGTTCCGAAATGTTCGGGTTGGTGAGTAGGGAAAGGACGGCCGGTCCGCCTTCGCCGAAGGAGATGAAATCGTAACAGACCTTGCTGTCTGCTGCGCCGAGTGCCTTAAGGTTTGCGGCGAACGCCCGCGCTATCGTGATGAAACTCGCCGAAGAGGCAGCGAGGGCGCTCTTGGAATGCACTCGCCGGAGCTCGACAATCGATTTTGCGACGTCCCCCGCAATCGCCTGCTCGGTCTTCTTGGCGCCGCGCCATCCCTTGATGTCCGTCAGTGTCTTTGCATACCACTCCGGATGATCGGTCTTCAGGATCTTCCAGAGGGCGCGGCTCTGAAGATCCGCATCGATTTCGTCGATTGTGCTGCCACGCGTCAGAAAGGGCGAAGCGCGAAATGCTTCGCTGCTTGCGAAGATGTTTCCTGACGATCCGAGGTGTTGGAAACCGAACCAGGCGAGGGCTGCGAGCGCCGCAATGGCGAGGACGGCCGCAAGGCTCCATACGAGGATACGACCTCGTCTGGGTGGCGGCTCGTCGGCCCCGCCGCGCCGGGGTGTCTTTGCGGGACCGGCGGCCATCCTGCCCTGCGGATGTTCGGGCCTGCCCTGCGGGCGTGTCGCCGCCGGATGGGGCATAAGCTGGTTCGGCTCCTGCAGGATGGAATGTTGCCCGTGGGGCGCTTGTCCGCCCAAGGCCGGCTGCTGACCTGTCCAGGCTTGCCCGCGACCAGATCCTGCGCCTGCCGGGGACGGTGCGCCCGCGGGATAGCTGCCGTGGGGGGCGTGCCGCTGCTGGCGGTGCCCTGGGTCCTGCTGTGCCACGTCCTGGAGGCGCTCTCTCAGGCCGCCGGGCGCCACGGAGGGATGCGCCATCTGATCCGGATTGGGGCGGTGCCGCGAGCCGTCGTTTGGCTGTCCGCTGCCAAAATCGTTCGGGCTGCGAGCGTTCTGGACGGGGGCCGGAGCCGGCCGCTGGTTCTGCTCAGGGGGTGGATCGGCCTGCTGCGGGTGGGCCCTGGCGGTGTCCGGGAATACCTCATGGCCATTTCGCCAGTCCGTGAACGCGGCCTGCCAGACGAGGTCAGTCGGCCGGAGATGGCCGAGTTCCACGAATTTCTTCATCTCTACGGATGAGATCGGGCCGTGCTGCTTGCCGTCCCGTGCGATGTACCATTCAACGTCTTCAGTCATATCGGCAACCTGGCCGTCCGCTCGTGGAGTTTCATGGCGCCCTTGGGGCCTGCGGTCCGGCTTCGTTGTGCTTCAATTGCTCCCGAGCCGCAAGGCATTGCCGTCTTACGCATTATGCGGTCTTCACAGATAACTTAGCCATAATTCCGGGTGTTTTGTGGCACCTGTAAGATAAGCGGGCGCTGACTGGAACAAGTTCTTGTTGGCTCGATCCAGGCGCAGCATTGCGCCGGAGGGCCCGGACGGCTTGCTGGTGCGGGTTAGGGCCTTTATAACGCGCTGCAACAATTCCACATCAGAACGCGAGGGACGAGATACAACATGGCAGTCGAGAGAACCTTTTCGATCATCAAGCCGGATGCGACGAACCGGAACCTTACAGGTGCCATCAACGCGATGATCGAGGCGGCAGGGCTGCGCATCGTCGCCCAGAAGCGCGTGAAGTGGTCGATGGCCCAGGCGCAACAGTTCTACGCCGAGCACAAGGAGCGGCCGTTCTATGGCGAGCTTTGCGAGTTCATGACTTCGGCACCGATCGTCGTTCAGGTTCTCGAGGGTGACGGGGCGATCGCCAGATATCGCGACGTGATGGGCGAGACGAACCCAGAGAAGGCCGCGGAAGGCACGATCCGCAAGACCCATGCGCTGAGCATCGGAGAGAACTCGGTACATGGCTCGGACAGTTCGGAATCCGCCAAACGCGAAATTGCTCTGAATTTCAAGGATGATGAGATCGTCGGGTAGATCGCCCCTCATTTTGCCGCAAACAAAAGGCCCGCCCCGGTTGTCGGGGCGGGCCTTTTGCATTCGGGTGCGGGAAGGCTAGACGATGATCTGCGTCTCGATACCGGACGGGAATATCTCGTCGACGGACGCGTGCCTGTGGGCGATGCCCTGTTGGTAGGTGTAGAGCAAGAGTTGCTCCCAGGTGGCGCGGTTCGCGTCGATGCCGTAGGGGAACGGATCGCCTCCGATCATGTCGCGAACCTTCCTTGCGTAGGTTGGCAGCCACGGCAGCGGGTAGCGCGAGACGGCCGGATCGAACAGGCGCTCGAGGCTGTTCTTGCGAGACTGCTCGAAAGCGTTGAAGAGGTTGCGCGCGACCCACGGGTTATCTTTCAGAATTGCCCGCTTCATCGTGATGATGTGCATGATCGGCCAGATGCCGGTGCGCTTCCAGTAGTCCTCTTCCATCTCGAGGTAGTTCGGAAACAGGCGCTCTACGTCCTCGTGTCCTTCCAGGAAGCAGGTCGGGGGACGGGCGATGATCGCACAGTCTATCTCGCCGGTGGCAAGCAATTCGGAGAGTGACTTGTCCGAGACGCGGGTGAGCTTGACGCCTTCCGGCAGGCTCAACTCGACCTTCTCGATACGGCCGGCGGCATTCGCTCCTGCCTGGTACCAGTGGACGTCCTGCAGTTTCACGCCCATCTCGTTGTGCATCCAGCCGCGCATGTAGACAGCGGCGGAGTGTGCCCATTCGGGCGAGCCGATCTTCTTGCCTTTCAGGTCCTCGACCTTTTTGATGCCGCTCTTCTTGTTGACGTAGAACGAAGAGAATCGGAAGAGCCGCGAACAGATGACCGGCAGCGCGATAATGTCGGGATCCTCGCGGGTGACCTGGGCGGAGAACTTGGCACAGGAGAGTTCCGCGACGTCGAATTCGCGGTCGAATGTCTGGCGGGCAAAGACCTCGTGGTGGCCCAGGTTGAGCCATGTATGGTCTATGCCTTCGGCCTTGACGAGGCCGAAGCGGAAGTCGCGGAAGTGGTCGTAGTCGGTTGTGGCGATCGACAGCTTCAGCTCGCTCATCTGTTCAATCCTTTCTTCTTGCGGCGTGACGGTGTCTTTTCGACGCTAGGCGAGGCCGCGTCAACCGGGCCGATTGCCGGTGCCGGATGCAATTTTGGCTCACTCGGGGTCTTCAAGGTCCGAACCAGCGGGGTTAGAGTGTCTCTGACCAAGGGATCTTGACGACCAGTTGAGTGAGGGATGAGCATGAAGGGCATCTCGCCATATCGGGAGCAAGGCTACAAGGATCCGCTTCTTGTCCAGGTCATGAAGGCGCACGGCTTGTCGGAGCTGCCGCTCTATAAGTCACGCCCACCGGAGCAGAATGAGTTGCGCAAGCGCTGGGCCGATCTGGCGCCTCTCCGCGATGGGCCGGTCAGTCCGGACCGGTTCACTTTCGAGAGCCCCGATGCTGCCGCCAGGGAAATCCGCCAGCTCGCGAAGTCGCTTGGCGCAGCCGATGTCGGCATCGCCCGGCTTACGCCGATCATGGTGCGGGAAGGTGTCGAGCTTGGCCACGACTTCGTGATCTGCATGATCTTTGTCGAGGATTATGCCGCAACTCTGGATGGTGCGCGTGAGACGGAAACCGAGGCAGCGCGCGCGTACCTGAAGTGTGCTCAATCTTCGACCGAGCTTGCCGCCCACCTCCGGTCGCTGGGATATGGGGCGACGGCGCACCACAACGGCGGTTGTGACGTTCAGGCAATCGCGGCCATGCATGCAGGTGGGCTCGGTGAACTTGGAAAGCACGGCAGCCTCATTCACCCGATATACGGTGCCAGCCACCGGCCGGGCATCGTGACGACGTCACTGGAACTCGCAACCGATAGACCGGTGGAGTTCGGCGTGCAGGAACGGTGCGCGACGTGCATGCTGTGCACCAACAATTGCCCCGGAGATGCGATTCCCGCCGAGGCGTTCATCATGACGGAGGGCGTCAAGCGCTGGCTTACGGACGTGGCCAAGTGCTACGAGTATTCCCGTCTCAGGGAGCAGTACTGCCACATATGCGTCGATGTCTGCCCATACGTGCACCTCGAAAACGGGGATGACAAGATGAAGGGTCTCTACAAGCGCTACATGATGAAGCGCAAGAAGGCCGGCTACAAGACGCCGACTTGGTGGGCCGAAGACGAGGAACGTGTGCTCGACGGCAAAGGCTGAACGCCATCAGCCATCGAACGCTGGCAACCAGACTTCAGGACTTGCGAGTTGTTGTAATGGGATCGTCCACTAGGCAGCAACCGCGCGCCGGCCAGCAGCAACGACAGCGAATGTCGTCGCGGTGCACTTGGCGATCATCATCCCGGCCGGTGTGAATTTCACTGCGTGAAGATCACGCGGTTCCTGGTCCCTTGAGTTCGACGCGATTGCCTTCGGGGTCGTGCAGGTAGATCGAAGGACCCTGTCCGTCGGCGCCGTAATGGTTCAGAAGGTCAGTGTGTTCGATTCCATGTCTATCGAGATAAGCCATTATGGATTCGGCGTCGAATGGTTCAACGCGAAGGCAGAAGTGTTCCATGTTCTTGTGCGGCGCAGCGGCTGCCGTTTCCGCAGGTACGATGTCGATAAGCGCGGTGCCGGCACGCAGGTGAATGAGCCGGGCTCCCTTGTTGTGCTTCTCGCGCACACAGCCCAAAACGTCGCGATAGAAGGCTTCGAGCGCTTCGGGATGCTTCGCCGTCAGAACGACGTGGTCGAGCTTCAAGATCTGGAACGGGGTGGTCATCGGGGTTCTCCTTGTGCCACGATTTTCTCCGGTTGCACCAAGCTTCCACCCGAATGTGGGAAATGTCACGCGCTTGTGCGATACTTGCCCCAACGGGCGGCTCGGGGAAGGTCATGCTCGACGGGGACGATCCATGGCGGGGCGCACTTTCACCTCCTGGCATTTCAGTGTGTTCTCGGCAGGCTGTTGCCGGACGACCCTTCTGGTTTCGATCTGGATAATCGCGGCTTGCCTGCTGGCGGTCACCGGAGCACAGGCGGTAGTCCGGCATTATACGATTGCCGTACACATCAGTACCGACAGGAACATTGCCGGCGGGCCGGAGGAGGCGCTGGCCATTCGCGAGTTCGTCGAGCGTCGGGTCGAGGCTATCAACCGCTCTGGCGGGATACAAGGACGGCGGGTGCGGCTACGCATCTTCGACGACGAGAGCCAGCCCGAGAAAACCAGGGCCAATGTTGAAGCCGCATTGGCTGACCCGATGTTGATCGCAATGATCGGTGTTTGGAATTCCACGCGCGGTGCAGGCGTCGTCGATGCTGTCGGAAGGAGCGGCGTGCCTTTCATATCCGAGATGTCGGTCGAGAGCCTGTTCTCTCGATATCCCAACATCTACACGCTGACGAGGTCCGTTCACGCGGAGCAGAATTCCTTCTCGGCTTTCGCAAGGGACGGGTTCAAGCGGGTGGTGTTCGTCGGAGGCGCTCACGATGCCTATACGCGGGACTACGAGGCGCAGTTGCGCAAGTCCGAAAGTGGTGGTGTGATCGGCGAGACGTTCTGGCACGACGGAACCGGGGCGGACGACGACAGCGCGCTGGATCGCACGGTTGCGCGCATAAAGGCGGGCGGGGCGGATCTCGTGTTCCTGTCGCTCGGGTCTGTCAGGGGTGCTCGGTTCCTGGACCGGATGAGGCGCGCCGGACTTTCACTGCCCGTGTTCGTCGGGCTAGGTTCGATCAACGGCATCATTGCAGCATCCAAGAACCAGCCACGCTACGAAGGTGCCCTCTACGAAATCGCCGAGGGCGGCATCGCCAATCTCAACAACGAGCGGCTCGAGCAGCTGATGCGTGGAGCCCTGCGTCGGCAGCTCATGCGGAGTTATTCGCCATACGCTATCGGCTATGGCGCGCGATACGGAGATCTTGTCCAGCTTGTGAGCGAGCTTGCCGCCGCCGGTCCTGCGGTTGATCCTGTCGGAGTGCGGGGGCGGATCGCTGCCGGACTTTCCGAGCTCAAGGCCGGCCGCAACGTTTGGCGGGGCACTGCACAGGACTGGTCTTTCACCGCTGAGCGGGCGTCGGCAGAGCGTTCGCTGCTCATCTGGTTGCGGCCTGGGGAAGCTTCTCCCGTCCTGGCGCCCTACCAGTACGTTCCTGGGGAAGCAGGGGTTGCGAAGATCCCGGTCATCTACGTGCACATGGATCTTGTACGGCTGCACAGAGTGGACAGCGACCAGAAGAGCTTCGAGGCAGAATTCTACTTTACGCTGCGCAGCTCCAGCGACATCGATATCGGTGCCATCGAATTCACCAATGCGTCTCAAAGTCCTGAAAGCGGCGCCGCGCAGGTACAGTCCCGCGAAGTCCACGCTCAGCCCGCTGGTGCCGACAGGGCGGGAGCCAGGATCTACAGGGTGACCGGACGCTTCACCTTCGACCCGGACCTGACGAATTTCCCCTTCGACGAGCAGGTCTTCTCGATCTCATTCCAGCCCGCTTCGACGGCCAAGAGGTTCTTCCTGCAACCGCCGCCGGAGGCTGTAAGGGACCGATCGTTCCTGGTCGATGGCTGGCAGGTCCGTAACCATTACGTCGGCACGCGCGAGCTGATCGTGGAGACCATCTCTGGTCCGTTCGGTGAGCGCAGCGTGCTTCCCTACTACAACTTCAACTATACCTGGGTGATGGAGCGCCAGGTCGTGGACTACTTGCTTCGCGTCGTCGTGCCGCTAGGTTTCATAATCGTTGTCGCCTATCTCGCCAACTTCATTCCGCGCGCGGAATTCGAAGCGATCATAGCAATCCAGGTGACTGCCCTCCTGTCAGCTATCGCGCTCTATCTCGCTCTGAACCAACCGTCGTCCGATGTTGCAACGCTATCTGATCATATCTTCGTCACGGCCTATGCGGTGATTTCGGCGATGATCGCGCTCTCCATCCTGGAAGTGAACACGACTCTCATACGCTACCGCCGTTTTCTTGCGGTGGTGACAGTGCTACAGGTGTATCTTGTGCCGCTCTTTGCAGTCGTCGTGATCGCGACGATGCTGAGCCGAGCCAACGTCGCATACGATATTCTTGCGTGGGTACGCCACCTTGCGCGGAGTTATGGCGGCATTTGACGGTCAGTCCGGAGGCCCGGACAATCGCGCTACCACTGGAAGTCCTGTGATGGCCTCGACCTGTTCGGGCCGGCGTATCCTCTGGTCGATTACTTCGGCTGCGAGTGCAAGGCCGGCGCCGAGAAGGAGACCGGCGACCAGAATGCCCAACGCGAATTTGAGCCCTGTACCCTCCGGGGTAAGCGGGTCGCGGGGCTGGTCAATCATCTTGATGCTTTGGGGTGCCTCGAGAACCTGCAGGCCCTTGGTGCCGACGGTTGCGTAGCGGCGCATGAAGCCGTCCAGGGTGACCTCGGCCTCCTTTATCCGTTGCTGGAACTGCAAGGCCTGCAGCTCGATACTCTGGAGTTCCGCGAGCTTATTGCGGTTTGAAGTTATACTGGTCTCGAGCGCGGCCAATTTCGTCCTGGCGCCCTTCAAACGGGTGAGCGCGGCCTGAAGCTGATTGAGCTGATCGAGCTGGTTGCGGGCTTCCAGCAATTGCTCGGTGGAAGCTGCTTTTCCGCCCTGCGTTCGGACGAGGTCGGTTTTAGCCCGGCGGATCGTCACCTCCAGCGTATCGTCGTCGGAAGCCGGCAGCGCCTGCTTTTCCTTCAGCGCTGCGACGAGGGTGCTTGCGGCTTCAACCTTGCGGCTCTCGTCTTCGAAGCCTTGCTGCAGGGCCGCCAGTTGTTGCTTCTGCCGGGCTAGTTCCTGGCGCCAATCGCGGCCGATCGACTTGCGGAACCGCTCGTAATTGGTAAGTGCCTGTTGCAGTTCCTTCCGCCGCTTTTCGAGGAGAACCTGCGATGCGCTCAGCGTTTCCTGCTCGGGCATGAGCAGGCTTTCTAGAAAGCGGGTGGTGATCGCCTGAAGATCAGTGCCAAGCCCTTCGGCCTGGTTGCCTTTGAGGCTGAACTCCAGAAAGTCCGTGCCTCTCAGCTCGAGATTGAGCGCCTTCTTGAGTTCACCGATCTCGAAATCGAAGGCCACGCGATCCTTGGCGAGTTCTGGACCCTTGATATCGCGGAGTGCCGCAGAGAGGACCCGGTTCGAGTGGAGCAGGGCCTTGAGGCCCGCGACACGCTCCTTCATCGCGTACTGTGTCCCCCGTCAGCATTCACGAGACGTTTTGAAGCGAATCGGGAGTGGAGGATTTTGAGATCATCGTAGCCGTAAAGGAGCGAAGATGAGATCAAAATCCGGGCCGATAAGTTCGGCCGAGCAGCA
>JBJOGJ010000109.1:0-12512 GCA_046048295.1 Pseudomonadota bacterium | reverse complement strand
AGGTCCGGTGATCCTCAGACGGAAAGACATACGGGCTCTTGGGATCGCGAGGCCACCTCTGAAGCAGAACAAGCGCGGCAAGTGCAAGCGGCCGCGCGGAACGTCCCGTCTTGCTGTCGTCCAGTCGCAAGCAAGCACGCTCGAAATCGATCTCCGACCACTTGAGCGAAGCGATTTCATCCCGCCGGCACCCGGTCAGCGCCCAAAGCCGCATGATGGCAATTGCTTTCGGGTTGGCGCCTTCTATCTCCAGATCATCGAGCGCTTTTCCCAGCCGCTCAACCTCTTCAATGCTGAGAAAGCGCGTTCGCCTCCGATCTGCCGGCTTCCTGACGTTGGCGCACGGATTGAACTGAACCCACTCCTGCCGAATGGCGAAGGTGTAGACCGCGGAAAGATCGCGTATGCCCCGAGTTGCAGCACCGACTCCACCCCGAACAATAACGCGCGCTCTTGGCCCAGTCTTTTCGTCCTTGGCCGTCTTGCCGTCCCTAACATCGCGCCAGAACTGCTCAACGTCGGAGGTACGAACTTCCGAGATCTTCTTCTTTCCGAGAAGCGGCACAACATGATGGCGCAACCTCGCCAGCATATAGCGCCGGTTCCTTGGCTTCAGATGATCCGTGCCGAGTTCGCCAAAGTTCTCGATCATTTGAGAGACGGTCATTTCGCGGCGCTTTGCGAGCCTTGCCGCCGAAGGATCACTCCCCTGTGCAACCGACGCCAGAACCTTCTTGGCCTCCTGTCGCGCCTCATCCACGGTCAGCACGCCATAGCGCCCGATTGTAAAGCGACGCGTCGCGCCGCCCCTGCCCCGCTCTGAGCGGTACTGCGCAATGAAGGTCTTCGAACCGCCCGGGCGAATGCGAAGCCCGAACCCCGGCAGATCGGCATCCCAGACGATCCTATCCTTGTCGCTAGGAGCCTCTCGATCGACCACCTTCTTCGTAAGCCTCTGCGCTTCCATTAACCTGGGTCCTTCCCGCTGATTGAGGTGCTGGGAAGCACCTGGGAAGCACCGATTCTGAAAGACGCGGAGGGCCAAAGCAAGACACGAAAATTAATTTGACGCAATTTCAGTACATTAGGAAACAATGGGCAGCTTCCGGAAACCCCGAGAAACCGCAATCCCACGCTTCACACGCGTGGGGTCACTGGTTCAATCCCAGTACCGCCCACCAGAAACGCCTTGATTTTGAATGCTCCTGGCAGTCCTCGAGGGTATTTAGAGCGGCGCATCGACCTTCGCGTCGGGTGGCGCAAGTCAGGGTGCGCTCACCGGACACATCGCAGCACTTCGCCAATCGGCGCAAATCTCTTCGTCACTCAACCCCTAGTGTTTAACCTCCACCGGAGCAGCATCGCGTGGCAGATTCACGCCCCCCAGGTGTCCTGTCTCGAGAACTCGTCTTCTCGCTGTATCTGCCGGCCACCTTGTTGGCACTCGGGCAGAGCATGGTCGCACCCGTAATCCCCGGGCTTACCAAGACCTTCGGTATAGGGGTCGATGCCGCTTCCCTCGTCTTCGTGGCATTCAGCGCGGGCGCACTCGTCGCAACGTTCCCGGCAGGCTACCTGATGGACAAGATCGGCCGCCGCCCGGTGCTGCTGGCCGGCCCCCTGCTGACGGCCATCGGCTCGCTCATGACGCCCTTTTCGCAGACTTTTATCGAACTGCTGTTCTGGCGGTTCGTGACCGGCGCCGCCACCCAGCTCTGGCAGCAAGGGCGCGTGCTCGTGATTGCCGATACGGCAGCCGAAGACCAGCGGGCACGTCAGATGCAGTGGATGGTCGGCATGACCCGAGCCGGCCAGCTCTTCGGACCGACCGTGGGCGGCATCATGGCCGCAGGATTTGGCCTGTGGGTTCCATTCGCGATCCACGCCTTGCTGACGATCCTGGCCGTTATCCCTGCCTACAGGTTGATCCAGGAAACGGCGCCAGCCAAGCGCCGCAAAAGCGGAGACACTGGAGACACTAAAGAAGCCGATGCTGAAGGCTGGGGACCGGTAATCACATACATGCTCACCTTCCAGATCGTCGTCTTCCTGGTTATCCAGGTCTTGGCTCAGTTGTGCCGGGGCGGACAGGATCAGGGCTCGCTCAACCTATATGCAGTGTATGCTTATGACATGGGTCCCGGCGAACTCGGGATATTGAACACGATCGCTGTCCTATTCGGTATTCCGGTCCCATTTCTCACCGGCTATCTCATGGATCGGTTCGGACGCCGCGCAGTCATTGCGCCCGGCTTTGCCGCATACGCAATTGCGGTGGTGCTGATGTCGCTGTCCGCATTCTACCCGCTTCCGATGAGCTACTTCATCGCCACCTATGTCCTAGTCCAGGCAACCGCAGGCACAACCGGCGGCACAATGCAGGTGCTGGGCGCCGATCTTTCCCCACGCGAAAATCGCGGACGCTTCTTCGCGATCTGGCGTACGATTGCACAGCTCGGCGCGACCGTCGCCCCGGCCATGTATGGTCTGCTAGCCGAGCACGCCGGCTTCGGCGTCGCATTCTTGTATCTCGCGCTGTGTGCCATTGGCGTCGTATTGGGATTGAGCCGCGTACTCGGCGACACGCAGGCCAAGCGCTAGGGCGCCTGTCCAATCCTGCTGCCGGCGCGACAACATCCCCCTCCTACAATGAGGAAGGATCGAACCAAGGTGTTGGAGCGGGGGCGTGCACAACATCAAAGGCAAGCCGGTCGGTTCCATCCAATGGATGATCCGCACGCTCCGCGACACGACCCGCATCTCTGTTTCAAAGGACGTGCAGGCGGACACAATCCCGCTATCACCCATCAGATCGAACGCGGACGCCTGAGCGCGCGGCTACTTGCAAGCCACCGACTTCGCTTCCTGCCCTGGAGCTGGATACTCGAAGGTGCACGTCATCCCGACCTTGACGTCCGTCCGCCCTGCCTTATTGCCGGCGACCGTGATGGCCGTGCGCGAGTTCGACACTTTGGCGCTGACCTCCTTGCCTTCGTGGGAGATGTAGAGGGTACCGCCGTTACGCTCGATCTTGGAGATCGGGCCGGTGTGCTTCATCATCTCGATCTTCGCCTGTTCGACCTTGGCGCTGCTCGATTCGGCCAGCATTGAGAGGATCTCTGGCGGCTGCACGAGAATCTTCATGATGGATTTGTGCACTTCCTCTCCGGGCGCAGCCTCCACCTCACGCCCTGCCCGCTTCGCCTGGGCCATCACCTCCGGGTCACGGACCGTCTCCATGTAGGCTTGGCGAAGCGTCTTCAAGCGATCGGCGGGAAGGTCCGGCGGACCGGCGGTCAACCGCGCGAGCTTTCCTGACTCCTCCAGCATCGCACAAAGTGCCTTCTGCAGCGGCGTCTTCGCGTAATCGTTGGCATCGGGAACATTCGGCACCTGCTTGCCAAACTGCAACACGATGCGCGCATATCCCATGCCGACGATCTCAAGGCCCGACTCTGAGCCTCCCTGCAGGACGTCCGTCTCTCCGCGCATCAGACCGAGCGCGCTCGCGCCACCCGAATAGCCGACGATCAGCTTATGGTTGATGTTGAACGCCCGCGCAGTCAGATATGAGTCGATGTAGGAGCCGGCGCCAATTCCAGAGGTCGAGAACTTGACCGGCCGTTTCGAGCCCAGAATGTCATCAAACGTCTTGTACTCCTACTTGGTGGCGACGATGATCGTCCGCGGATCCGAAGCAGCCTTGCCGATCCACGACATCTTGGCAAGGTCGAAGCGAATGCCCCGGGTCTTCATGATCTGCGAATAGACGAGCCCGGTCGAGAAGCTGCCCCACGCAAGGCCATCGGGCTTTGACGCATTTATGATGTTCGCTGCTATGATATGACCCGCACCCGGACGGTTCGCAACGACGATCGTTACTCCGGGAAGATACTTCGGCATGTGCCGTGCCAGCAGTCGTGCATAGAAATCATGCCCACCACCAGGGCCCGTTGCCACGAACCAGGTGGCAGTCTTACCCTTATAGAATTCCTTGCCCTCGTCGGCAGCAACGCTGCCTGACTGGGCTGCCGCCCCAATGGCCAGTATTCCAACAAATACACACGTCCTGATCCTCGCCGGCATTCACGCCTCCCTGGCTTATGGCACATTCCTATTGTAGTTTTGTCGAAGTTAAGCACGAGATGCATCCGGCAACAATGCCAATGCTGGTTCGGGAACAGTGCTGACAGTAAAGGATTCTCGAAGCGTTGGGACCAACATGGGAGCCTGCCATGGCCGATGACGCGCCTGGTCTGATCGATCCAGCAACCGAGCCTGGCGAACTCGCGCGGCTCAAGGAAACGTTCGTAACCGCTTGCCGAATGCTCTTGAGCGAGCGGGTTTCGGAAGCTGCGTACAATGTCAGCTGCCGTCTCGCCGGAGGGCTAATGATGGCTTCGCCCGTTACGAGCCCAAGCCTAACCACCACCGACAATCTTCAGGTCTTTCCGATCTCGCAGGGAGCGCCGAGCTTCAAGGCACATCCCGCGATCTACGAGGCTCGCCCCGACGTCAATGCGATCGTCCATGTGCATCCAAAGTACGCGGTCGCCTTCAGCACGCTCGGCGAGGAGTTCGTACCAGTGCACCACTACGGCGCACCTTTCCATGGCCGCATGACAACATTCCAAAGTCCGGGACAGACCGCGTCGGACGAGCGAGCGCGAGAGCTGGCGCGTCAACTCGCCTTGAACCGCGCCATCCTGCAGCAGGGACATGGCTCGATCGTCGTCGGTTCTGACATCATCGAGGCAACATTGCTCACGATCTTTCTCGAGGAAGCCTGCGAGATGCTGTTCATCGCGCGTCAGATGGGCACGCCCAGCTACCTGACTCTCGAGCAGTCGGAGAAGATCACGCCGCAGATCCTGAAGCCGCGCTCACAGAACAAGGCCTGGCTGCACTACGTTGACAAAATGCGCATGTCCGGCACGCTGCGCTAAGGAGGAAAATAAAATGCCCAAGGTCAAACGCAAGATCATGTCGGCAGAATTCGTCGACTGCGCCAACTACCCGAAACTTGCGGGGCCGAGCACCAAGGAACTGCTCTTCAACGGTACCGGCTATCACGTCTGGCTCCACGTCGACGAACCCGGCAAGAAGGGGCCGATGCACAAGCACACGGCAGACCAACTGTTTTACTGTGTCCAGGGCGAATGCACGTACCACTTCCCCAATGGCGAGACCGAGAAGCTCGAACCAGGCATGGTCGTCACGATCCCGGCAGGCCAGCTATACCAGCTCGACAACACTGGCGACACCACGATGATCCTGCTTGGCAGTCGCGCCGAAAGTGCCGGCAACGCGCGCCACACCAAGGATGACGACGTCATAAAGACCGTCGACGGCGAATACGTGGTCCAGAACCGGACATGAGCCACCGGTTCTGCTACGCCCCTTTGCCAGATCGGAGACGCCGGAATTCAAATGGCTGGCGCGGCGCCATTACTGCGTGCCAGCCTCTCCGGCCCGACACTCCAGGCCGCAGACCCGAGCACATCGCCCTGGAGCGGAATGTCTCTAGAAATCATACATGGCCGGTTGGCGCTTCACCTGCTCGACCTTTGCGCTCTGTCGCCTGTTGAGTGAAGCCTCCTCGAGTTCGCAACGGCTCTTCTCAGCAAGCGCCATCAATCCCCTCAAGGTCGGACGCTGGTCGTCCTTCCGACAGGCGATCGCGATGTCCACCATGGGCGCGTCTTCCAGTTCCCGGATTTCCAGACCATAAGCCTTGATCGCCGGTAGGTTCGGCACGAAACCGACGCCGTCTCCGCCAGCTATGTGCGCGACCGCGGAACGCACCGGAACTTCCTGCCGGACCAATCTCGGCGCAATGTTCGCAACACCGCAACGGCTCTCGATGCCGGCCAGGAATGACCGCGAAGACTGGTAGACTGGAACCACGATCGGCTGTCCCAACAGATCCTTCCACACCAGGCGTTGCTTGTTGGCGAGCGGATTTTCACCACTCATCACGAGCACTGTCGGCACGGAAAACAGCGGCACAATTTCCAGGCAGTCAGGCTGGTGAAAATAGATCAAAACCCCTGCATCCAGCCGACGCTCCCGCATCGCCTTTTCCTGTTGCGAGGAATTGCAGCTGTCGAGGACGAGCCTCCGATCAGGGGCTTCCCGCCGCGATAACTTCAAGAGCCGAGGCGCAAGCCCGTAGAGCAGCCAAGGCGCAACGCCAAGCCTGAGCTCCCCATGGCGCCCATTGAGGCAATCCATCACGCGGGCCAAGCCACGCTCCGACCGCTCGAGTATCTCACGCGCCTCTCCGAGCAGCACCTCACCCACTTCCGTCAACTCAATTCCATGCCGCCCGCGCTTCATGATCGGGGCACCAATAACATCCTCGAGACGCTTGATCCGCTGACTGATCACGGACTGACTGGTACCCAGGAGGCGTGCAGCCTCCACGAACTGCCCCGAACCCGACACGGTCACAAAGGCCCTCAGCAAATCCAGCTCGATATCTCGCTTCATGTCTCGCATCGCAAACTGATATTCAACACATCACAAATATTGTTTTACAGCACGCGATGGAAAAGTTAAGTGGGGTACTCACTTTATTATTACGCGAAGTCGATGCCCTGACCGCTTACGCCCTAGTTGGCGGTCCGAGGGGCCAAAGGAGTCAAAAAAGAACAATGAAGAAGCTTAGCGCACCCCTGGATCTCGATCAGTCCGTCATGCATCTGCTCCACCGTGCAGGCCAGTGCACCGACGAGACGTTTACGCAGTCAGCCGGCGACCGCATCACGGCGCGTCAACTCGTGGTCCTCTCCGCCATCCATGCCAACCCGGAGTGCAACCAGACGGCGATCGTCAGCGCGACAGGTATCGACCGCTCCACCGTGGCCGAGATGATACGACGTCTCGAAGCCCGCAATCTGATCCGCCGCAAGCGTTCCAAGACCGACGCCCGCGCATACGTCGTCACTCTCACGAACCAGGGACACGACCTGCTCGCCACCGCCGCTCCCCATGCAGCCGACGTCGATGCATCCGTACTTGACATACTTGGAGCCAAGCGCCGTTCCGAACTCCTCCGCTCACTCCGTCAGGTGATCGAGGGAATGCAGAAGGAAGACGGGAACTAATTCCCAAGAGACCCAGAGTTCATCTTGCCCTAGGTCTCAGATTATGCTGCGCGCATAGAGATCCGTACGACGGTCTCTGAAGAACCCCCAGTCTGCGCGATAAGCCTCTATTTCGGCCAGATCGAATGTATGAAGCAAGACGGCATCACCGTCTTGCCCCGCCGTTGCGACCAAATCCCCCCGATGGTCGGCAATAAACGAGTGGCCATAGTAGGTCTGCAAGCGCCCATCATTCTCTTCGGTACCGCATCTATTGGCAGCCACAACAGGAATTGCGTTCGCGACTGCGTGGCCCTGCATGACGCGCTGCCACTGCAGGTGCGTATCAAGTGCCGGATCGTAGGGCTCAGTACCGATAGCAGTCGGGTAGAACAGAATCTCGGCCCCTTTCAGCGCCATGGCGCGAGCGCATTCCGGATACCACTGGTCCCAGCAGATCGCGACACCAATAGTTCCATGCGCCGTACGCCATGCCTGGAAGCCGGTGTCGCCAGGCCGGAAATAATACTTCTCCTGGTAACCCGGACCATCGGGGATGTGGCTCTTTCGGTAAACGCCGAGGATCGTCCCATCGGCATCGACGATTGCTATGCTGTTGTAATAGTGCGGGCCGTCCTTCTCGAAGAAGGAGACGGGAATAACAATGCGGAACTCTTTCGCGAGTGTTTGCATTTTTCTAATACAGTCGTGTTCCCCCACCGGCCTCGCCAGCGAAAACCACTTCGGATCCTGCCGGGTGCAGAAGTAAATGCTCTCGAACAATTCCGAGGGCAGCACCACCTGCGCGCCCTGCCTGGCGGCTTCCCTCACCAGTTCACATGTCTTCGCGATGTTGGCCGATACGTTCCCGCCAAAAGAGGTTTGGAGTGCGGCAACAGTGATCGGACGCGCAGTCATCAGAGAGGTTCCTGCTGGGTGATACAGTGAAAAGAGCCGCCGCCGGCCGTGCCGAAACCGAGCAGGCCGCGCGAAGAGACGCCCACGACCTCGCGCCCTGGGAAGACATTCCTGAGCGCATCCAGGGCCGCGGGGCCGGTTGGCGTCCCGTACATCGGAACAACTACGACACCGTTTGCGATAATAAAGTTCATGTGGGAAGCGGGAGCTATATCTCCAATGGCATTCCGGTAGAGCCCCACGCCCGGGATACGCACGACCTCGAGTCTCCTTCCATCGGCATCGGTTTCACCTGCGATGAGGCTTGCAATCGCCTCCAACGTTTCGCGGTTCGGATCATCCGGCCCTGAAGCGCTTTGGCAAACGACAACGCCGGGCGACACGAAGCGGGCAATGTTGTCGATGTGTCCGTCAGTATGATCGTTGCGGAGCCCTTCGTCGATCCAGATCACCTTGCGGGCTCCCAGTGCAGTTGCGAGCGCATCCTCCGCCTGCTCCCTCGTCCAGCCATTTCGGTTCGGATTGAGCAATGTCTGCCGGGTCGTCAGCACGGTGCCGTTGCCATCATGGTCGATGGCGCCGCCCTCCAGCACGAAATCGAACGCTACAATCCGCTTGCCCGATGCGTGCGCAATCTCATCCCCCACTCTGGCATCGTCAGGCAAATCGAACTTGCCACCCCAGCTATTCGTCTTGAACCGAAGCGCTACTGGCCCCTCAGGGCACCGCGCAAAAATCGGACCAGTGTCGCGTAGCCAAATGTCGCCATATCGCGCATTCAAAAGGATTGCAGCACCACCGATGGCTTGGCGCGCGCTCTCTTCCGCCTCCTCGCCATTGACCAGCAGGCGCACATCATTTTGCCTGGCAAGCGCCAACACCAGCCCGCGAACATCGGCGCGCGGGGCCGCAAGGTCACCATTCCACTCATCTGGATCGGCCGGCCAAGCGGTCCAAATCGCCCGCTGCGGCTCCCACTCAGCAGGAACCTGGATCCTGGAACGCACCATTGGCATTTCCTCGGACATGGCCATCAAACGCGCTCCGCCAACCGTGCCGGCTCGTCGGAATACATCGTGTACATCGGCTCGTCATCGAGGATGGCTTCGTCGAACTTGCCGAAACCGTTGAAGCCGCCTGCAATGGCCCGCCCGTAGGCACCTATGTTGCCGATCTCGATATAGTCTCCCTCGCGGATCGACGCCGGAAGCAGGAAGGGCCCCTTCATATAGTCGATCGAATCGCAGGTCGGCCCCCACATCTCGAAAGGCACCTTCTTCTCGCTCTGCTCAGGATCGCGGTTCGCAAGCTGGACCGGAAATACGAACCCCAGCAGTGCCGCATCGAACAGGGCCCCATAGCCGCCGTCGTTGATGAACAGCTCGTTGCCACGCCGAGCGTCCACACGCACGATCAGGCTCTCCGCTTCTGCGACAAGCGCACGGCCGGGCTCGCAGATGAGGCGGGCATTCTCCGCCACCGGCATTTCCTCGAAGAGATCCCGGATCGTGTCGGTGAAATGGATCAGCGGCACTGGCTGGCTGTCCGTATAGCGGGAAGGAAATCCGCCACCGACGTCGATTGCGTCGACCACCACGCCAGCCTTGTAGATGAGCTGGCGCACCTGGTCGAAAGCCGAGACGTAGGCATCCGGCGTAACCGTCTGGCTGCCGACATGGAACGTAATGCCGAGTTCATCGGTCTGCTGGCGCGCGGCCCGCAAAAGGTCCGCAGCCTCCTCACCCGATATGCCGAACTTCCTTTGCAGTGGAATGCGGCTGTTCTTGGCGGACACGGCGATACGCACAAAGAGTTGCAGATCCTTCGCGTTGCCGGTTTCCTCTACGATCTTGTCGAGTTCGTCCTGGGTGTCGAGGGCGAAGCAGCGGATGCCATAAACGTGGTAGGCCTGCCTGATCGCCGTCCGCGATTTCACGGGGTGCATGAAATGCAGCTTCACGCCGGGGATCGTTGCCGCATCCTCGAGTTCGGCCAGCGATGCGACGTCGAACTGCGTAATCCCGGCTCCGTACAGCGCACCGATCAGGAAGACAGAGTGGTTCGCCTTGTAGGCATAGGCGACCTCACCGGGAAAGTGCTTCAGGAACCAGCGCGCCGCTCGACCTGCCGCATGCGGCCGGACACCGAAAACCGGCCGGTCCGGCTCCTCAGCCTCGATCAACGCGCGGGCAGAAGCATACCTCTCCATCTCATGTAACCTCCTGTTGCAAGCTGCAAAAACCCGCCAGCCGGACGGCCCCTCGAAATAGGGTTTTAGCAGCCCCCTGTAAAGAGCTGTCCACTCCCCCATACGCACGTCCGGATAGGTATTCGCCCGCAATCGGTGACCGTCGGCGTGCGCCGTACAATTACACCGGTTTCGTGCGACCGGAATACGACACGAAACAAGACCGCTCGCGCAGGAGTGGCAGAAAAACCATCAGGGAAACGCTCCAATGAACAATCCAGGAATCTCGCAATTCGGACCAGTCGCGTTGGGTTTGGCAGGCATCCTCCTCGCCGGCCCCGCGGCAGCCGCCGACTTCTCCGGCAAGACCATCACCGTCGAGGTACCGGCGGGCTCCGGCGGCACCTACCACATCTACTGCCAGACCGTTGCCCGCCATCTCGGCGACAAGTTGCCCGGCAAGCCGTCGATGATCGTCAAGAATCGCCCCGGCGGCGGCGGCGCCGTCTCGGCACTCTACATGGCCCACAAGGCACCGAGGGACGGGACACAGATCGCCATGATCTCGCCCGGCAGCATCACCACACCGCTGGTCGAAAAGGTGGACTTCGATGCCCGCAAGTTCACTTGGCTCGGCTCCCTCGCCGCCCGCTCCTCGGCGGTGTTCGTCTGGCACGAGAAGGGTGTCCGCACGATCGAGGACCTGAAAACGAAGGACGTGAAGCTCGGCTCGTCCGGGTTTGCGGCGGGAGGCTCGGTCTGGCCGCGCATGATCAACTATATGCTCGGCACCAAGATGCAGCTCGTCTACGGTTACAAGGGCGGCGGCGCCATGAACATCGCCATCGAGCGCAAGGAGGTGGATGGCAGATGGAACTACCGCTCCGGCTTCATCGGCGTTCGCCCCGAATGGATTTCGAAGAACCTCATCGTGCCGATCGTCGCAACGGGGCCCCGAGATCCGGCCATGAAGAACGTGCCGCATCTCCGCGACCTGCTCGAGGATGGATCCCCGAACCAGAAGGCCTACGACCTGCTGGCCATGAATTTCGAGGTCGGACAAGCCTACTATGCGCCGCCCGGCCTGCCGAAGGAAACGGCAACGACACTTCAAAAGTCGTTCGCAGCAATGCTGAAGACACCGGAACTCAAGGCGGACCTCGAAAAACGCCGCATCGATTTCCAGCCGAAAACGGCGCGTGAAGTGGAAGCCGAGATCGAGAAGGGCTTCAAGACTGCGACAGGCGAAGTCCTCGAAGTCTTCCGCAAGGTGTTCACAAAGCAGAAATAGCAGCCGACGGGGAAAGCCGCAGGGCGACCCCTGCGGCTTCTCGCACCATTACCGCGACGGCAGGATGACGCGATCTATCACGTGAATGACGCCGTTGCTGGCCCGGATGTCCGCCTTCACAACCTTGGCATTGTCGACGGTCACGCCCGAGGCTGACTTGCGGATACGAACGGTCCGGTCACCGGCATTCTTTATTGTGCGAACACTGATCGCCTTGTGGGGCAACTGACGGGATGTGAGCTCACGGCCAACCACATGATACGAGAGGATCGCGGCGAGCTTGGCCTTGTTCTCCGGCTTGAGCAGGGATTCGACCGTACCCTTGGGCAGCTTCGCGAATGCTTCGTCCGTTGGCGCGAACACCGTCAGGTTCTTGCCGTCTGCCAGTGCGCCCGCGAGGCCGGCCGCCTTTGCGGCAGCGATCAATGTGCCGAACGTGCCCGCTTTCTGGGCCGTCTCGACGATGTTGGCAGCCTGCGCCGATCCAGCGAACAGTCCCGCCGAAACGGCGACAGTCAAAAACAGCTTACGCATCTTCATCTCCTGATTTGAACCTCATCCATCCTGGCCAGCAGTGGCGCCTCTGCGGCCGAAGATGGATGAGAAACGATGCAGCCGGCGGACCAGATGACCTCCAAGCAAGCGAGGCTGGTAACAATTTGTTTTGTGATCCGGGACCGCCCGAGCAACGTAACCCGGCGTTTTTCCTCGCCAGTCGAAACCGTGCGTAAGTGCTTGCTTGGCATTTCTCGACATCGGGATTTTTTGATTTTCTCGACATCGGCAGGCCGATGTTGAAGCAGTAGTCTGTTTGATTTTCTCAACACGAGCAGGCTCGTGTTGAGGAAGTTCCACGCCAGCGGCGCCACAGGCGGTCGGCCTTGGCGGTTTGCGTCGTTCGTTCTGTTCTCCCCATAAAAGGGGGCGGGACGGCACGGGCCGTCGATTAGTATTTAAGATGGGACCGGAGCCGTCCCGCGCCTGGGGCACTTGTCGCCCGACACCGGTCCATCTCACCAGCGCGGTC
>JBJOGJ010000108.1:0-12620 GCA_046048295.1 Pseudomonadota bacterium | reverse complement strand
CGGCTGCCTGCCTCGCCGAAACGCTCCTTCGGGTCGACCGGTCCCCACGGCGCCAGCACCTTGTAGAGCCCCGTCGGCGCCACGTGCTTCATCTCCGCCGCGAGGCCCAGCGCATCGGCAACGCCGCGCACCTGCACGTCCATCCCCGCCTTGGCGTCGGTGATGAGCCAACCGGCCGCGCCCTGGAACGGGCGATCCGCACCGGTGCCTGCGTCTGCCGTCATGTCGTTGCCCTTCCCGGTCATGATCCTCGTTTGGGCGCTCTCGCGGTCATAGTCCATGCCGCCTGCCGCCGCAGTGCATAAGGCAGCCTGCGAAACATATGGTATGTTGCACCGTGCAGGACTTTCACACAATTTCGCTTGCCACCGCCGAGGCCCGCCCATGCCCTTGAAGCTCGACGCCATCGACCTGCGAATCGTCCGCGAACTGCTGGCCGACGGCCGTGTCACCAACCTCACCCTTGCCCAACGCGTCGGCCTGTCGCCGCCGCCCTGCCTGCGCCGCGTCCGTGCCCTCGAGGAGGCCGGCGTCATCCGCGGCTACCACGCCGACGTCGACGCCGACCTGCTCGGCTTCCACGTCACCGCCTTCGCCATGGTCGGTCTGCACAACCAGGCCGAGCCGGACCTCCGCGCCTTCGAGAACCTCGTCCTCTCCTGGCCGTTGGTGCGCGAGTGCCACATGATGTCGGGCGAGACCGACTACATGCTGAAGTGCGTCGCCCCCGACCTTCCCGCCTTCCAGGGCTTCGTCACCGGCACGCTCGCCGCCGCCCCCAACGTCGCCACCGTCAAGACCCACGTCACCATCCGCCGCGTCAAGACCGAGGCGGGCGTTCCGGTCACAGGCCGCGGGTAACGGCATCGGCCATCATGACGGCTGCGGATCGAACTGCTAGGCTGCCGCCATTGCTACCGGAGGTATTATGGCCGGCCCCATCGATTTCAGGTATCGCGCATTCCTCTCCTACGCCCATGCCGACGTGCGGTGGGCGAAATGGCTGCACGCGCGCCTCGAGGGCTACCGCATCGACCGGGACCTCGTCGGCCGCGAGACGGCGGTCGGGCGGGTTCCGAAGACGCTTCGCCCGATCTTCCGCGATCGGGAGGATTTCTCCGGCGGCCATTCCCTGACCGACGCCACCATCGTTGCGCTCGATGGTTCCGCCGCGCTCGTCGTCCTCTGCTCCCCGGTCGCCGCGACGCGGCCTGCCGTCAACGAGGAGGTGCGCCTATTCCGCTCGCGTCATCCCGACCGGCCCGTCATTCCCGTCATCGTCGAGGGTGCGACGCCCGCCAACTTCCCGCCGGCGCTCCGTTTCGAGCTCGACGCCGACGGCTCGGTCTCGGACCGGCCCGTCACCATTCTCGGCCCCGACCTTCGCGATACCGCCGACGGCCGCCAACTCGGCCTCGCCAAGGTGGTGGCGGGTCTGACGGGGCTGGCGGTGGACGATGTGCGTCAACGCCAACTTCTGGCGGACAAGAGGCGCATATATGCGGTCTCGGGCATCGTCGCCGTGTTCTGCGGCCTCAGCATGTTTGCAGGTTTCCTCTACCTGCAGCACGAGCGTCAGAAGGTTGAAAGTGCCGCTCGGGACGTCGCGCTGAAGACGCAGCTTGCTGCCCAGAAGAAGCAGATGGAAGATCAGCAGGCGCAGCTTGCCGCGCTGGTGCAGCGACTGTCTCTCATCGGCACCGCGCGCGCCGGAGGTGCCGAGCAAGCCATCGGTCAGGCGGTCAACGACGCTGCCTCCGGCGCTCGTGCCGGCGACCAGCGCTTGGCGCGGGCACTCGAATTGCTGAAGTCAGGCAAGACGAAGGAAGCTGCGGACCTCTTCCGCGCCGTGGCGGATGAGAAGGTGTCGCGGCTGTCACAGGACAAGAAGGATGCTGCCGCTGCCTATCGCAATCTTGGCGCCATCGCCGGGCTGGCTGATCCCAAGGCTGCGCGCGAGGCCTATGCCAAGGCGCTTGAACTCGCCCCCGACGACAGGGAAGCGCTCTACTGGCATGGTTACCTCGGTATCTGGCATGACGACAGGAAAGGGGCTCAGCATTCTCTTGCTCGTCTTCTCAAACTCGCAATGAGCGACAATGATAAATGGAATATCGTTCGAGCCAGCACACGGCTGGGTCAGTCTATGTGGAAGGCGGGTGACAACTTAACCCGCGCCCTGGCACACACGGACACGGCGGTCGATGTTTCCCGTGGAGCAAGCCCGCCTGCAATCAAAGAAACCTCTTGGCAGCGGGAGCTCGGGGAAGCACTTGTTCGACGAGTGGATATCCTGCAAACACTCGGTCGGCTCGACGCTGCCGCCAAGGATGCCAAAGAATCACTCGCCATCCGCCAACGCCTCGCCGCCGCCGACCCCGGCAACGCGGGCTGGCAGCGCGACCTCTCCGTCACGCACAATAAGATCGGCGACGTGCTCGCCGCCCAGGGCAACCTCCCCGCCGCGCTCGACGCCTACAAGGCCAGCCATGCCATTGCCGAACGCCTCGCCGCCGCCGATCCCCGCAACGCGGGCTGGCAGCGCGACCTCTCCGTCTCGAATGAACGGATGGGGGATATCTACGTTGCACAGGGTAATTTGACCGCTGCTCTGGAACAGTATCGGGCCAGCCTTGACCGGATGGTGCCGCTTCGTGATGCAGACGTCTCGAACGCGGACCTCCAGCGGTTCACATCTGTCACGCACGAGAAGATCGGCGACGTGCTCGTCGCCCAGGGCAACCTCGCCGCCGCGCTCGACGCCTACAAGGCCAGGCACGCCATTGCCGAACGCCTCGCCGCCGCCGACCCCGGCAACGCCGGCTGGCAGCGCGACCTCTGGGTCTCGTACTGGCGGTTGGCAAAATATGAGCCCGCCACCTACTGGCCGAAGGCGGTGGCCAAGCTCGAGGACATGGAGAAGCGCGGCATTCTTCTGCCCACCGACCGGCAGTATCTCGAAACGGCGAGACGCGAATTGGCGAAACTGAAGTGAGGGCCGCACGCGAAGTGTCCAGGCCCCGGCCTCCGCCGGGGTGACGTCGAGGGTGTGGCAATCGGCTCGGCCCACACATGCCGGGGTGACATCGAGGGTGTGGGGACCGCTCACCCCAAACGCGACGCAATCACGTTGGCGGCTGTGGCAATCCGCCAACCCCACCCACCCCGTCATCCCGGCCCCGGATCAAGTCCGGGGCAGGCTATGGCCGGGATCCGGCCACCTCTCGCCTGGCACCGAACCCCGCCGATCGTAAAACGACTTGCACCGACAGCGGAGTATTTGCATCCTGCCCCCATGAAAGCACCATGCGTTTACATATTGGCCAGCGCACCGAAGGGCACGCTCTACACTGGTGTCACCAGCAATATTAGTGGTCGCATGGACCAGCACAGCCAGGAACTGATCGCTGGTTTCACCCGCGAGCACGGCATCAAGCTCCTGGTCTACTATGAAATGCACGCGACGATGCCCGAGGCAATCGCACGCGAGAAGCGGCTCAAGCGGTGGCACCGGAGTTGGAAATACCGGCTTATCGAGCAGATGAACCCGGAGTGGCAGAACCTGTATAATCCCGAGAACGGTGAAGTGATGCCCGGTCCCGCAGAGCGTGAACGGCTGACCAGCGAGCCTGACAACGACTGAAGTGCCCACGCGACGTGTCCAGGCCCCGGCCGTAGCCTGTCCCGGACTTGATCCGGGGCCGGGGTGACGTCGGAGGATGTGGCAAAGCGCTCGCCCCTTATTCTCCGTCATCCCGGTGCTCGTCACCGGGATCCATGGTTCGGCACGCGCATCGCTCGCGGTTGCGCGCCATCATTGCTACCGGCTCACCACACTCTCATGCGACACTCCCGGCGAGGGTTGGATCCCGTGGACAAGCCACGGGATGACATCTGTTGGGCGGCAACCCGCTAACCCCACCCGCGCCAGGATGACGTTGGTGGTTATGGCAATCCGCCAGCCCCACCCACACCTGTCATTCTCGGCTTCAGGCCGAGAACCCATCCCTCCCCAAACTCCGAAGCACCGAGATCAGCCGCACCGCTCTCCACAGCATCCGGTCACCACAACCTCTGCAGACAGAGTACGCTCACCGATGGGTTCTCGGGACAAGCCCGAGAATGACAGAAGGAATTTTGGCTGGCGCCTCGCCCACAAGGCACCGAACCCCGCCCGCTAACCATATAAAATAGTTATCCCCGCTTTCTCCGCATGCCCCATACTCCCTCGCATCCGCCTCATCTGGGGCACTGTCGCGAGCTGGGCGTTCGGGTGGAGGCGGAGCCTGGATCGCATTTGCACTCCCATCAGCTGGAGTGGTTGCCCGTGCCGGCACTCGCGGCCGCACTGGCCACGAATGCAGGTGACCGCGCTGGTGAGATGGAACGGTGTCGGGCGACAAGTGCCCCAGGCGCGGGACGGCTCCGGTCCCATCTTAATTACTAAACGACGGCCCGTGCCGTCCCGCCCCCTTTTATGGGGAGAACAGAACGAACGACGCAAACCTCCGGGGCGACAACCCGCGGAGCACGCCAGCACGTGCATGGCAACTGTCCGGGTAGCCAATTCCGCATTCTCGTCCTACCCTCGGTAAAAAACAGTGCACAACCACCGGAGAGAAACGCCATGACTTGCATATCGCACTTGCGGGCTTTGCTTGCCCTATCCCTCGTGTTCACCATCCCGGCAGCGGCGGACGACTTCTACGCCGGCAAGCGGCTGACCCTGATCGTCGGCTACGCGGCCGGCAGCGGCTACGACGTCAACGCCCGCTTCATCGGCCGCAACCTTGTCAAGCACATCCCCGGCAAGCCCACCGTCGTCGTCCAGAACATGCCCGGCGCAGGCACCCTCAACGCCGCCAACCACGTCGCGAACCACGCCGCCAAGGACGGCACTGTCATTGCATTCGTCGCTCGCGGCATGGCTCTCGAACCGCTGTTCGGCGGCAAGGGCGTCCGCTTCGATCCGCTGAAACTGAACTGGGTTGGCAGCACCAGCCGGGAGGTGTCCGTCATCGCCGTCCGCTCCGATGCCGGCGTCGACAAGATCGAGGACGTGCGCAACAAGGAGATCATCGTCGCAGGCCCGGCGCCCGGCACCGATGGCGTCACCTATCCGAATGTGCTCAACAACACGATCGGCACGAAATTCCGGGTCGTGACCGGCTACCGCTCGGGCAAGGCGATGGCGCTGGCGGTCTATCGCGGCGAAGTGCAGGGCCGTGGCTCCTGGTCGTGGGCGAGCTTCCGGCAGGAGGGCTTGCAGCACCTGCAGAAGGGCGAGCTCAAGCTGCTCATCCAGATGGGCGTTGCCAAGACGCCGGACCTTCCCAACGTGCCGCTGGTGATGGACTACGCGAAGACGGCGGATGAAAAGCAGATGCTGGAGATCGTGCTCGCCGGGCAGGCGATGGCGTGGCCGTCGTTCATGGCGGGCGACGTCCCGCCGGAGCGTGTGGCGATCATCCGCAAGGCCTATCTCGATGCGCTCGCCACCAAGGAGGCTCGCGAGGAAGGCGGCAAGCTCGGTATCGACGTGGACCCGGTTCCTGGCACGGAGATCCACGCGCTTCTCAACCGTGTCTATGGTTCTCCGCCAGCGATCATCGCCAAGGTGAAGCAATTGGCGGGGCGGTGAGATCGGTTTCGGAGGCGTTCAGACCAGCCGGCTCTGTTCCACTGCGGCAGCGACGAAGCTCGTGAACAGCGGGTGCGGCTCGAACGGGCGGGACTTCAGCTCCGGATGGTACTGGACGCCGATGAACCAGGGGTGGTCCGGGTATTCCACCGTCTCGGGCAGCAGGCCATCCGGCGACATGCCGGCAAAGCTGAGGCCCGCTGCTTCCAGCGCTTCCCGGTAGCGGGTGTTGACCTCGTAGCGGTGGCGGTGGCGCTCGGAGATCTGCGTTGTGCCGTAGATGTCTGCTATCCGGCTGCCGCGTGCCAGGACCGCCTGGTATGCGCCGAGGCGCATGGTGCCGCCGAGGTTGCCGTCCGCCTTGCGTTGTTCGAGTTCGTTGCCGCGCATCCACTCCGTCATGACGCCGACGACGGGCTCGCATGTCTGGCCGAATTCGGTCGAGCTCGCCTTGCTGATTCCTGCCAGGTTGCGCGCCGCCTCGATGCAGGCCATCTGCATGCCGAAGCAGATCCCGAAGTAGGGTACGCGTCGTTCCCTGGCGAATTTCGCCGCGAGGATCTTGCCTTCCGAGCCGCGCTCGCCGAAGCCGCCGGGGACGAGGATGCCGTGCACGTCACCGAGCATCAGCGCCGGGTCTGCGCCTTCGAATATCGAACTCTCGATCCACTCAAACTGGACCTTGACGCGGTTGGCGATGCCGGCGTGCATCAGCGCCTCGATCAGCGATTTGTATGCGTCCTTGTGTTCCGTGTACTTGCCGACGATGGCGATCGTCACCGCGCCTTCCGGATTCTCGATTGCCTCGTTGATGCCGGTCCAACGGGAAAGGTCCGGTTTCGGCGCCGCATTGATGCCGAACGCCTGGAGAACCTGGTCGTCGAGACCCTGCCGGTGGTACCCGAGCGGGACAGCGTAGATGGACGGCATATCGAGTGCCTGGATCACCGCCTCCTCGCGGACGTTGCAGAACAGTGCGATCTTTCGGCGTTCGGATTCCGGGATTTCGCGGTCGGTCCGGCAAAGCACGATGTCGGGCTGAATGCCGATGGAGCGCAGTTCCTTCACCGAGTGCTGCGTCGGCTTCGTCTTGAGTTCGCCTGCCGAGGGGATGAATGGTACAAGCGTGAGGTGGATGAAGACCGAATATCCGCGGGGCAGTTCGTTGCCAAGTTGTCGGATCGCCTCGAAGAACGGCAGCCCCTCGATGTCACCCACCGTGCCGCCGATCTCGACGAGCACGAAATCGACGTCTTCGTTTCCGGCCTTCACGAAATTCTTGATGGCATCGGTTACATGCGGGATGACCTGCACCGTGCCCCCGAGGTAGTCGCCGCGGCGCTCCTTGGCGAGGATCTCCTGGTAGATCTTGCCGGTCGTGACGTTGTCGCTCTGCTTGGCGGAGACGCCTGTGAAGCGCTCGTAGTGGCCAAGGTCCAGGTCCGTCTCGGCCCCGTCGTCAGTCACGAACACTTCGCCGTGTTGATACGGGCTCATGGTTCCCGGATCGACGTTCAGGTATGGGTCGAGCTTCTTCAGGCGCACGGAATAACCGCGTGCCTGCAGGAGCGCGCCGAGCGCGGCCGATGCGAGGCCTTTGCCAAGGGAGGAGACCACGCCGCCGGTAATGAAGATGTACCGTTGCATGGGCCCTTACACTACTCCCGCATGCGGCCGATTCGAAACGGGCTTTTGACAGATTTCCACGGGCTTTGTGCCTGTCAGCTCAAGACAGTTCGAAACAGCGGCAGAATAACATCAAGCTCACGGCTATTTCGATTGCGGTACCACGGGGACACGTTGCTCACCTTCGCCCACCTTGAGTTTCTCCCGCAGACCGGTGCCGCCGGAGCCCTTTTCGGCCGGAGCAGCAGGTGTCGATGCAGCCGGGGGTGCACCGTCGAAAATGGAGGTCGGCGCACGCGACTGTTTCGCGAGCAGCGACAAGGAAATGCTGGTTATGAAGAATGCAAGCGCCAGGGCGGCCGTAATCCGGGTGAGAAGATTTGCTGTCCCCCGTCCCGTAAGGAAGCCACCGCCGCCACCGCCGATCCCGAGCGCGCCGCCCTCCGATCGTTGCATCAGCACGACGGCGACCAGCGCAATGGCGATCATCAAATGTATAACGAGCACGACAGTGGTCATCGCGGGTTGCCCAACTGATATCCGGGTTGCAGGAGATTTCGTGCTCTTACACCATCGTATCCGACACCGCTACCCCGGAATAGTGGCATTTCTCACTCAATTGCCAATCGATTCCAGGGCCAGGATGGCTGGTGGGTATAGCTTGGCAGCATACCTCGGATGGGTGGGCCACAGGCTACCACCGCGCAGGTTGGCTGTACGCGGGCGGCGCGAGGGGATCGGCGGCAGGCGGCGCGTTGCCTTCCGAGCCTTTTTCGATGGCGGAGCCGGCATAGCGGCAGCCACCACATCCTCCCGGTCGGCCCGCTCAGGAATAGGCGGCGGTGGTGGCGGACATCTGAAGAGGACCTGTTCCTGGACGTCAATGTACTGGAGCACCCGTTTCAACCTGTCGGGGGAAATGTTCTGGCGCGCCCACTCAACGCCTTTTTCCATGTCCTGCCTGGTGCCAACCGATTCCAGTGCTGTCTTTTGCAGTCGAAGTTGATGGCATTGCTCGACGGGAAGCAACTCGGCATGCGCCAGCTGTCCATATAAAAGTCCCAGCGCCGCCACGCCCGCTCGTATTGCGATGGGAAATCGTCGGGCAGATCCTGCCGCCATTTGCTCACTCATCTCGCAGCCTTTGCCGAGTGCACTATTGCAAGCCGCCATGGCGGCTGCAACATTTCACGCGTAGGCGGCGGCAATTCCGAGAAAATCTGTTGCCGTGAGACTGGCTCCGCCAACCAGCGCTCCATTTACATTCTCCACTGCCATCAGAGCCCCCGCGTTGGAAGGCCGTACCGACCCGCCATAGAGCAGTCGCATATTTTCGCCCTCAGCCTTCAGCCTTGTCGTAAGCAGCTTGCGCATGTGTGCGTGCACCTCCGCTACATCCAGTTCGGTCGGCGTCAATCCGGTGCCAATCGCCCATACAGGCTCGTAGGCCACGACGGTGTTGGCGGCTGAAGCAACATCCGGCAGCGAGCCGCCAAGTTGTCTCGCCACCACATCCAACGTGAGGCCTGCGCGGCGCTGGCCTTCAGTTTCTCCGACGCAAACAATTGTAATGAGGCCCGCGCGGTGAGCCGCTTCGGCCTTGGAACGCACCATACGATCGAGTTCGCCGTGGTCCGCGCGGCGCTCGGAATGGCCCAGGATGACCGCGGCGCAACCGGCATCCTTAAGCATGTCCGGGGATATATCACCGGTATGAGCGCCGCTCGCAGCCTGATGGCAGTCCTGTCCCCCTACGAGCAACGCCGACCCAGCCGAGATTTCCGCCATTTGTGCAATAAGAGTTGCAGGCGGGCAGAGCATCAGGTCGACGTTGCCGCCGACATCGCCAGTCTCCAAGGCCGTCCGAATGGCCCGGGCTTCCGCGAGTGAGGCCCGGAGCCCGTTCATCTTCCAGTTGCCCGCTACCAGCGGGCGAATCGCCGCTTCCCTGCCCATATGCCCGTTCCAATCTTCCTATCACGATCCGAATTTCCTACCTGAAAGAGCAATACCGATGGATTGTCCAGTCCTGGCGAGGGATTGTACCTTCCAGACGAGCCTTGCTTTCCAGCGGTTCGTAGGTTTGATATGGGGCCCGACAGGCGCAGTCGCGCTCCCCGCCCCCAACACGGACTCGTGCAGCTAGACCAATGCTTGAAACACTTCGCAAAAGTACCTCTGGAATCGTTGCCAAGATCCTGATTGGCATCCTTGCCATAAGCTTCCTGTTCTGGGGCATCGAGGATGTCTTCAGAGGCTATCGTCAGGGCGAACTCGCGAAGGTCGGTGATATCACAATCACCAACAACGCCTATGAGACAGCGTTTCGCCGCGAGATCGAACAATTCTCGCGCCAGATCGGCCAGCGCCTGACGCAGGAGCAGGCGCGGATGTTCGGCCTCGATCAGCGCACACTCGACAGCCTGGTCGGCTCGGCAACGATAGACAACCATGCGCAGGCGATGAAGCTGGCGATACCCGCCGGAAAGATCATCGAGGACGTGCGATCGACTCCGGCATTCCAAGGTATCGGCGGGCGCTTCGATCGCGACAGCTTCAACAACTTCCTTCGCCAGATGGGCCTGAGCGAGCAGGGCTACGCGGACATCCGAGCAAAGGAAATGCTGCGGACTCATATCACCAATGCTCTGCTCTACGGCGTGCAGCCGCCCCAGGCGGCCGTGGACCTCATTCACCAGTACAGCGGTGAGAAGCGGGTCGTGGAGTATTTCGAGATCGATCCGAAAGTGCTTCCCAAGGCAAGCGAGCCCACGGAAGCGCAGATCAAGAAGCTTTATGAGGACCAGAAGACAACCTTCGTTCGTCCCGAATACCGCAAGGTGAACGTGCTTTTCGCAACAGCGGATGCGCTGAAGTCGCGTGTCGCTGTCACCGATGAAGCCGTTCGCAAGAACTATGAGGCCGCCAAGTCCCGCTACAATGAAGCCGAGCGGCGGACGATCCAGCAGGTGTCGTTCAAATCCCTTGCGGAAGCACAAAAGGCGCGCGCAGAGATCGCCGCCGGCAAGTCGTTTCTCGAAGTTGCAAAGGCTACGGGGGCAAGTGAAAGCGACGTCAACCTCGGGACATTCGAGAAGTCGGAAATGCTCGATCCGAGGGTGGCGGAAGCGGCATTCAAACTGAAGAAGGATGAAGTGTCTCAGCCGGTTGAGGGGAAGTTCAGCACGGTTCTCGTCAAGGCTACCGACATCAAGCCGGCCGTTGTTCGCACATACGACGATGTGAAGGATGTAATCCGCACGGAGATGCAGCGCGAGAGGGCGCGGGCGGAGGCTCAGAAGGCACACGATTCCGTGGACGATCAGCGGCTCTCGGGCAAGACCCTCAAGGAGATTGCCGAGACCAGCAAGCTCAAGTTCGTCCAGATACCGGCTGTCGACAAGCAGGGACTGACGCCAGACGGCAAGCCGGCGCTCGAGTCGCCGGACCTCGCGGCGATCGTGGCCGCTGTCTTCAAGTCGGAAGTGGGACTTGAAAACGAGTCGCTGCAAAGCTCGGATGGCGGCTATATCTGGATCGACGTCGTCGAGGTGACGGCTGAAAAGCAGAAGGCGTTCGATGAGGTCAAGGACGAGGTTGCGAAACTTTGGCGCAAGAACAGTGTCCAGGAAGCGGTTTCGAAACTTGCCACCGACCTCGTGAAGAAGGCAGAGGGGGGCGCTGCGATGGATGCACTTGCCAAGGAAGCAGGAGCCAGCCTCAAGACTTCCGACCCCGTTCGCCGGATCGATCAAGGCGGTGGCATTTCCCGCAGCACCATTGCCCGGGCGTTCGCGCTTGGCAAAGGGCAGGCCGCATCGGTGCCGACCGATGACGGCAATTCCCGTGTCGTATTCAAGGTGAAGGACATCCAGCCGGCCAAGCCAGCCAATCCGGTGGAGGCCTCTGGAATCAGCGATCGACTTGTACAGGAAATGCGGACCGATACGGTCGCCAGCTACATCACCGCACTCCAGCAACGTTTCAAACCGGACATCAACCGCCAGGCATTCGACCGCCTTACCGGCAGAACCACCGCGATACAGTAGTAGTTGGCAGGCCGCCACAGGGATTGTCCATTGAACATGCTCGAGCGACCAATTTCCGGCCTGTCCATCGAGCCCCAACATGGGGACTTCGCCAAGCTCTATGACGCCGGCATGCCGCAGGTCGTTTGGACGAAGCTTGTCGCGGATCTCGAGACCCCAGTTGCAGCGTACCTGAAGATCGCGCACGGCCAGCCGATGAGCTTCCTGATGGAATCCGTCGAGGGCGGAGAGGCGCGCGGGCGCTACTCGATGATCGGGCTCAAGCCGGACATCATTTGGCGGGCGCGGGGCGAGAACGCGGAGATCAACCGGACGCCGCATCGCAATTTCAATGCCTTCCGAAAGGAGAAACGGCCGACTCTCGCGAGCCTGCGCGAACTCCTTGCAGAATCGCGCATCGACCTGCCGGCGGAGTTGCCGCCGATGGCGGCAGGGATATTCGGCTTCATGGGCTATGACACGGTGCGCCTCGTGGAACGGCTGCCGAACATGCCGACGGACGTGCTGGGTGTTCCCGATGCAGTTCTCATGAGGCCCACGGTCATCATTATTTTCGACGCGCTGAAAGACGAGATGACACTCGTGACGCCCGTCCGGCCAAGTGGCCGGCAGTCGGCGGATACCGCCTATCGTTCGGCGCGAAAACGCCTCTCGGAAGTCGCTGACAGCCTCGCAACGCTGCCGCCTCCATCCACCTCCACGGGGCTCGCGGATCTCGGCACGGATGAACCGGTGTCGAACACCAGCCCCGGTGAGTACATGGCGATGGTGGAGCGCGCAAAGGACTACATCAGGGCGGGCGATGCTTTTCAGATCGTTCTGTCGCAACGGTTTTCGGCGCCCTTCACCCTGCCACCCTTCGCTCTCTACAGGGCGCTCCGGCGAACGAACCCATCGCCATTCCTGTTCTTCATCGATCTTGGCGACTTCTCCCTCGTCGGCTCCTCGCCGGAGATCCTCGTACGCTCCCGGGAAGGCAAGGTAACGATACGGCCCATTGCCGGGACGGCACGACGGGGGGCGACGCGTGAAGAAGACCAGTTGCTCGGGGAGCAACTGCTTGCCGACCCGAAAGAACGTGCCGAGCATCTGATGCTCCTCGATCTCGGCCGCAACGACGTCGGGCGCGTAGCGGAGATCGGAAGTGTGGAGGTGACCGAGAGCTTCACGATAGAGCGCTACAGTCACGTCATGCACATCGTCTCGAACGTGGTCGGGGACCAGCGTCACGACCGCGATGCCATCGATGCCCTGATGGCGGGATTTCCCGCCGGGACCGTGTCGGGAGCGCCGAAATTCCGCGC
>JBJOGJ010000107.1:0-12644 GCA_046048295.1 Pseudomonadota bacterium | reverse complement strand
CATATCGAACACTCCTCCACGGTTACCTCTTGCTGCCAGGCCGCTCCAAGGCGAGGAAAGCCGGCCAGTTGAACTCCAACAGCCGATGTGAAACGCTGGCAGGGTGACGGCCCACCGGCAGACCTCAGGTCTCGCCATGGCAAAACAGGGCTGCATCTGGTGAGGAGACGACGATGGCGCAGGATAAACCGCGAATGCTGGCTTTTGCCGGCGCGGCGGTCGCATTGGCCGCATTCCCCCTTGGCACTGCGGCGGCACAGACGGTCGAGCAGTTCTACAAGGGCAAGCAGCTCAAGTTCATCATTCATTCGAAGGCCGGCGGCGGCTACGACATGTGGGTGCGCCTGTTCGGCCCCTACATCGCCAAATACCTGCCCGGTGAGCCGACTTTCGTACCCAACAACATGCCTGGTGGCGGCGGCATCCTAGCGGCCAACTACATGTACAACAACGCACCGAAGGATGGCTCGGTGGTCGGCGTAATAAGCCGCAACCTGCCCTATCAGGCGCTGACCAAGGTCAAGAACATCCGCTTCGATCCCGTGAAGTACAGCTGGATCGGCAGTCCCGAGCGCACCAACCGCATCTGCGCCGTCACCGACAACTCGCCGGTCAAGACCGCTCAAGAGGCCTTTCAGAAGCAGGCGTTGTTTGGCGGCGCAGGAGCAGGCGGCGCGGTATCGACCGTCCCAGTGCTGCTCAACAATCTCCTCGGCACCAAGTTCAAGCTGGTCGAAGGCTACGGCGCCTCCATCGAGGTCCAGCTCGCCATGCAACGCGGCGAGGTCCATGGCCTCTGTGCCAGCCACAACACCATCGAGGCCGGCCAACCCGGCGCCATCGCCTCCGGCAAGCTGCTCGTCCTGTTCAACATGGAACGCAAGCCGGTCCCCGAGTTGAAGGCGCCGTCGATCCATCAATTCGCGAAGACCGACGAGCAACGCAGAATACTGACGCTGTTCTCTTCGAGCATCGAGTTCGGCCGTCCCTTCCTGGCACCGCCCGACATTCCAAAGGATCGCCTCGGCGCATTGCGGGCTTCACTCGCGAAATCCGTCGAGGACCCGAAACTACTCGCGGATGCAAAATCTCAAAACCTGGAAATTGCGCTGACCACAGGGGATGAACTCGCCAGCCTCGTCAACGACATGATGAGCACGCCACCCGCGCTCGTCAAAAAAATGGAGGCGCTCACCAAGTGAGCGCCTCGCGTTGAACGCATCGAGGACGGCGGCCTAGTCCGCCTTCTTCTTTTTCTTCTTCTGACGGCACAGCGCTTGGTCCTTGACGATCTTGGCACAGTCGAATGTGCCCCCGGTGCTGATTGCCGCCCGCGTGAAAGCGACGATATCCGGTGGCGCCGAGAGCACACGCTCGACAGTCTTCTGCACCTCTGCGCCGGAAGCAGGGTTGAGGTCCATCTTCGTGCGATTGGCTTCTGCCAGGAAGTCCTTGTCCTTCATCGCAGCATCGAAAGCCTCGCGCAGCACCTTTACCCGCTCAGGCGGCACGCCGGGTGTCGTCACGATCGGCCGCCCGATCCGCACGCCGGCCGAGATCAGCTCGAGCGCCCGCCGGCTCGCCTCGTTGGGAGCCAGGTCGAGCAGGAGCGGGGCATCGAGATCAGGCTCCTTTTTGAGACCCATCTGTATGGGAATGACGATCTGCTTGTTGGCGAGATACTCAGGCGTCGTCGATTTGACCGACGCCCAGTTTCCGGAACCACGCCCGTCAACCTCGCCGCGTTCCATCGCGAGGTTGATTGTCGCCCCGCCCGAGAAGCCAACGATGATCTTGAGCTTGGTACCAAGCAGGTTGTTCATTGCCCGCGGGTATTCGACAGACGTTCCCCCGGGGCCAGTCGCGCCAACCACATATTCCTTTTTCTTGAGATCCTCCCAGGACTTCACGCCACTCTTGGCCCACATCATGACGATGTTGTTGCCCTCGTTGACGTTGCCAAGCCAGTTGAGCTTCGCGGACTCGTACTTGCCCTTTGCCTTTTCCGGCTCGAGGACCTCCGTGAGCGGCAGGTTCTGCCCGATGGTGCCCCATACCGTGCCGTCCCGCTCGGCTTTCTGCATGAGGTAGGCTGCCGCCACCATGCTGCCGGCACCCGGCATGTTCTGGGGGATCATGCTCGGCTGGCCAGGGAGTTGCTTGGCCATGTGCCGGCTGATGACCCTTGCATAGACATCGTAGCCGCCACCGGCCGCATAGCCGATTATCAACTTGATGGACTTGCCCTTGAAGTATTCGCCCGCGGCATCAGCGGCATGGCCGTCCATGGCAGCGGCCTGCGACAGTCCCAGTATGATCGCACCGGCTGTCAGCCGGCCTGCCCAAATCTTCACGCTTTCCTCCTCAGTGTTCCGCGCGCTCTCGCCACGCCGAGCCAGACCTTGTTCCTGGTCACCCCTTCCAGTCTGCATGGTTCTGCCGCCGTGACAACCGCCGCCACCCAGCCCCCGTAGACGCCATCCCCGGGCCGGTCTAAATTCCGGGCACGTCGATGAAAACACGGCCGGGCTCGCACCGAGGGCCGTAATCTGAATGGGGGACGATGCTATGGGCGAATATGCGATTGGACAGCCGGTGACACGCTTCGAGGATCCGCGGTTGCTGCGCGGCGGCGGGCGCTATACCGACGACCGAAGCGCACCCAACCAGGCCCACTGCTACATTCTACGCGCCGCCCACGCGCATGCGGTCATCAAGAGCATCGACACCGCGGCAGCGAAGAGCGCCCCGGGCGTACTCGCGGTTTTGACCGGCGAGGATTGGGCGGCATCAGGGCTCCCCGACCTCCCCGTTGGTAACGGCAAGTTCAAGCGTCCCAACGGCGAGCCGATCTACCGGCCACCATTCCCTGGCCTGACGCGGGACAAGGTGCGATTCGCCGGCGATTACGTTGCGCTCGTCATTGCGGAAACGATTGCCCAGGCCCAGGACGCTGCCGAACTGATCGAAATCGACTACGACGCGCTTCCCGTCGTCGTCGGCACCGAGGACGCGATAAAGCCCGGAGCACCGCTGGTTTGGCCCGACTGCCCGGACAACATCTGCTTCAAGACCTCCTTCGGCAACAAGGAAGCCACCGACGCTGCCTTCGCCAAGGCAGCCCACGTCATCACCCACAAGCTGGTGGTGAACCGCGTCACCGCCGCAGCGATGGAGCCGCGCTCCTGCCTCGCGATCTATGACCGCTCCGAGGACCACTACACACTCTACTCGCAGGTGCAGGGCGCACACACCACCAAGGCATCGATCGCCCGCGGCCTCAAGGTTCCGGAAAGCAGCGTGCGCGTCATCGCCGGCGACGTTGGCGGCAGCTTCGGTATGAAGTCTGCCATCTACCACGAGATGGTCCTTTCCTGTTGGGCATCGAAAGTCACGAACCGCCCGGTCAAGTGGGCCAGCACGCGCGCGGAAGCCTTCCTCGCCGACGCACAGGGCCGCGACTGCGTCTCCACCGCATCGCTGGCGCTTGACGCCGACCACAAGTTCCTTGCCCTCAGGCTCGACAACGTCTGCGCTGTCGGAGCCTACCTGCAGAACGGTGGCCAGAACCCGCTGGTCGGCAACATCGGCGGCGTATCCGGCGTCTATACTTTCGAGGCCGTGCACGTCGATGTCACCGCCGTCTTCACCAACACCACCTACCTCCGCCCCTACCGCGGCGCTGGCCGCCCCGAGGCCTGCTTCATCATCGAGCGGATCATCGATATCGCGGCTGACGAACTAGGCCTCGACCCCGCCGAACTCCGCCGCAGGAACCTCATTCCAAAGGAGGCGATGCCGTACAAGACCGCGTTCCTCTTTACGTTCGATTCCGGTGACTTTGCGAAGAACATGGACATGGCGATGGACATGTCGGGCTACGCCGGCTTCGAAAAGCGCCGCGAGGAAGCGAAAAAGCGTGGCAAGCTGCGCGGCATCGGCATTGCCAACAGCATCGAGAAGGCCTCCGGCCCGGGCGTCGAATCCGCGGAAATACGCTTCGACCGCGCCGGCTCCGTAACCGTGCTCTCGGGCTCCGTTTCGGGCGGCCAGGGCCACGAGACGATGTACACCCAGATGGTCTGCGACCAGCTGGGCGTCGCGCCCGAGGACGTCCAGTACATAGCCGGCGACACGGAGGCCGTATTCTTCGGCCATGGCTCCGGCGGCTCGCGTTCCGCGACCGTCGGCGGCGCGGCAATGACCATGGCCGGCGGCAAGATCCTGGAGAAGGCGAAGGCCATCGCTGCCCACCTGCTCGGCGTCGACGAGGTCACATTTGCGGACGGCGTATTCCGCGGCCCCGGCACCAATGAGACGCTCACCATGAAGGAGGTGGCAAAGGCCGCGAGCCAGCCGGCCCGGCTGCCGAAAGGCATGGAGCCCGGCCTCATCGCCTCCGCGATCTTTACCAACACCAAGACGACGTTCCCGAACGGAACGCACGTCTGCGAGGTGGAGGTCGACCCTGACACCGGCGAAGTCGAGATCGTGAAGTACTCGGTCGTCGACGACGTCGGCACCGTCATCAACCCGATTACGCTTGCCGGCCAGATCAAGGGCGGCATCGTGCAGGGCCTGGGCCAGATCCTGAAGGAAGACATCAAGTACGATCCCGAGACCGGCCAGCTGCTCACCGCCTCGTTCATGGACTATGCCATGCCGCGCGCACTCGATGTCTCGATGATCGACTTCGCACCGAACCCGATCCCGACGCCGGTCAATCCGCTTGGCTCAAAGGGTGCCGGCGAGGCAGGTTGCGTCGGCGCGATGCCGACCGTCGCCAACGCGGTCATGGATGCGCTGTCTCCCCTCGGCATCCGCCACCTCGACATGCCGCTGACCCCTGACAAGATCTGGCGCGCCATCAATGACACCAGGGCGCGGTAGGGCAATGGCGACCTAGAGCGCTTCCGAATCCGGAACAGACATGAGCGAACTACGGATCGGTTCCGCCAACGAGGAACCGATCTAGGGCGCTGCATTTCCCGTCGCCATCGGCTTCACACGTGCGAGCGCCTCGTAGGCGTTCACCTCGCCCGCGCCGAACAATGCGTCACGGCCAGGCGGTCCAAGATCTCGAGCCGTCGCCGCAAGCACATCTCGCGCCCTCGCCTCAGTGAGATTTGGCTCACGCTCGATCATCAGCGCAAGGACCCCGCTGATGTGGGCCGCCGCAAATGACGTTCCGGACTGCATCCCGTGCCCACCCTTGGTCGTTGGTGCGAGGATATCCACCCCCGGAGAAGCGATGGCGATGTAGGTGCCGCGGTTTGCCTTCTCGTAGAGCTTATCCGTTGTATCCGTCGCCGTGACGGCGATGACCTCCTCGTAGGCCGCGGGATATGCTGGCGCTGCCTTCGAGCCACCGTTCCCAGCCGCAGCGACCATCAACGCATTCTTCCCCGCCGCCGCCTTGACGGCTTTCTGCATCAGCGGATCCCTGGGCCCCGCGAAGCTGAGGTTGAGTACCCGAGCATTTTCGGCGACGGACCAGTCGATCCCACGCAGCAGGATGTATGACGTCGCAAGACGCGGACCGCCACTTGTCCCGGGTGCGAATGCGCGGACACTGAATATTTCCGACTGTGGCGCAATTCCGCGTACCAGCCCGCGGCCGCTGATGATGCCGGCTACCGACGTGCCATGATCGTCCGGCACGAATGTTTGTTCACCGGTTGCATCGAAACTCTTCGATACGACACCCTTGAGATCTGGATGACTCTTGTCAACGCCGGTATCGATCACCGCGATGCGCACGCCTTTGCCGTTTGCGAGCGACAGCGCCCTCTCTGCTTTCACCTTGACGAGCGCGTACTGCAGGCTGTCGCCGAGCGACGTTCCGCTGCCCTGCTGCGCATGGTAGAGATAGTTTGGCTGCGCCGCCGATACCCGGGCATCGCCCTGCAGCGCCACGACGATCGCCTGCACGTTGTTGGTCGGTGGAATTCTGAGCCGCACCAGCCTTTCCCCGATCAGCGCCACCGGCTGGCGATCGAGGACCGTCAGGCTGTAGGTCTGCGCAATCGCATCTTCGAAAGCCTGCGGCTCGCCATTCGGCACCGTGATCAGTACTTCATCGGCAACGAATTCAGGAATGGTCTGACCTGCCGCGATGGGTGGGATCGCCGGTGTACCGCCCGCCTGACGCATTGGCGGCATCGGCGGCACTGCAGGCGTATTCCTTGCGGGCTGCACCGCAGGCGGTGGCGTGGGCTTGGAAGGCACCGGCTTGGCGATCCTAACGCAGGTATACCCCTTGCGCTTGACGCGTCGGCGCGACGTTCCATCCGGACACTCGCAAGGCACCCGGCTCGTCCGCCCGATCTTGCACAGTTTCGGCCCGCTCGGCTCGACCACACGACGCTCGCAAGAGAAGGCGTTGCGGCCGACGCGTTTCGCGGCTCGCCCCCTGCTGCAGATGCAGTTGCCACCCCTGACCCGGCCACCGCGGCAGGCAATGCGCGGCCTATCACGGTACTCTTCGCGGTAGCGCCGGCGGCGCCCGCGCTCCTCCGCCTCGAGACCCTGCATAATGATGGCAGAGCCGATTCCAATGCCTATTCCAACGCCGATGCCGCCGCCGCGCCGCCCCCCATGGCCTCGACCGGGTCTCGGGTAATCGCGGCCACGAGAGCGCTGGCCGAATGATCCGTACGATCCCCTCCCCTGCGCTTCGGCTGCATCACTGGCAAAACCCGCCGAAACCACTGAAACTGTGGTGGCGCCGGCCAGCAGGATTGTGAGATAGGCGATGCAGGCGGCGACCCCCGCACTCCAGCTCGAAAGCAGCTCCATCTGCGGACATTGCAACCGGGATTTGGACAAATGTTTCATGGTTTCAATCTCTTGCGGTTTATCAGCGTGTTGGGGTGACGATCACGAATATATTGCTTCTACTGCGCATTTCAGAAATGCGTCGGTTTCTGGCCTCTTCATCGAGTGTTGCATCGCCTATACGTAAAGTGAAGAAGCCGCCGGGCTTGGGACCATCGGCAATGGACACCTTGAGCTCACTGAGCGCGGCTGCAATCTGGCCTGCGGTAGCACCACTCGCAAACCGCACCAGCACGAAACTTCCCTCAGTCGGCGCTGCATTTTTTCCACCCGATGCCGTCTGGTAGGTTCCGGCCGGCTCACGGCCAGTGACCAGCGTACCGATGGTGACGGCCTGGGCGAGCACCACTACTGCGGCGGCGGCAGCAGCCCAGCGAACGGCGTTTGCGCTCGGCGCATCGAAGAACCCTCTGACCACGTCAAACATTCGCGAGAATAGAGGCCGGGGCGAACTGCGACGCTCCGCGGCGACCTTGGCCATCAAATCCTCGATCCCGCGTGCCGATGGCATACGGACGGTCTCATTGGCGGTCGCGGTCTCGCCGAGTTCCTCGCGCACGAGATCGAGCTGACGCGCCATATCCGGGTGCCGCTCGAGATAGGCCGCGACGCGCTCCTGTTCGCTGCGCTCCAGCCTGCCTGTGACGTACCACGGCAGGAGCATCTCGATTTCCTCGCGCTCCGAAGGCGCATTGCTGGTCGTGTTCATGGCCAACCCCTATCCACCCCGGCGCTCCTCAGTATTTCCGAGAGCCGCTTACGGGCGTAGAACATTCGTGTCTTAACGGTCGCTTCGGGAATCCCGACGATTGCGCTCACCTCGGCGACGGACTTTTCATGATAATAGACAAGGTCGATGATCTCGCGGTGCTCGTCCGAAAGCTCCTCGAGGCAACGGCGAATGACCTCTCCCTTGTCCGCCTTCTGGACGCTGACCTCCGGATCGTCATCCTCGTCGACAAGCCGGGCAGCCTTCTCCTCGTCCCAGTTCTCGTCGCGGCGCTTGCGCAACTGACTGACCGCCCGGTTATGGGCAATCGAAAGGATCCAGGTCGAAACGCTCGAGCGTCCTTCGAACTTTCCGGCATTTCGCCAGACTTCAAGAAATACCTCATTCGTCAACTCCTCCGCGCTGGCCTCGTTCCGGACCAGCCGGAACAGGAACCTGTAGGTGCGGACCTGATGACGTGCATAAAGCGAACGAAGCGCGTCCTGGTCCTGCCTCGCAATGCGCTTTAGGAGGTTCTGGTCATCGGCGATCAGGTTCATCACCTGCCTGGCCCCTTTCTGCGCCTGCACCAGCTATGTCGCGCCATGATCGGAAAAGGTTCACATGAAAGTAGCGAAATGCAAAAACATTTGAACGCAAACAATAAACCATTGCTTGCTGAACGGCCAAACAGCGTAAAGGGCTAGGCCTCAGTATCCGGGGCATGAAAATTGTGCACACGTCCTTTGAACCTTTCTCCCCACTGCCGCGACGGAACGGGTAAGGCCGCTCAATCGGCGGCTTGCAGCACAGGAGAAAGCCAATGAACCGCACAATTCGCAACACGATGATTGCAGTTGCAACCGCCATGATTTTCACCGCTCCGCTCGCCGCATCGCCAGCCGAGGCTGGCGGCAAGCCGAAGGTCCACTTCGGCGTCTACGTCGGCGGACCCGGCTATGCCGCCCCCTATGCCTACTCCGGCTACCGCTATGCGAACCCCTGTCGATGGCTGAAGCGCCGCTGGTTCGCAACCGGCAATCCCAAATGGCGCTGGCGCTACGAAAGGTGCATGTGGCGCACCTACTGAGCCCCAGCCCCCGCAATCCTCCTCATCAACGCCCCCGCTCACTAGAGCGGGGGTCGTTCATTTAGAGCCTGCGAATTGCAAACAGAAGTACACGAAAAAAATTTCGCTGACCTTTGAACCATATCGGGACCGGCGACGACACACAGTCATAAGCAGCACGGGTGTCGTCATGAACAACGCAGCATTAGCACGCAGGACGAAAGAACAGACGAAAACCGCTCGCAGGTCCGTCTGCGAAGCAACGGTTCTGTTCGCCGACATATCCGGTTTCGTTGCGCTGTCCCGCCAGCTCGGCGACGCTGAGACCTTCGATCTTCTCGACCGTCTCTTCACCGCATTCGACGCACTTTGCGAATGGCATGGCGTCGAGAAGGTCAAGACCATCGGCGATGGATACATGGCGGTCGCAGGCGTCCGTGCAGGCCAAACGAACCACGCAGAGCGTGCAGCCCGCCTCGCCATCGACATGCAGCAGGCAGCCCTCGAGATCGGCGACGCCCTGGGGCTGGAACTCGCGCTCCGCATCGGCATGGCCTCTGGCCCAGTGACGACGGGGAAAATGGGCCTGGGCAACCAGAACTTCGACATCTGGGGAGAAACGGTCAACCTCGCCTCGCGCCTTGAAGGCCAGGCAAACAGGAACATCCTCGTTTCGGATGAGCTCAAAGCGCTCATCGACGACCGCTTCGAGTTCGAGGCCTGCGAAAAATTCGACATCCGCGGCTTCGGCAGCACCATCGCCTGGACGCTGGTCGACGAGAAGACGTCGGAATCTGCCTGGCCCTGCGTCGACGGATTTAGTCGCCAACACACGCAACAGCAAACCGCATACGGCACGTTCTAGCCATCCCGCGCCATCTGATTGAAAGGAGACCCACATGAAACGTTCCACGATTGCCAAAGTCGCCGCCGTGCTGATCCCGGCACTCGCATTCACATCCAGTGCCGAGGCAGGGGGAAGAGGTCTCGGCATTGGCCTGGGACTCGGCATAATGACCGGCATGGTGCTCAATCAGGCAGCTCAGGCCCGGCGCGCAGAAATGGCCCGGGAACGCTATATGATGCGAGAACAAATGAGACGTGAGCGGGCCCGCCAGCGGCAGCAGTCGCGAAGGCAGATGGCCGTGGAACGCCAGCGCCAGGCCGCGGCACAACGCAAGGCGCTTGCCGCCAGGAAGGCCGCAGCCGAGCGCCAACGTTCGCTGCAGGCTCTTCGGATTAAGGAGCGTCAGGCCGAAAAAATTGCAGCATCCAAACATGTCCCCGTTCCGGCTGCGAAGCCAGCTCCGCCAGGGGCTCGTATCGTAACGTCATCTACGGTTCCGAACACGCAAAGCGGCACGAAGACGCCCCGGGACTGCGCACGCTACATGCCGCAGTCCGGAATCACAGTCTCGGTACCATGCGAGAATTGACATACCGAAGCTATCGCTCACATCCGGCCAAGGAACCACCTTGAACGCCGAGACCAGGGAATGAGGAGCGGATTGCTCATCGATCGGGCAGCCGCCCTCACCGCCACGCAAGACTTCAGAGATTTCACGCCCGATCGAATAATCCGAAGACAGGCAAATCAGGTGTCACAAATAGGGTGCCGTGCCGCCCAGCAGCTTCAGATCGGGGTCAGTCTTGTCGAATGCGAGGAGTGGAGTTATCGCCTTGAGGACCGGATTCATGAAATCCAGCCTGTGCCGGATGTAGATCCACGACCGTTCGAGCTTGCAGCCAAGTCGGACCTTCGTCAGGTAGGTCGTCTCTCCCGCATGCAGTTCGCGCACCCCTTGCTCGATCCCCAGTTTCACCAGTTCCATCCAGTTCAGGAAGAACACACCATTGTCGATTGCATCGGGATATCGCAATCCCGTGTACTTCTCGATGATGCGGTCCTGTTCGATGAGGGCGAGCGCAAAGCCGATCAACCTTTCCCCGTCCCAGTAGGTGAGCATCCTGGCGCGGCCCCCCATCCGCTTCATCACCTGGCTGAAGTAATTGGGCGACAATTCCTCGAAGACGTCATAGTCGGCCCGACTGCGCAACCTGGTCTGGTCACGCAGTGAGTTGATCTCGCCTTCGAGCCCCGTGATCGTGTCCAAGACGTCGACCCTGATATTGCGCGCCTTCTTCAGTTTCCTGCGCAAGTTACTGCGCATGTTCGCCGAAAGACTGGCAATGTAGGCCTCCGGTGAAGAAGGAAGTTCCAACCTCGCAATGGGCAACGAGGCTATTCGTGAGTAGCCGAGCTTTGCGAAGTGCCGGTTGGCCCAGCGATCAATGCTGTCTGCAACACTCTTTACGAATACGACACGCGCCCCCGTATCCGAGGCGTGACGATGCAGTCCTACGAGCAGGGCCTCAAGTGCCTCCGCGCGGCGCGAGTCATCGAGCCTGGACGAGAAGACCAGGGACAGATCGTCAGAATGAGGAGAGCCCGCGCCAACCACCGGAACGTTGGCAAACCGTGGCACCTTCTTGTGCAGCCATTTGCCGACCGGCTCCAGGCTGCCATCCATCAGCATGTCCAAGCGGAACGTAACACTGAACATGGGTGTCCCGGCGATCAGTTCGTCGCCATCGAAGACGCCTGCTGCGAAGAAGCGGAAGACATCCGGCTGGGCAAGTTCGCAGGCACGATAATAGTCGTAGCCCTGCACCATGTTCTCGAACAGCGGCTTCCATGCCGCCCGACCTGCCTCGCTCAAGCTCTCGAGCACCCGGAATTCGAGATCGTACTTGTTTCGTCCAGCCATCCAGGAACCATTCACTTCGACCAACCATGCCAAGCCCCGTACGGAAGTCGACGATGGGGCAACGCAGTTGACGCTCCGTCCCCGCGCACGCTCGCCAAAAGCCAACCGCCAGGTACAAAAGCTAATCCAAAGTCATGGACTTGGCAGTGTTCCTTGCAGATCTGCCTTCCGCCCGAAAACGCGCAGCACTGGCAAAGCAAATGCCAGAACCGAAACATTAGACGCCTCAAAACATGGCGGCCACGCTTCCCTCGCCCAACCTGCCGTTAACGTTATCTAACGCCGTTCATTAAACGCGCACCCACAGCCTAACGCCTCTCAGGCAAGTCCGTTCGATCAGTGAGAATTTGTGAAACACCCAGCATGCCCGTGTTGCTACAGTAGATCCAGTTCTACTCAAGACGTGTAATTCCGCAGAAAGGTGCTTGTCTCTTGCAGGCGTCCTGGTGTCGGTTATGCTTTCTTGCAGATATGAGCCAAGACGAGGAGCGTTCGAATGCCGCCAGAAACCGGTGACCCGGACAACCGGAACCTGTCGTCCGCGCGCGAGCCAGGCCGGGGATATCACGACCTCGGCGGCCTCGACGCCGGTCCGATCCCGCTCGAGGTTACCGTTGCCAAGCCCTGGGAGAAGCTCTCCGTCGTGCTCGGCAACGCGCTCGGCGTCGCCGGCGTGAAGGAGATCCGCACCGACGAGGTACGACGCACCCGCGAGGAACTCGGCGTCGAGCTTTACAACGAGCTAGGCTATTTCGAGCGCGGCATCGAGTCGACTTGCCGCCTGCTGCTGGAGAAGGGCCTCCTGACCGAGCAGGAACTCGAAGACCGCATGCAAGTCATCGCGAAGCGTATTGCGGAGCACGGACGATGACACCTCAATTCCAGGCCGGTGACCGGGTCCGGGTCGCCGCGGTCAATCCCCCGGGCCACAGACGCACGCCATACTACGTCCGAGGCAAGACGGGCCAAGTCGAACGTGTATGTGGCGCATTCCTCAATCCGGAAGAACTCGGCTATGGCTTTTCGGGCGAACCGCGCCGCCAGCTCTATCGCGTCCGCTTCCGCCAAGCCGACCTCTGGCCAGGCTATGCCGGGTCGGGCGACGATACGGTGGACGTCGATATCTATGAACACTGGCTCAAACGAGACAACGGTTGAAGCAGGAAAGGGTACGCTGATATGAGCGGCGAGAGCGACCACCACCATCACGGGCATGATCACGATCACGATCATGCACACCCGCCGTTGCAGCCGGACGACA
>JBJOGJ010000106.1:0-12645 GCA_046048295.1 Pseudomonadota bacterium | reverse complement strand
CCGTCCCTGATTGCAAAGACCGGACGCGACTTCAAAGAAACGATCGCGGAAATCTGCGGAATTGTCGACGGACCGGTCAGCGCAGAGGTGGCAGCGGTCGATTTCGAGGGGATGCTCAAGGAAGGGCGTACGCTCGCCAAGATCGCCAAGAACGTCGCGGTAAAGGTGCCGCTCACCATGGACGGCCTCAAGGCCTGCAGGGCGCTTACCGACGACGGGACGATGGTCAACGTGACGCTGTGCTTTACGGCCAACCAGGCGCTGCTCGCCGCCAAGGCGGGGGCGACGTTCATTTCTCCGTTCATCGGCCGGCTCGACGACATCGGGCTCGACGGCATCGAGCTGATTGCGGAGATCAGGACCATTTACGACAACTATCCTACGTTCTCGACGGAGATCCTCGCTGCGTCGATTCGTACGGTGAACCACGTGAAGCAGGTGGCGATGGTCGGCGCCGACGTGGCGACGATTCCGCCCTCGATCATCAAGGCCCTGGTCCACCATCCGCTGACGGACAAGGGGCTTGAGACGTTCCTCGCCGACTGGAAGAAGACCGGCCAGAAGATCGCCTGAGCTCAATGCAACGTGCCCGTGCGGGGGGACTCGCCGGTGTCCTCCGGCTTGCCCAGAAGACGGGACCAGTTGGCGTGAAACGAGCGCAGGCCGTCGCGTGCATGACGGCCGACCTCGCCAAGTCCTTCAGCCTCCAGAACCTCCAGCGCGGGCACGAGTGCCGAAGCCGCGTCGAGCCACAGCCGGTCCTTGCCCTCGCGCTCGGCGATCCGCAGGAGGCATGTGCCGCGACCCAGTTGCGCCAGCGCCCAGTCGAGCGGCGCCATCTTCTGGTCGAGCAGGTTCACCGCCTCGCCATAGGCGTCGGCAGCCTGGTCGACGCGGGTTTCCTCGCCATCGCGCTCGGCGATCCGGTATAGGGCATCGCCCAGCGCCGCATAGACGTTCGCGACGCGGCGCGGCTCGCGGGCGGGGTCCATAGCTGTGAGGGCATCGCGCCAGGCGTTGACCGCCTCGCGCAACTGCCCGGTTCCGGTGGCGCTCCGACTGGTGCGCGCGAGGGTCTCGCCAAGGGCGCAGCGTGCGGCCACCGCCAATTCCTTGTTCCTGTGGTTCTCGGCCGATGCGAGCGCGCGGCGGTAGTGCTCCGCCGCGGCGGACAGAGCGATCTCATCGTCCGCGCTGTCGCCCTTGCGGAAGAGGGTGTCGGCCTGGCGCAGCGCGTAGTTCAGACGGAGCAGAGGCTCGGTGGTGGGCACACTGTCGGCCGCCTCGGCGAAGAGCTCGGACGCGCTGTCGTATTCACCGCGCGCGAAGGCGAACTCAGCCAGGCGGGCACAGGCGGCTGCCTCCTCGATCTGCTGCAATTTCAACTGGTGAATTTCGTCCTCGAGCCGCTCCTGCGTGCGACGACGCTGCCCGCGGACGGCACTGCGGATCTCCTTGAGGCGCTCCATGGCGCGCTCGAAGTCGCCGGCACTCAACGCCTCGGCGGCCTCAAGCTTGAGGCGGCGGACGGCTGGATCCTCGTTCGACTGCTTGGAGAGCTGGGCGGTCGTCACCTGCAGCCAGATCGCCAGTTCCTCGAGACGGGAGGCGCGCGCCTCGGGCTTCAACTGCTGGACGTCGAGTATGGCAATGAAGCGACGCATCGCGGCTTCGGAAATGCCGTACCGGCTGCGTACCGCCTCGATCGTCGCCTGCATGGCGCCGCCGTCCGGCGCATGGGCCGGGAGATTGGCGGATGGCGCGGTGGCGGCGGCCTGAGGCGCAACGGCAGGCGCCGGAGAGGCAGGCTCGGCCGACGGCGCGGGCAAGCGGGAGGCGCTGCTGCCGGCGGCGTAGGCGGCGATGACCGGCTCGAGCGCGGGGAGCAGGTTGGGGTCTACCGTGAGCTGCAGGAACAGGCGCTCCAGCATGAAGAATGCCACGTGATCGAGAATGCCGGCTGGCGCAACCAGGTTTTCGTTCTGGGCGCGGGACACCACGTCCACGGCTATGCGGGCGGCAACGGACGCCTTCGCCTCGGTTGGCGCAGCGATCGCGGCCGAAATGTCATCGGGCTTGGGGCGGCACTGCTCCAGGATATCGACGAGGGCGATGGCGTGCTTCTCAGCGAGTTCGACGGGAATGCCGTGAGTGTCGCGGGAGAGCCAGACCTCCTGCGCCAGACGGTCGAGGATGTCGCCGAAACGGCCGCCGTCGCCGCGCTCACGCAGAAAGCGCGAAAGCCCGGTGCCAGCGGCGACTGCGCCAGGCGGTACGTTGCAGCCGACGGCGGGCGCTGCGGCCATGAGGCCGGCGCCGACGAAGACGTCCAACGATTCATAAAAGGACATGGGGCACCCCGAATCCGCCCGTCCAAGCACGCCCGTCCACACTGCGGCGATGTCCAGTCACTCCAGCCGATGCACGCCCTCACACGCACCGATGGAGCAGTTCTTCCGGCGTTGTCCGGTGGGCATACTTGCATATGCGCCACAGGCAGGCGCCTGAGCGAAGTGGCTTTGTAATGGATTGTTAACCATCGTCAAAGAACGATTGACAGACTATCAACATTTGATTCGAGCCAGCAGAACGGGTTGCATGTCGGCCATACCTATGACTATCGCGGACGAAGAGGTGCGGGCGCTCGTTGCAGGCTGGCTCGCCCACCTGGAGGACGAACGCGGGCACGCGGCGCTGACGCTCGAAGCATACGGGCGGGACCTCGGCCAGTTCCTCGCACATCTGGCGCATATGCATGGCCGCACCGTGGCGCCGCAGGACCTGGCCGATGTCGATGCCAAGGCATTCCGCGGGTTCATGGCGGCCAGGCGGCGGGCGGGGATCGAAAGCCGGTCGCTCTCGAGGGCCATGAGCGCTCTCAGGGTGTTCTTCCGATGGCTCGAGGCCGAAGAAATCCTGCGCAACCGTTCGGTGCTGACGGTCAACATGCCGAAAAAGCCGCGCGGCGTGCCGAAGCCGCTGACGGTCGACAAGGCGAAGGCGGTGGTGGCCGGCGGCATGGCGGCGGAACTCGACTGGGTGGTGGCGCGGGATATCGCTGTGCTGACACTGCTCTACGGCTCGGGATTGCGGGTCTCGGAAGCGCTCGGACTCAAGACAAAGGACCGGCCGACGGCGGAGCGGGACGTGCTCAGGATCACCGGCAAGGGCGGCAAGGAGCGGGCGGTGCCAGTGCTGCCGGTGGCCGTGCAGGCAATCGAGCGGTACATGGCGCTGGTGCCCTACACGCTGGAGGCTGCCGGGCCGTTGTTCCTCGGCGCGAAGGGCGGACCGCTCAGGGCGCGGCTGGTGCAACTGGCGATGGCACGGCTGCGCGACGAGCTGATGCTGCCGGCAACGGCGACGCCGCACGCACTCCGGCATTCGTTTGCGACGCACCTGCTTTCGGCGGGCGCGGACCTCCGGCAGATCCAGGAGCTGCTCGGCCACGCATCGCTATCGACGACGCAGGTCTACACGGAAGTGGACCGGGACCGGCTGCTGGCGATCTACGACAAGGCGCATCCGAGGGGGTAGGAGGTTTTTTCGCTCACGGCCGTATCGCGCTGCGCGCTGGCCTCCGCGGGGGCGCAGCTAGGCTGCGGGCCGCAGTCGCGGCCTCGGCTGCGCCGGTTTCAGCTCACGGCCGTATCGCGCTGCGCGGGCTGGGCACAGATCCGACGTTGGAGAATGCGCCGCGATGGGTAAGACTGCGCGCAACAGCTTAATACCAGAGGAGGCGTGGATGGCCGGGACAGCACTCATCGTCGGGGCGGGGTCGGGGATCAGTGCATCGTTCGCGCGTTTGCTCGCGAAGAACGGCTACCGGGTGGCGCTGGCGGCGCGAACCGGCGCGGGGACGGAAGCGCTTTGCAAGGAGACGGGCGCCAAGCTCTACACCTGTGACGCAAAGGAGCCGGCGCAGGTGGCGGCGCTGTTCGCGAAGGTCGATGCCGATTTCGGCGCACTGGACGTGGTGCTCTACAATCCGAGCGCGCGGGTGAGAGGCTCGATCCTCGACGTGGATGCTGCGGAGGTCGCTAATGCAATCGCCGTATCCGCATACGGCGGATTTCTCGTCGGGCAGCAGGCGGCGCGGAGGATGGTCGAGCGGGGATCGGGCGCGATCCTGTTCACGGGCGCATCGGCGAGCGTGAAGGGCTATGCGATGTCGGCGCCGTTCGCGATGGGCAAGTTCGCGCTTCGCGGCCTTGCGCAGTCCATGGCGCGGGAACTGGCGCCGAAGGGCGTGCATGTCGCGCACTTCGTGATCGACGGCGGTGTGCAGAATACGGCCAAGGGACGTACCGAGCGCGAGGGGGCGGGACCCGACAGCATGCTCGATCCCGATGCGATCGCGGAGACGTACCTCTACGTGGCGAACCAGCCGCGCACGGCGTGGACGTGGGAAGTCGAGCTTCGGCCGTGGGTGGAGAAGTTCTGACGGGAGAAGGCGGGGCGGTCGCTGAGAACAGATCCTAGATTCGAGCGAGCCGATCGCGCCCGTCACATATGGATCGGGCGGGATTCGGTGGCGGCGAGGGCGGCTTCCTTGACGGCTTCCGACAGCGTCGGGTGGGCGTGGCAGGTGCGGGCGAGGTCTTCCGCCGAGCCGCCGAACTCCATGATGACCACGGCTTCGGCGATCAACTCGCCTGCATTGGGCCCGATGATGTGGACGCCGAGGACGCGGTCCGTTTCCTTGTCGGCCAGAATCTTCACGAAGCCGTCGGTGGTGCGGTTGACCTTGGCGCGGCCGTTCGCGGTGAAGGGGAACTTGCCCGCCTTGTAGACGACGCCGGCTTCCTTGAGCTCCTCCTCGGTGTAGCCGACGCTCGCGACCTCGGGGTAGGTGTAGATGACGCCCGGAATGGCGCTGTAGTTCACGTGCCCCGCCTGGCCGGCGAGCATTTCGGCAACGGCAATTCCTTCGTCCTCGGCCTTGTGGGCGAGCATGGGCCCGCGGATGACGTCGCCGATGGCGTAGACGCCGGGCACCGTGGTCTGGAAGTGATCATCGACGATGACGCGCTTCCTCTCGTCGAGCCCAATGCCGGCTTCCTCGCAACCAAGCCCTTCGGTGTACGGACGGCGACCGATACAGACGAGGACGACGTCGGCCTCGACGGTCTCGGCGGCGCCGCCGGCGGCTGGCTCGATGGTGACGGAGAGGCCAGCACCAGACTTGGCGACCTTCGAGACCTTGTGGCCGAGTTTGAAGGCCATGCCCTGCTTGGCGAGGATGCGCTGGAACTGCTTGGCGACGTCGAGGTCCATGCCCGGGAGGATGCGGTCGAGGAACTCGATGACGAGGACTTCCGAGCCGAGGCGGCGCCAGACGGAGCCCAACTCAAGGCCGATGACGCCAGCGCCGACGACGATCATCTTCTTCGGCACGGATTCCAGCGTGAGCGCTCCTGTGGAGGAGACAACCTGCTTTTCGTCGATCTCGACGCCCGGCAGCGGGGTGACGTCTGACCCTGTCGCGATGACGATGCTGCCAGTCTCCAGGACTTTCTTCTCGCCATTGATGAACGTGACCTCGACCTTGCCGGTACCAAGCACCTTGCCGGTGCCGTGGAAGTGGTCGACCTTGTTCTTCTTCAGGAGGTAGGCGACGCCATCGACGTTGCCCTTCACGCCCTCGTCCTTGAAGGCGAGCATCTTGGCGAGGTTCAATTTGGGGGCGACCTCGATGCCCATGTCAGCGAAGCCGTGACCCGCTTCCTCGTAAAGCTCGGAAGCATGCAGGAGCGCTTTGGAAGGGATGCAGCCGACGTTGAGGCAGGTGCCGCCGTGCGTCGCGCGCTTCTCGACGACGGCGACCTTCAGCCCGAGCTGGGCGGCGCGGATGGCGCACACGTAGCCGCCGGGGCCGGTGCCGATGACGATGAGATCAAATGACATGTCGTTTTTCCCAATCGGAAGCGCCCGGCTGAGGGCTGGTCAAGGCAGGCCCGGGTGAGCGATCAAAGGTCGAGGATGAAGCGCTGCGGGTCCTCGAGGCATTCCTTGACGCGAACGAGGAAGGTGACCGCCTCCTTGCCGTCGACAATGCGGTGGTCGTAGGAGAGCGCCAGATACATCATCGGGCGGGCGACGACCTGGCCGTTGCGAACGACGGGGCGCTCCTCGATGCGGTGCATGCCAAGGATTCCGGACTGCGGCGCATTGAGGATCGGCGTCGAGAGCATGGAGCCGTAGACGCCGCCGTTGGAGATCGTGAAGGTGCCGCCCTGCATCTCCTCGATGCCGAGCTTGCCGGAGCGGGCGCGGGTGCCGAAGTCGGTGATGGTGGCCTCGACCTCGGCAAGGGAGAGCTGGTCGGCATTGCGGACCACAGGTACAACGAGGCCCTTCTCCGTGCCGACAGCGACGCCGATGTGGTAGTAGTTCTTGTAGATGACGTCGTTGCCGTCGATCTCGCCGTTTACGGCCGGAATCTCCTTCAGCGCCTGCACGCAGGACTTCACGAAGAAGCCCATGAAGCCAAGCTTTACGCCGTGGCGCTTCTCGAACAGGTCCTTGTACTGAGCGCGAATCTGCATCACCGCGCTCATGTCGACGTCGTTGAAGGTGGTGAGGATCGCAGCGGTGTTCTGCGCGTCCTTCAGGCGGCGCGCTATGGTCTGGCGCAGCCGGCTCATCGGCAGGCGCTCCTCCCGCTCGGAGTCCTGAAGGGCGACCGGGCCGCGGAGCTGCTGGGATGGCGTCGGGGCGGGGCCCATCGGCGCATAGAGGGCCGGTTGAGCGGCGGGGCGCTGGCCGGCAGCAACCGCGTCGGGCTTCAAGACCTGGCCGCGGCGGCCGGAACCTGCAACGTCAGCGGCGGTGAGACCCTTCTCGTCGAGAATCTTGCGCGCCGCAGGGGAAGCAGGCATGGCGCCGGCGCCGTTGCCGCCAGCGGGCTTGGCCGGGGCAGGGGCCGGTGCGGCGGCGGCAGGCTTGGGTGCGGCGGCGGGCGCGGCAGCGGCGCCGGCACCCTCGGCAATGGCACCAAGCCGGGCGCCGACCGCGACGGTTGAGCCGGCCTCGACGGAGATTTCCGAAAGGACGCCGGCGGCGGGCGCCGGGACCTCGACGGTGACCTTGTCGGTCTCGAGTTCGCAAAGGGGCTCATCGGCCGCGACAGCGTCGCCCGCCTTCTTGAACCACTGCCCGACGGTGGCCTCGGTGATGCTCTCACCAAGTGTTGGTACTTTGATTTCGATGGTCATCGCTTGGGCCTTATCTCTTCAAGACGCTCTCGACAGTGGTACGGATCGACAGATCATTCGCCGAGGGCCTCGGCGACGATGGAGTTCTGCTCACTAATGTGTTTCGACAACAAGCCGGTGGCTGTCGATGCCATCGCGTGCCGCCCGACATAACGCGGGCGGGTCGATTTGGCCCCGATCTGCTCCAACACCCATTCGATGTTCGATTCGACGAAGTGCCAGCCACCCATGTTGCGCGGCTCCTCCTGACACCAGACGACTTCGGCATTCGGGAAGCGTGAAAGCTCGTTGGTGAGAGAGCGGGCCGGGAAGGGGTATAGCTGCTCGAGGCGCAGGATATAGACGTCGTCGGTGCCGGCCTTTTCACGGGCCTCGAAGAGGTCGTAGTAGATCTTGCCGCAGCAGAGCACGACGCGGCGGATCCCGGCGTCCGGCTTCAGCTTCACCTCACCCGTCGCGGCTGCGTTGCGATTCGGGTCGCAGTCGTCGAGGAGGACGCGGTGGAACGACTTGTCAGGGCCGAGTTCCCAGAGGTCGGAGATGACCTGCTTGTGGCGGAGCAACGACTTCGGCGTCATCAGCACCAGCGGCTTGCGGAAGTTGCGGTGCAACTGGCGGCGCAGGATGTGGAAGTAGTTGGCCGGTGTCGAGCAGTTGGCCACCTGCCAGTTGTCCTCGGCGGAAAGCTGCAGGTAGCGCTCGAGTCTTGCTGAGGAGTGCTCGGGGCCCTGACCCTCGTAGCCGTGGGGCAGGAGGAGAACGAGGCCGGACATGCGCAACCACTTGCGTTCACCGGAGGATATGAACTGGTCGATGACGACCTGGGCGCCGTTCGCAAAGTCACCGAACTGAGCCTCCCACAACGTGAGCGCCATCGGTTCGGCGAGGGAGTAGCCGTACTCGAAGCCAAGTACAGCCTCCTCGGAGAGCATCGAGTTGATGACCTCGAAGCGGGCCTGGTCGGAAGACACGCGCTCGAGGGGCGTGAAGCGCTCGCCGGTCTCCTGATCGAAGATGACGGAGTGGCGCTGCGAGAAGGTGCCGCGCTCGACGTCCTGGCCGGAAAGTCGGACCGGATACTTCTCCTTGAGGAGCGTGCCATAGGCGAGGAGTTCGGCCATGGCCCAATCGAGCCCCTTGCCGGTCTCGATCATCTCGCGACGGCGCTCGAAAAGGCGCTGGACGGTGCGGTGGGCCTGGAAGTCGGGCGGGATCGCGGTGATCTGGCGGCCGACTTCGCGCAACGTATCGAGATCGACCCCGGTATTGCCGCGCCGCGCCTCGTCATCGGCGAAGCCGAGGCCCGACCAACGCCCGTCGAGCCAGTCGGCCTTGTTCGGCTTGTAGCTGTCGGAGACCTGGAACTCGTCATCGAGGTGGGCGCGGAACTGGCCCTTCATGGCGTCGAGCTCGGGCTCGGCGAGGACGCCCTCGGAGACGAGGCGGTTGCCGTAAAGCGTGACGACCGTGTCATGCGAGCGGATCTTCTTGTACATCCGCGGCTGCGTGAAGGCCGGCTCGTCGCTCTCGTTGTGGCCGAAGCGACGGTAGCAGAACATGTCGATGACGACCGGCTTCTGGAAGCGCTGGCGGAACTCCGTCGCGATCTTGGCGACGTGGACTACGGCCTCCGGGTCGTCGCCGTTGACGTGGAAGATCGGGGCCTCGACCATCTTGGCGACGTCGGAGCAATAGGGCGAGGAGCGAGAGAACTGCGGGTTGGTCGTAAAGCCGATCTGGTTGTTGATGATGAAGTGGATGGAGCCGCCAGTGCGGTGGCCCTTGAGACCGGAGAGGCCCAGGCACTCGGCCACGACGCCCTGGCCGGCGAAGGCCGCGTCGCCGTGGATCAGCAGCGGAAGTACGAGCGAGCGCTCGTCAGGGCGGCAGCCGTGCTGGTCCTGCTTGGCGCGCACCTTGCCGAGGACGACGGGATCGACGATCTCGAGATGCGAGGGGTTGGCGGTAAGGGACAGGTGAACGTTGTTGCCATCGAAGGAGCGGTCGGAGGAGGCACCGAGGTGGTACTTCACGTCGCCCGAGCCTTCGACGTCATTGGGCTTGAAGGAACCGCCCTTGAACTCGTTGAAAATGGCGCGGTGCGGCTTCGACATCACGTTGGCGAGAACGTTCAGGCGGCCACGGTGTGCCATGCCGATGACGATCTCGCGCAGGCCGAGCTGGCCGCCGCGCTTGATGATCTGCTCGAGAGCGGGGACCATGGATTCGCCGCCGTCGAGGCCGAAGCGCTTGGTGCCGGTATACTTGGCGCCACAGAACTGCTCGAACATCTCTGCTTCGATGAGCTTGTTCATGATGGCTTTCTTGCCTTCGACGGTGAAGTGAACCTCCTTCTCCTCACCTTCGATGCGCTCCTGAATCCAGCTCTTCTGCTCCGGATTCGTTATGTGCATGAACTCGACGCCGATCTTCTCGCAGTAGGTGCGCTTCAGAATGCGAAGAATCTGGCGGATGGTCGCCGTTTCCAACCCGAGCACGTTGTCGAGGAAGATCGGACGGTCAAGGTCGGCCTTGGTGAAGCCGTAGGTCTCGGGCTCGAGTTCGTTGTGGACGCGCTGCTCTGCCAGGCCCAGCGGGTCGAGGTCAGCGGCGAGATGACCCATCACGCGATAGGCGCGGATAAGCATCAAGGCACGGACGGAGTCCTGCGTGGCGCGGATGGACGCGCCGATGGACATGTCCATGCCGAAGCCGGCGGCGCGGGCCTCGATCTTGTCGCGGAACTGGCGCTCCATGCCCGAATAATCGCCAGTCAGGGCGCCGAGAAGCTCCGGGTCGGCGTGCTGTTCGAGGCTCGAGAGCGGCTTTGCCCAGGACGGGCCGACACTGTCAGCGCCCGGCTGCTCCTGCAGGCTCTGGAAGAAGAGGCGCCATTCGTCGCCTACGGCGCCGGGATTGCGCTCGTAAAGTGCCTGCATCTCCTCAATGTAGGCGGCATTGGCGCCGTGAAGAAAGGAGGTTCTCGCGAAGGCTTCGTTAGTTGCTTGGCGTGACATCGGATTTCGAAGTGCCTCTCAACTCTATTGATCCGGCGGGTCCAAGTCCGCCACGCGCTGCCAGACCGTGCCGCCCGCGCGCAGAACGCGCGCACCTTATAGTCAGGTGCAAAGCAATTCCGCGAGCAGGCATTCACAGGAATACCTCTAAAAGCGTGGATAGCACTGGAATGCAACTTTTCTCGTGACGGTGCCGCTCAGAGCTTCTCGAGGACACCGGCCAGCGTGGTGCCGAGGGAGGCCGGGCTGTCGGCAATCGCGATGCCGGCGGAACGCATCGCCTCGATCTTGTCGCCAGCGCCGCCCTTGCCGCCGGAAATGATGGCGCCAGCGTGTCCCATGCGACGACCGGGCGGGGCGGTGACACCGGCGATGAAGCCTGCCATCGGCTTCTTGCGGCCGCGGGCGGCCTCGCGCTTGATGAACTCAGCCGCGTCCTCCTCGGCGGAACCGCCGATCTCGCCGATCATGATGATCGAGTTGGTGTCGGGATCGGCAAGGAACATCTCGAGCACGTCGATGAACTCGGTTCCCTTGACGGGGTCACCACCGATGCCAACGGCGGTGGACTGGCCGAGGCCGGCGTCCGTGGTCTGCTTGACGGCCTCGTAGGTGAGGGTACCGGAGCGGGAGACAATGCCGACGTGGCCACGCTTGAAAATGTTGCCCGGCATGATGCCGATCTTGCACTGGTCAGGGGTGAGAACGCCCGGGCAATTCGGCCCGATGAGGCGGGACTTCGAGCCCTGCAGCGCACGCTTGACCTTGACCATGTCCATCACCGGGATACCCTCGGTGATGCAGACGATGAGCGGGATCTCGGCGTCGATGGCCTCGAGGATGGCGTCTGCGGCGAAGGGCGGCGGAACGTAGATCGCGCTGGCGTCGGCGCCAGTCGCCTCGCGGGCCTGCCAGACGGTATCGAAGATCGGCACATGGGCGAGGGCTGCATCAGGATGCTTCGAACCACCCTTGCCCGGCGTCACGCCGCCGACCATGCTCGTGCCGTAGTCGACTGCCTGAATCGTGTGGAAGGTGCCCTGGCTGCCGGTGATGCCCTGGCAGATGACCTTGGTATTCCTGTCTACGAGAACTGCCATTTTCAAGCGGCCTTTCGTACTTCATCGGTGATCTTCTTGGCGGCGTCGGCGAGGTCGTCGGCGGCAACGACGTTCAGGCCGCTGTCATTGAGGATCTTCTTGCCAAGGTCCACGTTGGTGCCTTCGAGGCGGACAACGAGGGGCACCTGGAGCCCGACCTCCTTGACCGCAGCGATGACGCCCTCCGCAATGATGTCGCAGCGCATGATGCCGCCGAAAATATTGACCAGGATGCCCTTCACGTTGGGATCGGCGGTGATGATCTTGAAGGCCGCGGTCACCTTCTCCTTGCTGGCGCCGCCGCCGACGTCAAGGAAGTTGGCGGGCTCCATGCCATAGAGCTTGATGATGTCCATGGTGGCCATGGCGAGGCCGGCACCATTGACCATGCAGCCGATGTTGCCATCGAGTGTGATATAGGAGAGGTCGAACTTCGAAGCCTCGATCTCCTTCGGGTCCTCCTCCTCCAGGTCACGCATCTCGACGATGTCCTTGTGACGGAACAGGGCATTGGAATCGAAGTTCATCTTGCCGTCGAGGGCGACGAGGTTGCCATCCTTGGTGACGACGAGCGGGTTGATCTCCAGGAGGCTCATGTCCTTCTCGACGACCATGCGGTAGATGTTGGAGATCATCGCCACGCACTGCTTCACCTGATCGCCCTCGAGGCCCAGAGCGAAGGCGATCTTGCGGCCATGGAAGGGCGCGAAGCCCGAGGCCGGATCGATCGACATGGTGAGGATCTTCTCGGGCGTGTCGTGGGCCACCTGCTCGATGTCCATGCCGCCTTCGGTGGAGGCGATGAAGGCAACGCGCGAGGTGGCGCGGTCGACGAGCGCCGAGAGGTAGAGCTCGCGGCCGATATTCGAGCCCTCCTCGACATAGAGGCGGTTGACGACGCGGCCGGCAGGACCGGTCTGAACGGTGACAAGTGTGCGGCCAAGCATCTGCTCGGCGAAGGTGCGAACCTCGTCGACGGACTTGGCGATGCGGACGCCGCCCTTGTCGCCGGCTTCCGGCTCGAGAAACTTGCCCTTGCCGCGGCCGCCGGCATGGATCTGCGCCTTGACGACCCAGACGGGACCCGGAAGCTTCTCGGCGGCGGCAACCGCCTCCTCGACCGTGAACGCGGGGTAGCCCGTCGACGTCGGCACGCCGTAGCGGCGGTAGAGCTCCTTGGCCTGGTATTCGTGAATGTTCATGAGATCCTCGACGGATAAGTGCCCGGCTCAGGGGCTTTTCTGGCGGAAGGCGATTACCTCGATCTCGACGCGGGCGCCTAGTGGCAGGGCGGCGACGGCGACGGTCGAA
>JBJOGJ010000105.1:0-12714 GCA_046048295.1 Pseudomonadota bacterium | reverse complement strand
CAACAATCTGAACCTTCCGTTTACTCAAAATCATATCGCCGACAAGATCTATCTTCACCAGGGCGGCAAGGGGTCGATTCACTCGATTGCCAAGACCTATCTTGCACAGATCTCCAGCGAGAATGTGCAGCATTCGCTTACCAATTCCTCGATCAACCTCGAGGATTTCATACGCGACGAGAAGAACGGGTTTTCGATCTATATTGTGATCCCGCCGGACAAGCTCGACTCCCATAGCGGTCTGTTACGCCTTTGGGTTTCGCTCATACTGAGCTTCATCATGCGCCGTCGTACCAAAGTGGAGCGCCCGACACTGTTCCTGCTCGACGAGTGTGCCCAACTTGGCGAAATGCCGCAGCTCAGGACTGCGGTCACACTGCTGCGAGGATACGGGCTCCGCGTCTGGATGTTTTTCCAGGACCTTGCCCAGCTCCAGCAGCTCTACAGCGACTACGAGACGCTAATCAACAACTGTGCGGTGTTCCAGACGTTTGGCCATACCAGCAAGGCGCCAACCGATGCACTTGCAAAGTTTCTGAGCGGCTACAAGGCCGAGGATTTGCAAAACCTTGCCCTCCGACAGATGATCGTAAAGCTGGGGCGGCGGACAGTGAAGGGCGACCTGGCCGACTATCTCAACAATCGACTTTTCGAGGGGCGCTTCGACGAGAACCCGCTGCACGGAGCCGCCGTGCGGGTCAAAGCCGGCCGCTGATCAGTCGTCCCGGTCTTTGCGGCCCGACGAGCCTACGCTGCCTTCCTCGAACAGGCTCTGGAGCTCATCGTCGCTATCTGCAGCGATCCCGTTGCTCCTCCGCTTCTTATGCGAGACATCCTCGTCGTCGTGCGACGCCCTGAAGCCGAGGGTTTCTTCGTCGTCATCGTCTGGCAAGTCAGCGTCGTCCTCGTCCGTCTCGCCCCGCTTGACGAGCTGACGCGCCAGCGTGTGGATATCCTTGTCGAGATCGTCACGCACTTCCGCTGTATCCAGGACGAGTTCGATCCTGTCGTCATCCCACTCCATCGCATGCTTCTTGTAGAGATGAAGATAGAGATACGCTTGCAGCGCCGATGGGCTGCGCTCCTTGAAGCGCGCATCAAGAACTTCGAGTGCTGCCGATTCTGACTGCTTGACATATTCGATCTGTGCCAGAGCGGTCGTGAAGGTCATCTCGTCCTGGTAGTTCTTGCGAGCAAGCGATGCTTCACGCACAAGCTGCTCGGCTTTCTCGATACCGCCGGTGTAGAACTGGTAATAGGCAAGTGCGACTCTTGTCGACCAGTGCTCCAATAGATAGCTGTCCCGCGTGGCGAGCAGCTTCCGTTCTCGGGAGACCAAGTAGAAGTTGGCAAGCAGCTTTGTGATTTCGGTCCGGCGCCGCCGTTCCTGGATGTAGAGGATCCACTGATGCGCCGCATCGACCTGATTGGCGAGGTAGGCGTATCGGATCGCACTCAGCACGAAGCGTGGGTCTGCTGACAGATCGCTCGAGTATCTGGTATGGATGGTATAGGCCATCTTCCGGTCGCCGATGATGTAGAACAGTATGAACGCGGCCTGCTCCACATCTGTCGTAGTTGCATACGGTGCTGAAGGCACCGCTTGCGCATCGTCATGGTGCGGTTGGTTCCTTCTGGGTGCGAACATGCGCTTGTAGAGTTCGTAGCCTTCGACCAGTCGCCCCTCGACGGTCTTCTCCACCACGGCATCGTTCAGACTGTTGAGATTGGGGTAGGCCCGGTCGAGATTCTCGTCGAGCACTGCCTTGACCCACTGGTTCTCGTGCACGAATTCGGCGAGGCGATTGTAGATCGTCTCGATTTTTTCGTTGAGGCCCTTCGAATGACGTTCGTCGAAGTCTTTCGAGACGTCGTTGATCTTGTCCGTGAGTTCGACATAGAGCTTGGTCAACTCGTCCATGCGCGTCCGCGAGGTCTTGCCCCACTCCGCCATCTCCTGGAAACGCTGCACGACTAGGAATGTGACGACGACGATGATGACCGCCGGTAGCCAGTTGTTGTTGGTGATGGTCTCGGTCAGTTTGACCTGGATGAGCGAGAAGTAGTTGGCCACCAGTACGGCGGCGGCCAGCACGCCGCCCCCGAATAGCCAGCCCGACCGCCAGGGATTGAAACCGCCTCTGCCGCCCTTGGCGTCCTCGTTGCGAGCGTCGCCGTTTTCGTGCACGCGTCCTAGGCTGCGCTCGCGGTCTGCAAGATGCGCCCGTTTCAGGGCGCGGGAGACCATGATGTAGCGCCAGAGGACAAAAAGGACGAAAAGCCCCCCGATTGCTACCAGGATCGCTTCCGGCGTGAAGTTCAAGGACAGCAGGTCTGAAACATGGTTCGAGAGCTGCGCGGGCAAATCACCAAGTATGTCCATTTGTAGTTTTCTCAACGCAACTGAAACCGAAGACCGCCATGGAATGAACAGACCCTAAGGCAATCGGGTGATCCGCCAAGCTATTGGGCAGAGTCAATAATTTTTATCGCAGAAGAGTGACAGGGCAGCAACGCCGCTCATGTGTCGGCGAAATTTAGTTCGCGCTGATGCACGATTGCAGCAGGGGGCGAAGGGCCAGCGTCCGGTGTAGCGGGAGTGGATTTGGTGAACTCGTCCATCGCTGAAGGCGATCAGGCTGCAATGCAGCCTGGAAGCTTAAGAAAATTGCCCTGCGGGGAATTGAGCCAGGCAAGCTCTTAGCGCCGATGGCGGCCGTTGAACGGCGTATTCAAATCGATTAACCCTAGGCTGGTTTGGTTGCGCACCTACGATCCTGATCGCGTATATCCGTGGACGTGCATCAGGGGAGCGTGGCATGGGTGGTCGGCGTGATCAGGCGGCCGGGATTTTGCAGCGTAGCGGTGTTCTGAGACTTCTTGAGGCGGCGCCGCGACGCAGGCAATTGCTAGTCCTCAACTATCATCGCATAGGCGATCCCGATGCGTCCGAGTTCGACCGGGAAGTATTCTCGGAAACGGCGGAAGGGCTCGCGGCGCAGGTCTCGTTTCTGAAACGCTCTTATAATCTGGTTTCGCCGGCCGAGGCATTGGAGATGCTGGATGGTCGGTGGTCATGCCGGGGTACGTCCATTCTGCTCACCTTCGATGACGGCTATCGGGACAACCTCGATATCGCCGTGCCTGTGCTGCAATCACTGGACGCATCCGCAATCTTCTTCCTCGTGACGAGCTATCTCGACAGGCCATCAGTTGTCACGTGGTGGGACCGTATCGCTTGGCTGACCCGGCGCTGCGTCGACCGCAAGGTCACTGTGACGGTACCGGAACCGCTAACCTTGGAAATCAATTCCAACAACGTCGAGTGGGCGGCCAGTGAGATGCTCCGTCGGGCGCGCGAGAACGCATCCCGGCTCGATGAATTGATCGACGAGTTGCGGACGGCTGCTGGGTGCGATTGCGACAACGGCGAAATTGCTCAGTTCATGTCATGGCATGAGGCTAGCCAGTTGCAGGATGCAGGCATGACTATCGGTCTCCACACGCATTCGCACCGCATATTGTCGAGCCTGTCGGAAGATGAACAGGCTAGGGAGCTGATTCACTCGCGGAACATGATGCAGGAACGACTGGGCGTCGATTGCAGAATAATTGCGTATCCGGTGGGGACTCGCGCCGCCTTCACGGATGCAACGAAGCGCATAGCCCGGGAGTGCGGCTACAGGTACGCATTCTCGTTTTATGGCGGATCCAATCTCTACGGCCGGATTGATCCAATGGACATCCTGCGGGCATCTCTTCCGTCGCGGGCAACGAGGGCACGGGCCCGCAGTGCCGTTGCGGGAATGGCGGTGACAGGGAGCGTGTGGTTCTGAATGACGCACCATCCTGAAGCACCCATGAAATCGGTGCTGGTTCTCGGCCATGACAGCCAGAGCTTCCTCACCAGTATCAGGTCGTTTGGTCGTCGCGGCTTTGCCGTCGATATCGGCTGGTTCGATGCCTCAAATCCCGTCCCACTGGCTTCGAGGTATATCCGGGACCGGATCGAGCTGCAGCGATTCCGTGCTGACGGCGGCGATGGATGGCTCGACGCCCTAAATGACCTCGTCGCAGACCGTCAGTATGAGTTCGTTCTGCCGTGTCACGACGAGCAGATATTGCCTCTTCAGGCAAACATGGCGCGTCTGCGGCTCAGCGACCGCTTCGGGCTGATCAATGAACGGGCTTTCCGGCTGGCGAATGACAAGACCCGCACGCGACTGCTGGCAGCGGAGCTGGGTATTCCCGTACCAGATGAAGTCTCAGTGACTAGCCGGGCCGGGATCCGCGATGCGGCGCGGGCGTTCGGCTTTCCCCTCTACCTGAAGCCGACTAGCTCCTACGTGCTCGGGGAGTTGCACCGCCGCCGCGAGGTCATTCGAATTGACCGGGAGCATCAAATCGACTGCATCGAGGATTGTGTCCTTGCCGAACCGCTCGTTGTTCAGCGCGCGGTTTATGGGCGTGGCGTCGGGTTGGAGTTTCTGGCGCGTGAGGGCGTGCTCTTGACCGCCTTTCAGCATGAGCGTGTTCACGAGCCTGCCTCCGGTGGTGGCTCGAGCTACCGGCGCAGCGTTGCGCTCGACCCTGTGCTCGAGCGGCATGCAATTCGGATGATCGAGGCGCTAGGCTATACCGGCGCGGGTATGCTGGAGTTCAAGATAGGGGTCGACGATCCGACCCCTTACCTTATGGAGTTGAACGGCAGACTCTGGGGTTCGCTACCCCTTACGGTCGCTGCAGGGCTCGATATCCCATATTACTGGTATGAGATGAAGTGCCTGGATAGGCAGGATTTCCCGCGCACATACCGGACCGGCGTTTATGCCAGGAACTGGGCCGGCGAACGGTACTGGCTCCCGCAGAACCTCGCCGCGCTGAAGCGCCCGGATCGCGGTTTGTTGACCGTGCCACCAAGCCGGATCTTTACAGAATTGGCCAATATCCCGCTGTTTCGTGAGTACAGTGACACGTTCGGCTGGGATGATTTGATGCCGGCCCTGAGAGAAATGACCGGCATCGGGCACAGCATATTCGCCCACCGTCTACCGCGGTCCCGGAGCTTGCATAGGATGTCACGCATGTGGCGCATCCGACAGGCACGCTCGGCGATATTCGTATGTCACGGAAACATCTGCCGCAGTCCTGCGGCGGCGGCGCTGGCTGAGAATTGTGGATTCGCAGAAATTGCCTCGGGTGGTACCGATGCCATGAACGGCAGTCCAAGCCCTCAGAACGCGGTACTTGAAGGCCGTCGTCTCGGCATCGACCTCTCCAGCCACAGTGCTACCCGAGTCGATTCGGAAATGCTTGGCAGGTTCGACCTCATCATCGTTTTCGATGCAAGGAACCGTCGCCGTATCCAGGAGATCGCGCCTGACCTCAAGTCTAGGGTGGTCTCACTGGGAGCGTTCTGCGGCGGACCATTCGATATAGAGGATCCGGATGGCGGGTCGCCGGAGACGTTCAGGCAATGCTATGCGAGAATTCGTGAAGCGCTCGGGACAATTGCCCGCTTGAGGCGCGGTCGTCAGCAGTTTGCAAGCAATGGCGTGGCCCATCCGGTCAAAGTCGAGAAATGAAAAAAGCCCTGCCGGCACTTGCGGCAGGGCTCTGTGTTGCTCTTAGTCCAGCCAGTCTATTCGACAGCCTTCTTGGCCAGTGCAACGATGTCTGCCGGAGCCGCATAGATCTCGTCGATGATCTTTGCTGCTTCTGCACCATCGACCGGATTGACCGGAAGGCTCTGCTTTTTTGCCTCTGCCAGGAATCCTGCATCATTCATCGTTGCCATGAACGCCTTCTGCATCGTGGCAAGGCGATCCTTCGGCACTTCCTTGGCCATGATGTAGGGACGGCCGAGTGCGCCTGCCGCAAGCAGGATGTTCAGCACCTGCTTCTGCTGCGGGTCGGCCTTGTCGCCAATGAAAGGAATGTCCGGCGGCATGTCGGGGGTGCGGCGGCTTGTGAACTGAACCAGCGGATGGATCTTCTTGTCGCGGATCCATTCCTCGCTGATGCTCGACCAGGAGCCACAGTCGCCGTCGAGTTCGCCGCGCTCGATTGCGATCCGCTGCTCGGCACTGCCGGGATAGCCGAGAACCTGCTGCACGTTGAACTTGAACACGTTCCTCAGGATCGCCCCGTTTACGTATGAGCTGGCGCCCTTGCCAGTGCTGCCGAGGATGTACTTGGTGCCCTTCGCAAGATCGTCCCAGCTCTTCACCTTCGACGTATGCCAGCTATAACAGACGCGGAAATCGTTGGTGATGCTGCCAAGGTAGGCAACACTGTTCATCTTGATCTTGACTTTGTCGGCGTTCAGCAGGCTGTCCGTAATGACGCCCGGATTGAAGGCGCCGATAGCGGTTCCGTCCTTGGGGCCCGCATTTGCGACGTAAAGGACGGACTTCAGGCTGGCTGCACCCGGCATATTCTGGACCACGATGGAAGGGGTGCCAGGAATGTGCTTGTTCAGGAAGCGGGCTACTGTGCGAGCGTAGGTATCGTAGCCGCCGCCTGGCGAGAAGCCGACGATGATGTTGACTGTTTTGCCTTTGTAGAAGTCCTGCGCTCCCGCAGGAATCGAAGCAACCCCGATCGATAGGGCCAGGGTGGCGAGCGCGGCGCCCGCGCCCATAGGTTTGATGTGCATTATTGCTCCCTTGTGTTATGCACTTGGCATCTTCGCCATGAGCGCAGGATCGTAAGGATTTTGACGCTTCCTGGCAATGCAAAGAGGCAATTGAATGCAGTTTCGCAGCCTCAAATTGCCATCTCGGGCCGCACGCCCTGTACCGTGCTGCGCCGGAGCATGCGCCGCTCATTGCGCGGGAAGTCCGTTCGCGCGTGGGTGACGCACCGGTTGTCCCACATTACGAAATCGCCGATCGACCACTTGTGAGCGTAGATGTTGTCGGCCTGCTCGGTCAGGTCGAACAGTGTTCCCAGGATCTCAACGGCTTCACTTTCCGCGATACCGGCGATACCCACGGTCATGAGGCGGCTCGCGTAGAGCGCGGTACGGCCTGTCTCAGCGTGACGGATGAAAAGCGGGTGCTGGACTTCGCCCGAATAATTGCCGTCGCGGTCGGCCGTGGTCACGGCGCCGGAGTAGTAGCCCTGGACGCCGCAACTGCCACGAAGGCGGGCCTTGAGGGCGCCAGGGATCATCTCATAGGCCCGGTACATGTTGGCGAAGAGCGTATCCCCGCCCCAGGACGGCAGTTCCACGGCGTAGAGCAGTGTGTACATGTAGGGATCGGGATCGTAGGCACCGTCCGAGTGGAACATCATCTCGCCGTCCGGCAGGGAGCCGATCGGCTTGTCGTTCTCTCGCACGTTGGTCACCAGCATTATCGACTTGTAGGCCGCGTCAGCATTCTGCCGGCCCTCGTAGCGCTTCCGCAGAGGCATTTCGCCGAAATATTGGGTGAAACGGACCTGGTCGGCCTCGCTGAGGACCTGGTCCGGGAAGATGAGCACGAGGTGGTCGAGCCAGGCTGCCCTGATCTCAGCGATCTCGGTAGCCGTGAGTTCTCGCGACAAGTCGATGCCCGTTACCCGGGCACCAAGTGCGGCGCCGGTTGGCTCCACTTTGATCGGCATGCAATCCTCCCAAACGTAAGCTGCTCAAGGCTGGCCCAAAAATGTGTAAGGACGAGTGGTGGGGCGCGATACGGAACAAAACAGGCGCTCACAAGTTTTCGAAACGTGTCTCAATTAAATTATCGATTTTGACGCCAAATTGGAATATCAAGATAGATTCTTCGGCCAAGAACATCCTAGGTCGAAGCGAAAGCGCGCTAGAGGCCCAACGGAGGAGACCAGCAAGCCAAAAGCCGGGTGAAGTCATGTTCCCCTGAACCTAAGGGAGGGAATGATGATGGTTCATAATGCGGCACTGGATATCCAGCGCATCACCTGTCCAGAAGATCTGCAGCACCTGCAGTTTTATGATGACATGGCGGCTGTCGTGGTGCCGCTCGGCTTGCTCGAAACTCTTCCGCTCAAGAACGAAACTCGCGGTGAAAGCCCACGCCTCGAATATGTCGAGGAGGCGATACGACGCGAGGGCTACGACTGCTTCGAACCGATCATTGTGAGGATTGGGCGCCGCGGCAACTGGGTGATCGTGAACGGCGGTCACCGGATAACTGCAGCGCGCAATGTTTCAAAGGAATTCTGGACCAATTTGTGGGGCCCCAAGGTCAAGGAACTCTACTTCCTAGTCTACCGGACTTCCATCTCTGACAGTCTACGGGACGAAAGCCACGTTGCAGCGCCCCCGCCGCATGTCGTGTGAGTAAGCTCCAGCGGGCAGCGCGCCACTGGATCAGTTCCGCTCGTGGATCTTGAAGTGGAGCCCGCCCTTGGGTGTCAGCGTCACGGTGGCGTTGAGGCCCGGCGGCTCGCTACCGACGTATTCGGGGCGGAACCGGCGCAGCAGGATCGAGAGCGCCAGGGTGTTCTCGACCTGGCTCATTGCGCCGCCGATGCAGGAGCGCTTGCCGCCGCCGAACGGTAGATATGTATACGGTTGCCGCTTCTTGGCAGCCTCACCCATGAACCGCTCGGGCCGGAATTCTTCGGGCTCGTCCCAGAAACGCGGATTGTGGTGCGCGCCATAGGCGAACATGACAACCCGATCACCCGCCTTGATTTCTTTGCCACCGATCTCGTCGGCTTTTGACGCGACCCGGATCAGGCCCCAGATTGGTGGATAGAGCCTCATCGTCTCCTGGATGACCGCGCGCGTATAGGCGAGGCCGGAGTAGTCGGCTGCAGTCGGGTCCCGGTCGCCATACACCTCTTCACCTTCGCGGCGGATGCGTTCGGAGGCCTCAGGGTGCCTGGACGTGAGGTACATCGCCCAGGCCAGCGTCAGCGCCGTTGTTTCGGTGCCTGCCCACAGGTACTGCTTGAGTTCGTCGATTGCCTGTTGCTCGTCGAATTCCGGGATGTCCGGATCGGCTACTGCATCCTGGATCATCTTGAGCAGTGTGCGCTCGCGGTCCTCGCGCGGGTCGGCGGCGATCACCGCGGGCGGTACGCTCGCCCATACGTCCATGGCTTTGGCCGTTCCCTCCTCGGCAATCTCGAACTCGGTGCCCGAGACCAGCTTGAGGCGGATTTCCTTATGGTTTCCGACATCGGTATAGGTTTTTACGCACTTGAAGACGAAGTGCGGGTTGAAAGGCATTTCACGGTCGAACAGGGCCTTGCAGATCATGTCTGCGGCAAGCGTCCATGTCTGCTCGACCATCTCTATGGTCTCGCCTGAGCGGGCCGTCTCCTCCCACATCCCCATCTTCTTCCGGATGGCGTCAAGGAAATAGGGGATGTACTCGGCAAACATGTCTGGGTGGAACGCCGGCTGCTGCGGCATCCGGATCTTCTGCCAGAGTACACCATCGTGGGTAATCATAGACTTGCCGAAAACCGGACGGAGCCCGTCGAAGTATTTGATGTAGTCGTCGGCCTTGGTGACGAGCACGCGCTTGAAATGCTCGGGCTCCGAAAGAAAGACGACGCGCTCATCGCCCATATTTACAGAGATGACCCCACCATAGCGCTCCGTCATGAGCTGCAGCATAGCCATCGGGTTCTGCGGGTTGCCCTTTATGAGTGGCGTCAGCTTGAACCAGATGCTCGACTCCTCGCCGAGTTCATGAGTGTGCACAGGCGTCGTCATATTCATCTTTCGATCCACTTCGCGCCGTTCGCGTCCTCGCTCTCGGATGGGCGCCAATACTTCAAGCTAGCACAGTGCCGATGCGACAACTGTTGCGCGCGGAACGCATTGGCCAGCGCACTCGATGTCCTCGTGCGAACCGGCGTGCATTGGACCTTCCAAGCTCAATATAAGAAGCAAAAACGCCACAGTTTGGTAGCATTGGCGTTGCTGTTGGTCCACACTTGCTCCGGTGCCGCTACGATTTGGCGCGCAATCCAATATCTAGGACGGGTTGGCGAGCGGGGGCGAGAAAAGCTCATCCCCCTGGTTAACCGAACGTTCGATTAAAACTTTGTTTTCATGGGGTTGGCCCCTCCCAGAGGCGATTAGGTGAAGGGCGTGCGGGTAGATTTTATGCTCAGCCCGTAGAATACGTGCGGCGAGGGTGTCTGCCGAATCGTTCTCATGTACCGCCACGGCAGCTTGCGCGATGATCGGCCCTGCATCCATTTCGGGAACTACCAGATGGACAGTACAACCGGCGATTTTGACGCCGGCGTCGATGGCCTGCTGGTGGGTGTCGAGACCTCGAAATGCCGGCAGCAGCGACGGGTGGATGTTGAGCATTCGCCCCAGCCACTTATCGACGAACGCAGCCGTCAACAGGCGCATGAACCCGGCGAGGCAGACGATGTCGATTTGCCGACGGGAGAGTTCTTCGTGAAGCTTGGCCTCGAAAGCTTCCCGCGAGGGATACGACTTGTGATCGATAGCGAGGCTCTCGATACCGCGATTTTCTGCCCAGGCGAGGCCGGCGGCTTCTGGCCGGTTCGATATGACCACCACGGCCTCGGCGGGAAACTCCGGGGCCGCCATGGCCTCGACGAGGCTCATCATGTTTGACCCGCGACCGGAAATCAGTATTGCTATGCGCTTCTTGTCAGCCGATGCCGTCATCATGCGAACTCCAGATTGCCAGAGTAGCGCACGCGTTCGCCGTCACCTCGTCTGATCGAGCCGATGGTGAAGACTTCGTGGCCGCTGCTGGAGAGACTGGTTGTAATTGCGTTCGCTTGTGCGGCATCGGCGACGACGACCATGCCGATTCCCGCATTGAACGTGCGGACCAGTTCGGCGACGTCGAAACGTCCCGTGCTCATGAGCCAGCGAAATACGGCTGGCGCCTTCCAAGTATCGAGATTGATCTCGGCGCATACGCCGTCAGGCAGCACGCGGGGAATATTCTCAGTGAGACCGCCGCCCGTGATGTGGGCTAACGCCTTGACGGCCCCCGTATCGCGTATGGCACCGAGCAGCGCCTTGACATAGATGCGGGTTGGCCGGAGCAGGGCATCCGCGAGCGTCGTGCCAGGATCGAAAGGTGCAGGCGCATCCCAACCGAGGCCGCTGTCCGCAACGAGCCGGCGGATCAGTGAATAGCCGTTCGAGTGTGGTCCGGACGAGGCGATCGCGATGATGACATCGCCGTCCGCGACGTCCTGACGTGGCAGAATTTGACCACGCTCGACTGCCCCTACCGCGAACCCTGCGAGGTCATAGTCGCCCGTAGCGTACATGCCCGGCATCTCGGCAGTCTCCCCGCCAATGAGCGCACATCCTGCCTGCCGACATCCCTCCGCAATTCCGGCGACGACTGCGCGCGCAACCTGGACATCGAGCTTGCCGGTAGCGAAATAATCCAGGAAGAACAACGGCTCGGCCCCCTGGACCACGAGATCGTTGACGCACATGGCCACAAGGTCGATGCCGACCGTGTCGTGGCGTCCGGTATCGATGGCGATCTTCAGCTTGGTGCCCACCCCGTCGTTGGCAGCGACCAGCACCGGGTCTGTGAAGCCTGCGGCCTTTAGGTCGAAAAGACCGCCGAACCCGCCGAGATTGGCGTCAGCCCCCGATCGGCGGGTGGATGCCGCAAGCGGCTTTATGGCTTCCACCAGGGCATTTCCAGCATCGATGTCGACGCCGGCATCGCGATAGGTGGTGCCGGTGGCGGGTGGATTATTGTTGTCAGCGACCATCGATATCTCCTCACGGCAGAATTGCCAGCGTCCTTTCCTGACCGTCGATCCGGGCATACTTTCGCCACATAGCTCCCGCCGGATTGCGCCTCCTAGCAGACCTCGTTGTGGAGCGGCAACAGAGGGCGGCTGGACAGTGTGGGCAATTCGCCTCAGGCAATATCGGCGGCAAGGGGTCCATGAAGATGGATCACTGCGTTCGGTACCACTATAACGGCAGTCAACGAAACTGGACGGGAGACCGATAGCGTGCCGAGGGAGCCGTGGCGATTGAATGCCGTGAGCAGGCGACTGGCAAGTCTACTCGCAGCGGTGGCCGTGTTCGCTTTCGCTGCGACTGGGGCTGGCGCTGAGCCCAACCCGTTCAAGATTGCCAACTATCCCGTCGATGCCGTCGCAGAGGACGCCGCACGCGCACAGCAGCAGGCGCTGGCCGATGGGCGCCGCGCCGCATTGCGTTCGCTTCTGAAGCGTCTCCTCCCGGTTACCGCCTATCGCGAGCTGCCTAAGCTGAAAGCGACGGACCCGACGCGGCTCATTTCGCGTGTCGCCGTGCGTTCGGCACAAAATTCTTCCACGCAGTACATTGCTTCGCTCGACTTCACTTTCGACGAAGGCGGTGTGAAGGCGCTGCTTCGCCAGCGGGGCATCCCGTTCATCGAGGAGCCGGCGCCGGAGACAATCCTCGTCACCGTTGTTGCGGCTTCTGATCCCGCGATAAAGGATGGTTTGCGCCTGGTGGGCGGCCGAGCGGCCACGGCTTGGTCAGGCGTCTGGCGCGATCTGGATCTCGAGAACGCCATTGCGCCGCTGAAGCCCCAGGTCGCCAAGGCTGGAGTCGATCCCGTGGCCATCCAGGCTGCCCGATCCGGGGATTCGAGCCTGCTGACCAGGCTGGCTACGGCCTACAATGCGTCTCGGGTCATTCTTGCCGTTGCCGAGGTCGACCAGCAGCAGAGCCGCCTCAAGGTTACGCTGGCAGGACAGGACGCGGTG
>JBJOGJ010000104.1:0-12741 GCA_046048295.1 Pseudomonadota bacterium | reverse complement strand
AGCGTCACCATGGTCAGGCGTTGTTCCATCGCGGCCACCCTCACTTGTCGGCCGGACCGCGGCGGATGGCAGCGATGCCGGTGCGCGAGACTTCGACGAGGCCGAGCTCGGTCATGATACCGATGAAGCGCTCGACGTCGATGGAGCGCCCGACGACCTGGAACACGAAGTGCTGGGTGGAGGCATCAATGACCTCGGCCTTGAAGATTTCCGCAAGGCGCAATGCCTCGATCCGCTTCTCGCCCTTGCCGGCGACCTTGACGAGCGCAAGCTCGCGCTCGATGGGCTCGCCGGTCAGCGTGAGGTCGGTGACGGAATGAACCGGCACCATGCGCTCGAGCTGGTTCTTGATCTGGTCGATGACGGCGGGCGTGCCCTTGGTGACGATGGTGAAGCGCGACTGGTGCTTGGCGTGCTCGGTCTCGGTGACGGTGAGGGAGTCAATATTGTAACCGCGTCCCGAGAACAGACCGGCGATGCGCGACAGCACGCCCGGTTCGTTGTCGACGAGCACGGACAATGTGCGCTGCACTTCCTCCTCGATGCGGGCCGGGGCGGAGTAATGGGTCTGCGAAGCTGGTGCGGGATCGGCCATGATCGGTGTGCCTACTGCTGGCTGGCGGGATGGTGGAAGATCTCGACAGGCGTGTCCTCGCCCGTCTCGTAGGAAGCGATGTACCAGGGCTCGGCAAGCGCTCCGGCAAGCCATTGCCTGTATGAGGCATGTTCGAGTACGGCATCCATGTAGGCGCGCGTGTCGGCGCCGACGTCGATGGAGTAGGTGTCGAGCCGGGTCACGACGGGCGCGAACATGGCATCCGCACCACAGAAGGCGCCGAACAGGAACGGCCCATCCTGACCGAAACGCTGGCGGAGCTCGCGCCACAGCGCCTCCGTACGCGCGACGTTCTCGCGGATGTCGTCGCCGCGGTCGCGCGGTGCAAAGCGGCGGCCGAGATTCACCGGGCACCTGGTGCGCAGCGCCTGGAAGCCGGCGTGCATTTCGGAGGAGGCCGAACGCGCATAGGCCCGCGCAGCAGGATCGGCCGGCCAGATACCCCGGTCGGGATACCTGTCGGCAAGATACTCGATGATGGCGAGGCTCTCCCAGACGGTGACGTCGCCGTCGACCAGGACAGGCACCTTGCCGGCGGGGCTGTAGGCGAGGATGCGCGCCTTGGTGTCGTCCTGGCGCAGCGGGATGACGACCTCGTCGAACGGGATGGCGAAGGCGTGCATGACGAGCCATGGGCGCATCGACCAGGACGAATAGAGCTTGTTGGCGATGATGAGCTGCATGATCAGACCAGCGCCTTGCCTTCCTTGCCGATGGCGCTGCCGACCTCCTCGTCGGAAACGTCCTCGCCCATGAGCATCTCGTTGTGCGCCTTGCCCGACGGGATCATCGGGAAGCAGTTGGCGAGATTGGCGACCTCGCAGTCGACGATGACGGGGCCGGGGGTCTCGATCATGCGCATGATGACGTCGTCGAGGTCCTCGGGCTTGCTGCAGCGCATGCCGGTGGCGCCGTAGGCGTCGGCGAGCTTGACGAAGTCGGGCAGCGATTCCGTGTAGCTCTCCGACAGACGGTTGCCGTGCAGGAGCTGCTGCCACTGCCGCACCATGCCCATGTAGTGGTTGTTCAGGATAAAGACCTTGACCGGCAGCCGGTACTGTATGGCGGTCGACATCTCCTGGATGTTCATGAGGATCGAGGCGTCGCCGGCGACGTCGATGACCAGCGACTTGGGATGCGCCACCTGCGCCCCGATGGCAGCCGGGAGACCATAGCCCATCGTGCCGAGCCCGCCGGACGTGAGCCAGCGGTTCGGCTCCTCGAAGTGATAGAACTGCGCCGCCCACATCTGGTGCTGGCCGACCTCGGTCGTAATGTAGGTGTCACGGTCCTTGGTCAACGCATAGAGCCGCTCCAGAGCATGCTGCGGCATGATGTAATCCGGCGACTGACGATAGGCGAGCGACTTGCGGGCGCGCCACTCGTCGATCATCTTCCACCACGACTTGTGCGCCTGACGGTCCAGTTGCGGCGCCTTCGCCTTCCACAGGCGGATCATGTCCTCGAGCGCGTAGCCGACATCGCCGACGATCGGGACGTCGACCTGGACGTTCTTGTTGATCGAGGACGGATCGATGTCGATGTGGATCTTCTTGGAGCCCGGGGAGAAGGCGTCGAGCCGGCCGGTGATACGGTCATCGAAACGGGCGCCAACGCAGAACATGACATCGCAGTCGTGCATGGCCATGTTGGCTTCGTAGGTGCCGTGCATGCCGAGCATGCCGAGCCACTGCTTGTCCGAGGCGGGATAGGCGCCGAGCCCCATCAGCGTCGAGGTGATGGGATAGCCCGTCATGCGAACGAATTCGCGCAACAGCTTGCTCGCCTTCGGACCGGAATTGATGACGCCGCCGCCGGTGTAGAAGACGGGACGCCTGGCCGCCGCGAGAAGCTCGACCGCCTCCTCCACCGCGGTTTCGGCAGGCTTCATCTGCGGCCGGTAGGTCTTGTGCTGCATGTTGCGCGGCGAACCGTTGACGTAGTTGCCGACGGCGAACTGCACGTCCTTCGGTATGTCGACGACAACGGGACCGGGCCTACCGCTCTTGGCGACGTAGAAGGCCTCGTGCAGCACGCGGGCAAGGTCGTTGACGTTCTTCACGAGATAGTTGTGCTTGGTGCAGGATCGCGTGATACCGACCGTGTCGCACTCCTGGAAGGCATCCGATCCGATCAGGTGGGTCGGCACCTGGCCGGTGATGCAGACGATGGGGATGGAATCCATCAGTGCGTCGGTGAGCCCGGTCACGGCATTGGTGGCGCCGGGGCCCGACGTCACCAGCACGACGCCGACCTTGCCGGTGGAACGCGCGTAGCCTTCCGCGGCATGAACCGCCCCGCCCTCCTGGCGGACCAGGAAGTGGCGCAGCTTCTCCTGCTGGAAGATCTCGTCATAGATCGGCAGCACCGCGCCGCCGGGATAACCGAAGATGTGCTCCACCCCCTGCTCGGTGAGCGCCTTCACAACCATTTCCGCGCCGGTCATCGTCTGCGCCATCGTCATCTCCGCAAGAATCGAGCTGTCCGCCACCCGGCGATTTCGCAAACGCGAAACAGGCAGCCGCGCCGGTGTACGTCCATCATGACGGCGAATCAATTAAAGTTACATCACCATCGAAAATTCTTTGCATATCTTGCGCATTAATATGTTTCCACGAACACATATTGCGTCGCGCCCAGGTCATCTGTCGCTTGACGTATTGCCGTGTCGCAATCTTCGCCAGGTCAAGCGCCTCGTCGATGGAGAGCTCTCCCGCAAGATGTCGCGCAAACTCGGGCACGCCGACCGCGCGCATGGCCGGCAGGCCGGGATCGAGCCCGAGCGACAGCAGGCGCCCAACCTCGTCGAGCGCGCCGGCAGCGATCATGCCCTCTAGGCGTTCGCCGACGCGGTGATAGAGGCGAGACCGGTCGAGGTCGAGCCAGAGGCGAACAGTCTCGTCCTCGGTGAGAATCGGCGCTCCCGGTTCAGCCTGCCAGTGGGCCAGCGAGCGGCCGGTGGCCTCCAGAACCTCGAGGGCGCGGGTGACGCGCTGACGGTCGCCGGGCGCAAGGCGGGCCGCCATGGCGGGATCGAGCTGTGCGAGCGCCTCGTAGAGCCGCGCGGACCCGTCAACCTCGGCGCCGATGGATCGCCATTTGGCACGAACCTCCTCCGGCACGGGGGGAATGGCCGACAATCCTTGGAGCAGTGTGCGGAAATAAAGCCCCGTTCCGCCGACGACAATCGGCACCCGACCGGCAGACCGGGCGGCCGCGACAGCTGCCGCAGCATCCGCCCCGTAGCGGCCGGCCGAATAGGCGTCGGCCGACGGTACGAAGCCGTAGAGCGCATGCGGTACGCTCGCCTCGTCAGCCGGCGAAGGCCGGGCAGTGACGATGCGAAGCTCGCAGTAGACCTGCATGCTGTCGGCATTGATCACGGTGCCGCCAAGCCGCCGGGCGAGACAAAGTGCCAGGGCGGACTTGCCGCTCGCCGTTGGACCTGCAATGAGAATAGTGCGACGTGGCGGCTCGGTCATGCGTGCTCAGCAGTCGAATAGGGGTTTTCGGCGCAATGGCCGACTATGCAATCGTCGTTACGGCACCACCCGGCGGGACAGGAAGGCTCGGCCAGGACGCAGTGCAGACACCTGCGAAGCGTTGGCTCGGCCCGCAAGCCTTCGAGTGGATAGATCCTGCCCCATCCTCCGGCAAGACAGCGCAACTGGTCAGGGAATGGTGGCACGATAAGGCTCAAGAGATTGCAGCGCACGGGCTCGACGTCAACGTGGTCGACACCTGCGATCGCCGCAAGCGCCTGCTTGTCGCCGACATGGAAAGTACCATCATCGAGCAGGAGATGCTCGACGAACTGGCCGATCTGGTTGGCATGAGGGAACGTGTCGCGGACATCACCGCACGGGCCATGCGCGGCGAACTGGACTTCGAGGCGGCAATCAAGGAGCGCGTGGCCCTGCTTGCGGGTCTCGACGCGAGCGTTCTCGACGAGCTTGCCAACTCGCGCATCACCTATATGCCGGGGGCCCGCACGCTGGTTGCCACCATGAAGGCCAACGGTGCCTATTGCGCCCTGGTTTCCGGCGGCTTCACACACTTCACCGCCAAGGTTGCAGCCGAACTGGGTTTTGACGAACACCGCGCAAACCGCCTCGAAATCGTCGATGGCAAGCTCACCGGCCGGGTGATCGAGCCGATCCTCGGGCGCGAGGCGAAGCGAGAGGCGCTGACACAGCTCACGGGCCGGCTGCAACTCGACAAGCGGCAGTCCATAGCCGTCGGGGACGGGGCCAACGACATCTCGATGCTGGAGGCAGCCGGCATCGGCGTCGCCTTCCGCGCCAAGCCGGTGCTGCGCGACCTGGTCGCCACGTTGCCGGACGGCGCAGTCATCACCCACAGCGATTTGACCGCGTTGCTCTACCTCCAGGGCTACACAGAAGACGCATTCGTGGCTGCCTGAGGTCAGGCCTGCCGAACCGATTCACCAGGTCGAACACGGCAACGGACAATCATGAATTCGATCCTCGCTGTAGCGGCAGGCTTTCTGCTCCTGGCCATCGGAGGGGAGATGCTGGTACGCGGGTCGGTGCAGGCGGCGAAGAAACTCGGCGTTTCGGAACTCCTGATCGGGCTGACGCTGGTCGGTTTTGCGACCTCGATGCCTGAAATGGTCACCAGCGTGCAGGCGTCGATGGACGGCAGCCCGGGCATCGCGATCGGCAATTTCGTCGGCTCGAACATATCGAACATATTGCTGATCCTCGGTCTCGCGGCAGTGATATTTCCCATCAAGGTCGACTCGAAATGCCTCGAACGGGACGGATACTTCGTCGTCGCAACGGCCGTGGCGTTCGCCGCGACGAGCCTGCTGCTGCCCTACGACCGGTTGCTCGGCCTTGGTTTCGTAGCGACACTGATGGTTTATATCGCCTATGCCATCCACCACGAGATGCGCGGCGTCTGGCGCGGACATACGAGCGCCTATGAGAAGAGCGAGGCCTACAAGCGGCTGCGTGAGAAGCCGCCGGCAGACGCATCGGCGCCGACCGCGGACGAAGCGATACCGCCGGCGGCCAGCGCCATTTGGCCCGCGGTCGGCCTCTACGCGGCCCTGGCAATTGCCGGGCTCCTGATCGTGACACTCGGCGCACGCCTGATGGTGGTCGGGGCGTCCGGCCTCGCACGCGCATCGGGCATCCCGGAAGAAATCATCGGACTGACGATCGTCGCCATCGGCACGTCGCTGCCCGAGTTCGTGACGTCGCTGGTCGCGGCGCTGCGCGGCTTTCCCGCAGTCGCGCTCGGCAACATCATGGGCTCGAACATCTACAATACGCTGGGGATCGGCGGGCTGACGGCCCTGATCGCGCCGACGACCATTCCGCCGCAGATCGTGTTCTACGACAACCTCGTGATGGTCGCCGCGTCGCTGGCCTTCATCCTCTTCGCGACAGTGGACCTGCGCATCCGCCGCTGGGAAGGGCTGGCGCTGGTTTTCGCCTACATCGCCTACCTGATCTCGCTGTTTCCGGTCAGCCACCACGCCTGGGCGATCGAGGCCATCATGGGGGCGTCCTAGCCCTCTATTCGCGGTCCCCGGAGCGCGTGCTGGCGGGAGGAATTGCGCCAGCCGCCTCGGCCTCCTGCAGCGTGCGGGCAAGCTGCTCGCGCGCGGCTTCGGCTTCGCGCTGGCGGTTCCAGAGGCTCGCGTAAAGGCCGCCGGCAGCGAGAAGCTGGCCGTGCGTGCCCTGCTCGACGAGGCGTCCCGCCTCGAGAACGAGAATGTTGTCGGCATGCACGATGGTCGAGAGCCGGTGCGCGATGACCAGGGTGGTGCGGTTCCTCGATACCTGATCGAGCGCGTCCTGAATCTCCTTCTCGGTGTGGCTGTCGAGCGCGCTCGTTGCCTCGTCGAGGATCAGTATCGGCGGGCCCTTGAGGATCGTGCGCGCAATGGCGACGCGCTGCTTCTCTCCACCCGAAAGCTTGAGACCACGCTCGCCGACCATCGTGTCGTAGCCATCGGGCAGCGTCTTGATGAACTCGTCGATCTGCGCGAGTTTTGCCGCCGCCTCCACTTCCTCGCGCGTCGCATCGGCGCGGCCGTACTGGATGTTGTAGAAGAGCGAATCATTGAAGAGCACGGTGTCCTGCGGCACCACGCCAAAGGCCTGACGCAAGCTCGACTGCGTGACGTCGCGGATGTCCTGGCCGTCGATCGTGACGCTGCCGTCCTTGATGTCGTAGAACCGCATGAGGATACGCGAGATCGTCGACTTGCCGGCGCCCGACGGGCCGACGATGGCCACCATCTGCCCGGCCGGCACCTCGAAGGAAAGCCCGTCGAGGATCGGCCGCCCCGCCTCGTACTGGAACCTGACGTTGTCGAAGCGGATGGTGCCGCCGGCGACGGCCAGATCCTTGGCACCCGGCCGGTCCCCCACCTCGGGATGGTTGTCGAGGATGTCCATCATCGTCTCGATGTCGGTCAGCGACTGCTTGATGTCGCGGTAGGTGGAGCCGACCTGGTTGAGCGGAATGGCGAGCTGCAAGAGCAGCGCATTCACCATCACGAAGTGACCGACGGACTTCGAGCCGTCGAGCACATCGTAACCGGCCATGACCATGCAGACGCCCATGGCAATGGTGAAGATGACGCCCTGGCCGCAGTTCAGGACTGCAAGCGTCGTGTAGGTTGAGATGCTGGCGCGCTCGTAGACGGCGAGCGAGTTGTCGTAGCGCCTGGCCTCGGTCGTCTCGGCACCGAAATACTTGACGGTCTCGTAGTTGAGGAGACTGTCGATCGCCTTCGAGTTGGCCTCGGTGTCGCTGTCGTTCATCTCGCGGCGGATCTTGATCCGGTATTCCGTCGCCTCGAAGGTGAACCAGAGATAGCAGATGATCATCAGGATGATGACGACGACATAGCGCCAGTCGAAGGCGAGGGCACAGACGACGACGACCAGCGTGAATTCCAGCACGGTCGGCAGGAATGTCATCAACACCATGCGCGAGATGCGTTCGATCCCTTCGCGGCCTCGCATGAGCACGCGCGTGAGGCCGCCGGTCTTGCGCTCGAGATGGAAGCGGAGCGACAGCCGGTGCATATGCTCGAAGGTCTCGAGGCCGAGCCGGCGGACCGCGTGCATGGCGACCTTGGCGAACATGCCTTCGCGCACCTGCATGATGACGGTCATCAGGATGCGCGCGAAGGCATAGGCGACGATGGCGAGGATCGGCGCCCCGAGCAGCCACGAGGCGGCAGCCCCGCCCTGGGAGATGGCGACCAGCGCGTCCGTCGCCCACTTGTAGGTGAAGGGCATCAGCACGGTCACCACCTTGCCGATGACCATGAGAACGAGCGAGCCGGCGACCGTCATCTGCAGGTCGCGGCGGTCGGCCGGCCAGACGTACGGGTAGAGGCCGCGAATGACGCGCATCTGCTCCTCGCCGGGCAGCAGCCGGCGCCGGACGGCGTTCGCCGCCCGTTGCAGCCAGTCTCCGGAAGGATCCAGCCCGGCCCGTGGGCCAGCTTCTTCTCTGTCGTTCAGCGCCATTGCGTCGTCCCGCTACCTGGCCCGGTCATAGGCCATGACGCACGACTTGTCGAATGGCCTCCGGACCGCTGACGGCGGAACCCAGAAGACGGGGCCCTGCTCAAGGAAGCCTGAGCCGCTGGCACGGCCGGATCACGTTCTTGTTGCGCACGGTGCCGCGATTTGCGCGGTGGAGGGCCTGCACATACGAGCCGGGTTCGCGGGAGAAGCGCTGCGCAATCAGCCAGAGAGAATCGCCGGGCGCCACCACGTATCGCTTCCCGACACGCTTGCCGGCGCTGCCCCTGCAGGCAGCCGACCTTGCGACGCGGGCCTTACGTCGCTGCTTATAGCCACGCAAGGCACGCTGGACATCCTGGCCCTGGCGCGGCACACGAGCCCCGAGGGAGCTGCGGTTCGTCTCCCTGAACTTGCGCTGAACATCGGCAGAAAGAGCCACCCTCGGCCGGGACACGTTGCGATCCGGCGCTGAAAGTTGAACCGTACGCTGCGGCTGCCGGTCCGGCTTGGCCACGGGTACCGCCACGGCACCCTGCTGACGGCGGGCAACCTGGCTGTGGCTGGCGACGATGATCTCCGTACGCCGCCGCTGGTTTTCGAGACGCCGGGCAGCCTGCCGGTCGGCCTGCTGCCGCAATGCTTCGCGCCGCTTCTCCTCACGCTCCCGGACCGCCTTCGCCTCGGCCAGACGCGTCGCCTCCAGCCTGCGGGTACGCTCTGCCTCGGCAGTCTGTGCAGCGCGTTTCGACGCCTCCTTTTCGCGGCGCGCGGCCTCGGCCAGCCGCGCCTTCCGCTCCGCTTCCAGCCGCTGCGCCTCGGCTTCACGCAGTGCCGCTGCCTCACGCTGCGCCGCGGCCTCGCGTTGCGCCGCTGCTCGCGCCTGTCGCTCGGCCTCGGCACGCTGAACAGCATCCTTCTCAGCAGCAATCCGCTTCCGGGCCGCATCCAACGCCTGTGTCGCCCGACGTTCTGCCTCGATGCGGGCAGCCGCGGCGACATCCGGCGGGGATTCGGCAGGCGGCTCCACCCGCTTGGCGACCGGCGCCGGCATCGAAGGAGCGGCAGCGGGCAGCGGGCTTTCCACGACCTTCGGCTGGCGCATGGCCTGATCGACCCGGGCTGCGACCGAGCGCACTTCCGAGGCCCCGAAAAGGGCGAGCGAGCCCGGCGCCAGCGGCTGCTGCCGCCACGCAATCTGCGGCGCAGGCTCCTTCAGACGTCGCACGACCACGGACTGATAATTGCGATTTGCGGCCTCCAGCCAAAGGGCCAGATTCTGCCCGGCGCGTGACGTCCCGGTCTCGAATTGCTCCCAGTACGACTGCGGACCCGTCTGCCGCGTTGCCGCCTTCGGACGCACCTCAGCGAGCAGACCTTCAGCGGGCGCCACCTTGAGCTTGGCGACCACGCGCGCGCGGTAGGCGCGCTGGGCCTCCTCATAGACGCTCATCACGGGGCGATAGATGTCATCCAGGACGTCGCGCACAACGGGCGCCGCCTCGGCCCGATGAACGCCAAGCGAGAGAACCGTCACGAGCACGGCGAGGAATTTCACGCGCATCATCCCTACTCCTTCCTGCTGCGGTACGAAACTGTGGAGAAGACCGCAACACCCCAGAAAAGCGCTCAAATCTCGCCCATAACCCCGAGCATGGCCAACAAAAGCACAACTCAAAGTCAACGGCAAACGGTGCCTAAGCCGGGCGTGCCGCGGAACCGCCAGCGATCACCAGCCGATCCCGGGCGACCTGGATCTTTTCGGTGGAGATCCCATATCTAGAGGCCGCCAGGTTGTCGCATGAGCGCCAAACCGGCCTGATAACCTGGAATTCGTGTCACATTACGTCAGCAGAAATCATATGCAGAAGAATATCCGAGAAGAAGCAGTAGACGCGAACGCAGCCGGCGCCCGCGACGCACGCAAGCTGGCCGGCACGGCCAAGGCTGCGGCAAAGCCGGCAGATGGCCCCCTGATATCCAACATCTGTGTCTATTGCGGCTCGGGAAGCGGCAGCGTCCCCATCTATGCCGACGCTGCGAGAACGCTCGGCCGGTCGCTTGCGGAAGCCGGAATCGGGCTGGTCTACGGCGGCGGAAGCCTCGGGCTGATGGGTGAAGTTGCGCGCACAACGCTCGAGCACGGCGGTCACGTTACGGGCATCATCCCCGACTTCCTGATCGCCCGCGAGAAGATGTTGAAGGACGTCAACGAGCTGATCGTCACCGGCGACATGCACGAGCGCAAAATGAAGATGTTCGAGAAATCGGACGCCTTCGTCGCCCTGCCCGGTGGCATCGGTACGCTCGAAGAACTGGTGGAGCAGTTGACGTGGTCGCAACTCGGCCAGCACACGAAGCCGATCATCCTGACCAACATCGACGGATTCTGGCAGCCGTTCATCACCTTGCTGGCGCATATGCGCGAGCAGCATTTCATACGCGCGGGGCTGGAAGTTAGCTTCGAGACGGTCAACAAGGTTGAGGACGTGATACCAGCCGCGCTAAGAATCGCCCGCGAGCGCGGCGTGGTGGAAAAGACCGAGACGGTGCGCGAGAATTTCTGACGCGGAACCGGGCAGGCTTCCGCGAACCGCCGGAGCGATGGAGAACGGCGTGACCGAGATGCGGTTGTCCTACGTCGACCAGATCGAGCACAAGGAGCACAAGCGGCTCAACCAGTTGCATTCGCTGCTACTGCTCGGCGGCATCGGGCTGGTTGTCGCACTGTCGGCAATCCTGATGTTCGGATGGATCGGGCTGATGTGGGCGGTGCTGATGGTCGCGATGATCCTCGCGTTCGCGCCCCGCATTCCGCCCGAGTCCGTGATGCGCTGCTACCGGGCCGAGCGAATAGATGCGAGGCGCAATCCCCAGCTCGCAAGCATCGTCGAAACGCTTGCCCAGCGCGCCGAGTTGCCGGTTACCCCCGCGCTCTATGTCATCCCGAGCAGCATGTTGAACGCATTTGCGACCGGCACGCCGAACACTGCCGTCATCGCGATCACCGAGGGCATGCTGCGAAAGCTGACGATGCGCGAACTCGTCGGCGTGCTCGCCCACGAGATGAGCCATGTGCGCAACAACGACCTGTGGATCATGTCGCTAGCCGACGTGATGACCAGGGTGACGCAGTCGCTCTCGTATCTCGCGCTCTTCCTCGTCATCCTCAACCTATTCTCCATGGCGAGTGGAGAGCCCAGCATTTCGTGGCTGGCCATCCTGCTGCTGTACTTCGCGCCGGCGATCTCCAGCCTGCTGCAGATGGGGCTCTCGCGTGCACGCGAATACGATGCCGACCTCGAAGCGGCCCTCCTGACCGGCGACCCGATGGGGCTCGCTTCCGCGCTGAACCGGGTCGAACGCTACGCGGGCGCCTTCTGGGAAGACTTCATGTACCCGGTTCCGGGCCGGCGCGTGCCCCAGCCCTCGGTACTGAGGACGCATCCCGAAACGAGGGATCGCATCGAGCGTCTGAAGCGACTCGACATCCGATCCCAGTATCCGCCGATCGAGGTGGTCGACGAGCCGATGGTGTCAATGGTCGGCGTCGGGCCCATCGGCATGCGCCCGCGCCATCGCTGGCCCGGGATCTGGTATTGAGGCGACCGGCTTCTCAGCCGTGCGTCGTCGCGCCGTCCCGATAGAGGCGATAGGTGATAGAGTCCGCCAGCGCCTCGAAGCTCGCATCGACGATGTTCGGCGATACGCCCACCGTGAACCAGCGCTCGCCCGTCTCCTCGTCGCGGCTCTCGACGAGCACGCGGGTCACGGCCTCCGTGCCACCCGTCAGGATACGGACCTTATAGTCGACGAGGCTGACGTCCGAAATGTACTTCTGATAGCGGCCGAGATCGGCGCGCAGCGCCTTGTCGAGTGCGTTGACCGGGCCGTTGCCCTCGCCGTATCCGACGATCAGGTTGTCGTCGCCGTTCACGCGCACCTTCACGATGGCCTCCGACACCGTGACGAGCTGGCCGACCGCATTGTGCCGCCGCTCGACCATGACGCGGAAACTCTCGACGGAAAAGTAGTGCGGCACCTCGCCGAGGAGGCGGCGGGCGAGCAGTTCGAAAGACGCATCGGCACCCTCGTAGGCATAACCGACGGCCTCGCGGGCCTTCACCTCGTCGAGGATGCGCGCGATCCGGGGATCCTTGGCATCGACGACGACGCCGATGCGCTCGAGCTCGGCGAGAATGTTCGAGCGGCCAGCCTGGTCGGACACGAGCACGCGGCGGCGGTTACCGACGCTCTCGGGGCGCACGTGCTCGTAGGTCTCGGGCTCTTTCAGGATGGCGGAGGCGTGGATGCCGGCCTTGGTCGCAAAGGCTGCCTCTCCGACGTAGGGCGCATGCCGGTTGGGCGCACGGTTCAGGATCTCATCGAGGACGCGGCTCGCATGCGTCAGCGTGGCGAGACGCGCAGGCGTGACGCCGGTCTCGAAGTGTTCGGCGAACTCGCTCTTCAGGAGGAGCGTCGGAATGATCGAGGTGAGGTTGGCATTGCCGCACCGCTCGCCCAGGCCGTTCAGCGTGCCCTGCACCTGGCGCACGCCGGCACGAATGGCGGCGAGAGAATTGGCAACCGCGTTCTCGGTGTCGTTGT
>JBJOGJ010000103.1:0-12815 GCA_046048295.1 Pseudomonadota bacterium | reverse complement strand
TGTGGGCTCCGACGTTGTCACACCTCCCAGGGCCAGCAGTGCCTTGATGGCGTAGGCCAGCTCGCGCAGGCCCTGGCGAGTCGAGCGGAGATTTCGCTGACCAACGCCAATGCTGACAAACCTGCTAACACCTACGCAGGCAGACTTTTAGGCGGCCCTGACTCAGGGGCCGATCACAGGGAGAGCAGGATTCCGGGGTATGTCGGCAGGGTCGTGAACTCTCGACTTCTAAAACGTGAACAGTAGACGCCGGTCAACGGGGTGACTGGTCCCGGTGGACGGACGCCACGGGATCGTAACGGCGGGGTCGGGGCTACGAATCCATGATGGCTTCGAGCACGAAGCCGGCGGCGCTCGCCATCTTCCAGACGCCAATGGCCGCGGTGGAAGCTGAGGTCTTCCCGCGTGGTGCCTAACGGATGTAGAGAGCGATGAACTCTCCCTTAGCCTGCTGCACGAGCTGACAGCCGCGGGCGGTCACCAGCCTTTACACGCTGGGATTCAGTGGCTCCGGACTGCCGTCATCGACGATGACGACCTCCCAGGGTTCCTGCATCGTTTGCGATGCCAGCGCTTCAAGGAATGCCTGCAACTGCCGCGGACGCCGATTGGTCGGCACGATGACGGAAACGGCCACAGCACCGTTTTCGTTCAACTCGCCACCCTCCTCTTCAGACCGGCGGCTTTCAAGTGGGCGAACACGGCAGCCCGCTCGGCGTCGGCATCTCCGCAGGCTCTCGGATCGTAGATCGGTCGCCTGTTCATGATCACGTCGGTGATCCTGTCGAGGCCCTGGTCCTTGCCGTGGTCGAGGCTCTCTGGAACGTCGGCCCGGTAGGTGATTCGGGCGTAGTCGAGGCCGGGATGACGCACGTGCCGGCTGGTGATGCTTGGCCCCAGGTGGTAATCCCAGAAGAAGCGCATGGCGCCCGCGGCGACATCTGGATCTGCCTGCGGCCCGGCAGACCACGGCACGCGGTCGAGCAATTCCACGAAGTGGGCGGGCGACTCGGCCGTCTGGGCCCACGGGAGCCCGTGGTAGAGGCAGCGGTCGGCCACGATCACGGTTTTGCCGGCAGCGGCCGCCTCGATCCCCATTGTCGAACCGTAGGTCGTCACGGCGAGGCTCGCGTCCAGGAGAGCGTAGGTGTCGAGTGGATTTCCCGGCGGGACGACAGATACGTTTGCCCTCGGCCGCACGACCGAAGCTGTTTCATCTGTCGCGCTGAGTTCGGGCAGACGCTCTGCCAATGCCGCCCAGGAGGCGGGGCTCGCATTCGGATGAAACCGGATGACGACGTGGCAGCCTGGATTCCGGGTCGCCCAGCCCACGATTGCCATGAGCCACTCGTGCTGCTCAGCGAAGATCAGATTGCGATCGGGCTCGGCGCCGAATTCGTGGTCTGAACTGGTGAGCGCCAACAGGATGCGGTCGCCCGCCGACACCCCGGCTGCCGCCAGCGACTGCGCCGCGCTCGGACGGCGCTTGCGCAGGAAGGGCTGTCGGTTGTAGTTGCGGGAGTGGCGGCGGTCGTCGAGCCAGCGGAGCACCTGCCGCGCCTGCTGGGCCGTGAGCGGTTGCCGCGCGTTGGCCAGCGCAGCCTCCCGGCGACCGCGATATTGCGAACAGCGTTCGTTTTCCCACAGCCGCAGGGAATTCCGCACCATGCCGCGCTCGTGGCAGATCACCCGGATCCCGAGCCCCCGCGCCGCTTCAAAGGCGACACGCGTGAGCGCAAGGCGGCCGTTGAACAGCCAGAGCACATCAGGCTGCACAGCTGCCAGCCAGGCGCGACAGCCGGCTAGAGCCTGTGCTGCGCCAGACAGATACTCCCGGTAAACGCGCCGCACCCCTGGATCATCCAGATCAAGCCGTGGACCCCGGAAGTGGCTCTTCATCGAACCGAAGCACCATTCGCCCAGGTCATCGTCACCGAGCTGGGCGTGGCGCAGGCTGCCGTCGGGCAGGGCCGCGGCCCAATCGATCGCCGCAGCACGGTCGGCGGCGTCGACATAGCGCGAAATCCACTCAAAGGGGTGGTGCTGCAGCCGGGCAGCTCCCGCGGCACGGCTCTGACAGACCAGACAGCGGTGCTGGCTTGGGTTGCCGTCTGCCCAGACGAGATCACAGGTCGGGGAGACGGCATCGCAGAGGAGCAGCCGCGTGTCGCAGCCGCGCCTCGCCAACGCTCGCAGCACAGTCAGTTCCCAAGCCGAGACCATGTCCCAGGTTGCGTAGGGGCTGAAGCAGGCCACGCGAAAGACGCCCGCCTCTGGCTTCGAGACACGATGGACATCGCCTTCGGCGCTCTCGACCTGTAGCAGCGCGGTGTTTGACGCGATCCACAAGCGGGTGCCGAGCCGCTGGGCCACCGCCCCACCGAGGCGTCGCACGAGTCGACCGGTGAGCGCCCGGGAGGTCATCGCCATCTCCTGAGGGAACTACTGCGCTGCTGCACAATGATGCACGAACAGATCGCGCAGGCCCTCGGCGAAGGAAACGCCTGCCATCCACCCCAACAGGTTTCGGCCTTGGTGGCGGACATTCGCGCGGGCGAGATGTCTCCCGGACGAGGCACGCCGAACGACAGCGGCGCCGGGCATTCGGCCACCACAATCTCGGCAAGTCCATTCAGTTCGGCGCCCAGAGGGGGATTTTCCACAGCGGAATCGACTTTCTCCACATCGGCACTGCTAGACGTCCGCCAGAGATCATCGACCGACTCAGAGGATTCTGCCTGCCATCGCATCCCGGCAGCCCGAAGTGTGGCCGGGATGTCGATCACATCGAGCACGGCGCACTCATGACCCGCAGCATGAACGGCGTTCGCCGCATGGCGCCCAAGGAAGCCTGCGCTTCCCACCGGGACAAACTTCATAATGATGGCGGAATGAGGGCTTTGAACACCTGTTCGTGGCTCACCTCAAGCCTGTCTGCAGCACAGCTATTATGCAACTTTACAACATTGCAGTCATTAGGATCAGCAGGTGCACCACGTACAAGCCTCAGCCGCTGACAAGCAAAATTCTTAACGATGCCTCCGAAGATTACGATTTATGTGCCGTGCCGCAACTACGGCCGGTTCCTTCGCGAAGCGCTTGAAAGCGTTGCCTCCCAGAGCTTGGACGCTTGGGAGCTCATCGTGTTCGACGAGGCGTCGACCGACCACACCCTGGAGATCGCCCGAGAGTTTCAAGCCAGGTTTGAGGGCCGGGTGCGGTTGGTGTCGAATGCCCAGCCACTTGGGCTTCGGGCCTGCGCCAACGCTGCATTGGAGATGGCACGCGGCCGCTTCATCATGCGGCTCGACGCCGACGACTATCTCGACGACAGCGCGCTCCTCGTGCTCAGCAATCATCTTGACCGCCATCCTGATGTTGGCCTCGTCTACCCCAACTGGATCTACATCACCGAAACGGGCGACGTGATCGGCGTCGAGCGTCGCAAGCGCGTGCATGAGGAAGCGGAGCTGCTGGATCTCCCCGCGCATGGCGCGTGCACGATGATCCGCACGCGTGTGCTCAAAGCGGTGGGAGGCTACGACACCCGTTTCGCCGCCCAGGACGGCCACGAACTCTGGCTGCGGATGCTGCACCGCTTCAAGGTTGCCAACGTGCAGACACCGCTCTTTTTCTATCGCCAGCATTCCAGCTCGATGTCGACTAACACCGAGGCTCTGCTCGCCGCTCGGCGTGAGATCAAGCGGGCGATGGCTGCCAAATACGACGGGCCCGTGCGGCCCCGGTGCGTCGCCATCATCCCGGTGAAGAACACCTATCCGGGGATTCCCGACGTCGCGCTCACACCGCTGGCCGGACGCCCGCTGGTCGATTACGCGCTCGACTGCGCCGCCGGCTGCCCGGCCTTCGACCTTGTTTATGTGAGCACCGACGACCCCCGGGTGGCGGATCACTGCTCGGCCTGGCCAGGCATTGCGGTCCGCCTGCGCGACCCGCATCTCTCGGACCCGGACGTGCACCTGCAGGAGATCCTCCGGGCCGCGGTGGACGACATGGAAGCGAGGCTCGATTTCTTCCCGGACATCGTGGCTGTCCTCAACGTCCATGCGCCGCTGCGGCGGCCGGAGCACGTGGCCGAAGCGCTCGACACGCTGCTGATGCACGAGGTGGATCAGGTGGTGAGCACCTACGAAGACCACGACCTGCACTTTCGCCACGGCCGCACCGGCCTCGAGCCGATCAATCTGGCCGCGAGCCGCGGTCTGCGGCTTGAGCGGGAGGCCCTGTTCACCGCCAACAATGCCGTTCATGTCTTCTGGCGCGATGTGCTGCGGCATGGCGGCCTCTACCAGGGCCGGGTCGGCCACACCGTGATGTCTCGGCTCGAAAGCCTGCAGGCGAAGCATCCCGCCGATCGCGCCCGTGCCGAGGCCGTGCTGCTCCGCGCCTCCGTGGCGATGCCTCCGCTTGGCGAGCCTGCCTGGGGCGCTCAACGCTCCCAGCCGGTGGGTTAACCGCATGGCTAGCCGGCCGTGTGTGAGCGTGGTGGTGCCGTCGTTTAACCAGGCCTCGTTCCTGGAGGATTGCCTGGAGAGCCTGGTGCACTACCCCGCAGACGTTTGCGAGATTCTGGTCATGGATGGCGGGTCGACGGACGGATCGGTGAATGTGATCCGGAAGTACGAACATCGGCTTGCTCACTGGCAGAGCAGACCAGACGGCGGGCAGGCAACCGCTCTGCGTGAGGGCTTCCGGCTGGCACGAGGATCCATTTTCGGCTGGCTGAACAGCGATGATCGCCTCATCGATGGGGCCTTGCGAACGGTCATCGAGTTCTTCGGCCGAAACCCCAGCATTCAGTGGGCCTATGGCGACCACGACTTCATCAATGGGGCGGGGCGCCGTCTTTCATCGCGATACGTTGCCGCTGTGGACTACCAGGAGCTGTACTGGGGCAATCGCTATCTTCCGCAGGAGGCGGTTTTTTTCCGGCGGAACCTGTATTTCACGGTTGGAGAGATCAATCCCAACCTCCCGCTGACGATGGACTACGACCTCTGGCTGCGAATGGCCAGGCTGGCCACCCCAGGCAAAATCCTTGCGAGGCTGGGCCAATTCCGCCGGCATTCAGGTCAGAAGACCAACGACATCGATACCTACCATGCTGCGGCTGACCGTAATCGTTCGGCGCACCCAGCCCCGCCTGCGCCTTCCGCACTCCGAGCACTGACGTGGGCGGTGAAGCATGCTGCTTATCGCTACACTCGCACAACTGTCGAGCATGGAATCCTGTCCCTTATCACCGAGGCAAATGCCCGTCGTCGTGGGGGGCTAACATGAGTGCGAACGTCTGACTCGAGCCGGGCCGTTGAATCCCTGGTTCATGGCTGATCCAGTTGTTTTCCAATGACTGAAGCTCGCACTGCGCTCGAATCGCTCCGTCTCCGCTTCCCATGGCCTGCTCAGCGGCCCGATGTGACGGCCGTGCCGTGGGTGATGGACTACGGCGGCAGGGATCTGATCAGGCACCTGATCGCCGTGCGACAACCTCGAGTCATCGTAGAAATCGGCGCATTCATGGGGGGCTCTGTTCGGCAATGGCTCAAGGTGTGCCCCGACCTGACGGTAGTGGCGATCGACCCGTGGCCGCAGAAAAAGGGTCCCGATCCGTTCAGCGATGGCCATCCCATCGGCCGGCTACATGCCGACCAATTCCGCATGCCCGATGGCCTCTATCACGCGTTTCTGGCAACGATGTGGAAGCATCAGAGCCAGGTGATTCCCGTGCGTGGCAATGGGTGTGACATGCTTCCTTTGCTACATGCAATCGGCCTACGGCCGGACCTGATCTATATCGATGCCGACAAGCGAGGGGCGGAGATTGCGATCTGCGACGAGCTGTTTCCAGAGGCGATCATCTGCGGCGATGACTGGCTTTGGTGCGACGGATGGGGCTACCCCTCGCAGAAACCTGTGGTTGATTCCGCACGCCGCCGCCGCCGCGTGCTCAAAACCGCCAGCAACACATGGCTGATTGACGATCGACCTTGGACCGCAGCGGAACGCATGGTTTGGCTCCGTTGCCTGCCGCAATCCCTTGTGAGACTTTTGAGGGCATGGATGCGGGCCCGCCGTGGTTGCGATAGTGCGGGGAATCCGGTGACCCCTGCACAGAGCATTTGACAGGCGTGCCGTTTCTCACTCATTGTAGCTAAACCGAACAGGCAGTGTCCTGTGAAGCCAGCCTGCGGTGCAACAATGAATACAGAGGCACTTGGTGAAGCCGGTCAATGCCACCGGCTTCTGTTGATACGCGAAACCTGCAAACACAGATCATTTCAGCCTCTAGCATCATCCCCCATGGCCTCGCCCGCTTCGCTGCATTGGCTCCTCGAACCACACATGAAGCTGATGGATCAGCTCCAACCCCTCGGTGAAGTTGAGATTGTCGCCGGTTTAACTCTGGTTCCTGTCACTCCTCAGCGGGTCGAAACTTTCGTCGCCTGCGAGCATTCCCTTCGCGAGCGTCGTGTGGGCCCGGCCCTGAAAGAACATCTCGATCGTTTTGGAACCGCTCTCGCGGCCATGGCGATTGACAACGGTGTTGCCGTGGGATGTGTACGAGCACGGCTATTTCACGAGTACGATCCATCATTAGAAACAATTCTTGTGTCATACATAGGCGTCAGTCCATCTCATCGAAATCGGGGTATCGGTTCACACATGATCGGTCATCTAGCACGGTCGTTTCTGGCATGCTCCCGCTTGTTCAACGTAGCAGCAGAGGTTGCAACCACGAATGATCCATCGCTGCGGGCGTTTGCGAAAAATGGATTCAGTCCGATCGGATGCCGTGAAGGCAAGGTTATCTTGAGTGCGAACCGTTGCTGACTTTTTCGTACCAATCGCAGCCAACTCGCTCAAGCATCTTGAGGCCCCCATCTGCATTCGCTTGCGATAGCAGTTCACCCTTACTAGAATTCAACTTGCCATAGTGGCAAATACTAGAGCCATGAATCAATTCAATGTTAATGTTGAGCGGATTGATCCGGATACTGCATTGCGCCTATGGCAAGATGCGGATGAAGCTAGTGTATTTACGCACCCAATTATTCTGTCTGCTTTATGCCATGAGGTGCACTGGTGGCTCGCAACGGAGGCAGGGATACCGGCCTGTATTTGGCCCGTCTGCCTCGATCCAAACAACCAGGTCTGCAGGCCGGACTTTGCTTATTACCTGGGCCCTGTCCAACTTGGCAGGCAAGACCCTTCGCCTCGCCGACGTTTGCTCCAGGCCGTCGAGGTTCAACACAAGCTGCTTGACATTCTTATAGACACCTATGGCGAGGTGCGCTGGAGCACGCTCCCTGGCGAGCGGGATCTGCGCCCGTGGCTGTGGTTTGAGAAGCACGGTCGGCACCCAATCGCACAACCGCGCCACACAGCATGGATTGAGGATTTAAGTCGCTTTAAAGACAAAGATGGCCTCGTCTATTTCGGTCGAAAACGTCGCCAAGATTACCGCACAGCTCTAGAAGGGGGCGCGGTTCTTTTGCCTGAGATCACGATTGGTCGCGTGAAAGAATTGTATTACGAGACGCTTGAGGCAAACAATGCCGCCGATACGGCACTGCGGAGGATGGATAGCGTTGAGTCCTTGTACGAAGTGGCCCAGGAAGGGCACGGGTTTGTGCTGGCCGGCGGTTTAGCGCAAGACATGGTGCCACGTGCCTTTTGCTTGGTGCTGATTGGCAAGGCGCGGGCCAATGCCGTCATTGCTGCATCCGACTCTCTCTGGCGCAGCAAAGACTTCAATCCTTTTCTCCAATTCAATCTGTTGATGCGGGCCAATGCCGAGAATGCAACCCTATACGACTTCAACGGAGCGAATTCACTTCTCCTCAGTAGCGATAAGCACAGCTACGGAGCGGAAGTAAAGATGTACTTCGATTTGCATTGGAGATGACTACGATAGAGCAGCGAACGGAACGGACTGTCTTTTCTGGGCCACACGGCCCCTGGCTCATTGCCGAGATTGGCGGCAACCACGAGGGGGATTTTGACGCTGCCCTCCGGCTCGCTGATCTTGCCCTCGAGGCGGGGGCCGATGCCGTGAAGTTTCAGGTGTATTACGGCGACACGCTGGTTTCGTCGGTCGCCAGCCCCGACCGCAATTCCCACTTCAAGCGGTTTGAACTCTCGCCGCAGCAGCACCTGGCCCTCGCCGAACGCGTGCTTGCCGCCGGCCGCGGCTATGTGGCGTCGGTATGGGACATCGCTGCCTTCGACTGGATCACCCCCGTGCTCACCGCCTGCAAGATCGGCAGCGGCGACCTCACAGCGCCCCCCTTCCTGCGAGCCGCGGCGCGGACCGGCAAACCGCTCCTGCTCTCCACTGGTCTCGCCGAGATGGCCGAGGTTGCCGCGGCCGTGGACGTGATCCGCACCGCGAATCCGGCGTACCAAGAGCGATCGCTGCTGGCCCTGCTCCAGTGCACCACGATGTACCCGATCGCTGATGCCGACGCCCATCTCTCGGTGATGCGGGCCTACACCAGCCTGGGCGTGACCGTGGGCTACTCCGACCACACGCTCGGCACCAAGGCCCTCGAGGTGGCCGCAGCCATGGGAGCCGAGGTGCTCGAGTTTCACTTCACCGACCAAAAGCACGACCGCACCTTCCGCGACCACCAGCTCTCCCTCGACGGCACCGACCTCCGAACTCTGATCGGCGCGCTCGACGACATCCGCACCCTCCAGGGCACGCCGCAGAAGCAGCCGCTGCCCATCGAGATGGCGAACGACCATCCGCGGGCATTCCGGCGGGCCGTCTATCCCGCCCGCGACATCGCCGCAGGAGAGGTGCTCGACTCGGGAAACATCTGCGTGCTGCGGCCGAATCAAGGCATCGACGCCCGCGACTACGACCGAGTGCTGGGCCGGCGCGCCAAGCGGCCGCTCAGGCGGCACGAGCCGCTCGACTGGCAGGACGTCGAGTGAACGCACCGCAGCCCATGACGATCGACCGGTGCCCGTTATGCGGCAGCACGGCCGCTACCGAGCACTCGACGCCTGAGGCCAACCTCTACTCCGAGAAGCTCGCTGATCTCCTGCAGCAGGACGAAGGAGCGCTGCTCCACGAGCACGTCAACTGGCGATGCTCCGACTGTGGGCTCCTGTTCAAGCGGCGATGGTTCGGATCGGAAATCATCCGCGAGTTGTTCAGCAGCGCCGTGGCTACGCACCCCAAGGGCTGGGATACCGTGCTCAACCGCTTTTCCCCTGCCGGATTCCAGCAGGCGCTCGAGGGTTGGGCAACGGGCATTAAGCGGCAGGCGACGCCCGACGTGCGGCGTGGCGAGCGGGAACTGCTCTCGATCATCGATTCCATCACGGCGCCAGTGGGCTTTGAACCCGCCGCAGTCGCTGCCGCTGTGGGCTGCGGCGACGTAGCAATGTTGCGGGCCCTCACTCCTGCGATCACGGCCTCGATCGGCGAACCGGCAGCGTTCAAGCGGTTCGCAGGTTTCCGCTCCCGCACACTCTGGGACTATCTGCAAGCGAGGACCGGAGGCTTCAGCGGCTATGGGGAAGTCGGCTGCCCGCTCTGGGGCTTGCTCACCCTGGCCGCGGATGCTGGGTGCCGCGCCACCTCCCTCCTCCGCGACGAGCCGAATTACTGGGGCCCTGCCTGCACGAGCGCCGGCGTGCACTGCCTCGATTGGCTCCTCGCCAACCGGCGGATCTCCTCGGCCCCGTGGTGCGCACCGGACCACCTGCCATTGATCGGCGTTTTTCAGTATCTAGACCACCTGAACGCACCGGGCCGGTTTCTCGAGGAGCTGTTTGCCAGGGCCGATTCAGCCGCCATCATCATGGACGGCATCGGCGCCCCCGTGGCCATCCAGCACGTGACCGGCTGGACCGACGACAGCTTCGCCTTCATCGCCCGGCTATTCGGCAAGCGCCTTCATGACGACTTCGATGCCATCCGCCCGTCTGGCAACCGCCTGTTTCTGCTGACCCCTGAGCATTGAGCTTTCCCCACATGTCGCTCCTCGACCACCATGCCGATCGCCCGGCCCTTGAGGCGGAAGGCAGGCGGATGCTGGCCCTGCTCGAGCGGCTGTGGCCCATCCACCGCAGCCTCGCCGGGCCCGGCATCCGTGACACCCTCGCGATCCTCGGCGCGTCGCTCGACGGCTTCACGGTTTCGCAGGTGGCCAGCAGCAGCCGCGTGCTCGATTGGGTCGTGCCAGACGAATGGCACCTGCGATCGGCTTGGCTCGAGGCCCCTGATGGCAGGCGACTATGCGACGTGGCCGACAACACGCTGCACGTGATCGGCTACAGCACTGCCGTGGACGCGCGGCTCTCCCTCGCCGAACTGCAGCCGCACCTCTACTCGCTGCCCGACCAGCCCGAGGCAATTCCTTACGTCACCTCCTACTACGAGCGCAAGTGGGGCTTCTGCCTGTCGCACCGCGAGCGCGAGAGCCTGCCGATGGGCACCTATCACGCCCGTATCGATGCCGCGCACATCGCTGGCTCCTTGGATTGGGGCCAGTTTGTGCTGCCTGGCACAACAACAGAGGAGGTTCTGTTCTCAACATATTGCTGTCATCCGGCGATGGCCAACAATGAGCTGTCGGGCCCGGTGATGGCGGTGGCCCTGGCCGAGTGGCTAGCCGCTCAGCCACAACGGCGGTACACCTACCGCTTCCTGTTCGTACCCGAAATGATCGGCTCGGCCGCCGTGCTTGAGACCCATCGCGCTCACCTGACTGCGCACGTCCGGGCCGCCTTCAACCTCACCTGCGTGGGCGACGAACGGGCCTGGTCTTTCCTCCCCTCGCGGCTGGGCGACACCTACGCCGACCGCTTGGCCCGGCACGTGTTGCGGCATGCCGTGGGTCACTACAACAGCTATGCCTGGCGCGACCGGGGCAGCGACGAGAGCATGTACTGCGCCCCCGGCATCGACATTCCGATGGTGTCGATCATGCGCTCGAAGTACGGCACTTATCCCGAGTACCACACCTCGCTCGACATCCCGGGCCTGGTGGTTACCGCCCGGGGCCTCGCTGAGTCATTGTGTATTCATCGCACGCTTGTCGATGTGATCGAGAATGACTGCATGCCTCGGTCCCTGGTCCTCGGGGAGCCGCAACTCGGCCGTCGTGGCCTTTACCCCCAGACGAGCATCAAGGGAAGCACGGCCCCAGTGAAAGACATGCTCGACCTCATCTCCCATGCTGATGGCCAGACGCGCCTGCTTGAGATCGCGGAGCGCTGCGACAGGCCTGCCTGGGCTTTCCTGCCGCATCTTGAGGATCTCGTTTCTGCTGCAGTTCTGGAACGACAAATATGAAGTGCGGACCGGGCCTTGAATGCGATGCTAGTTCGCATTTTCTAATTCCGGATGATCGGTAATGCTCATTAGCATCATGTCTTGATTCTTATAATCTAGCACATATTTAAGAGCCCCAATCAGCGATTGCTTGAAGTGGATCCTTCTTCTATTGGCATAAATAGGCAAGGCTCCATAGCGCCTTATCTTTTTGATGTTTTCTGCTGCTGGCTCATAGTAGATTCTTGTTGTCGTGTCCGACGAAAAGCCTCGGATCCTTTTGTTGGAACTGACTGGGTAATAATGAGCAGTTAACGACTTTCTGCTGTGTCCGACATGCTTTTGAGATGACGACCCGTGCAGCAGGTTGGGGTGCCAAAACAAGACATCACCTTTTCTCAAGTGAATGGGTTTGCGCGAATAATCTTTGCGCAACTGATCTGACCATTCCACGAATTGTTCATGCTCAAGATCTTTCCAGCAGTTAAGACTAGTAGATTCGCTCAGATGTGATTTGGGGTAGACGTGAAATTCGCCTCCTTTGCCGTCTATATCTTCCAGTGCTACCCACGCTGCAATCAGGCTCCCCATTGGATCCGTATCCAAGTACCATGTATCTATATGATCAACAGTGCCTGTTGACTTATCAAAGAGCATATTCTGCCACATGCAAAATTCTTGACTTTTCCCTGACAGCTCGCATAGGCAGCATTTCATCTCTTCTGACAAAAGAATATCCCTTCCATGCCGACTAATGTTTGGCGCCCATGGCAGGTCAGTAAAATTCTCCATTGACTTCTCAAGAAGCCCATACTCGTCCATGTCATTTGCCGTGTTTCTCCAGTTGTGGTTGGACTGGCTGTAGTAAACTCCGCCTCTTTGCTTGAATGACTGGTATGAATTAAGGAGTAATGAAATTTTGGCGTCGCTTATAAGGTTCTTGTAAATATAGTAGCCATTTGCCTGGTACTGCTTGTAAGCTTCCATGGTGATACGGCATTGACTTTGATGCAGGTACCATGCCTGAGCTTGGAAGCTCTGGACGGGTGCCCCGATCTGATCACCTCCCTATGAGGTGGATGCCTTGTACTGGACAGTTCCAGCCCCTGACATCGTTAACCCCGGACGGGAGGAACAGGGTTTGGCCTCAGTATAGACCTCATGGGGAGTTCTGCCTCGCAGGGAGCCTGGCCCGCTTTCTGTGGAGGTACTGCCATGTAAGACCGCACAGCCTGCTCGACATCGCCGAACGCTGCGATCGGCCGCTCTGGGCGTTCCTGCCGCACCTCGCTGCCCTCGTCGCCGCCGCAGTGCTCCAGCGGTGAGCATGCACCTGGGCACCGTGTCGTGATGGTTCGGACCGCATGCCGGACCTCCGGTGCATCGCTTCGCCGCACCATCGAGCGACATGAAATTCAATTCACGGCCTGGGACGGGAAAGCGTGACACTGCGGACGCGTTTCACGGCCATCGAGACATTTCGCCTCACAGACTCCTGTGTCTT
>JBJOGJ010000102.1:0-12927 GCA_046048295.1 Pseudomonadota bacterium | reverse complement strand
CAGCGAGAGGGCTTCGTGGCAAATCCGTTCCGGCGCAATGCCAGGATCAACCTGGCGCTACAAGGTGGCGGCGCCCACGGTGCCTTTACATGGGGCGTGCTCGACCGTCTGCTCGAGGACGAGCAACTGGAGCCGGCATGGATCAGCGGCACCAGTGCCGGTGCCGTCAATGCCGTCGCGCTGGTAGCTGGTCTGGCGGCCGGCGGGCGGGCCGGTGCGCGTGACAATCTCGGCCGGGTCTGGCGGGCGATCGAGGCGGCCGGCATGCCCGACTTTCGTTCGTTCCTGCCGGGCATTGCGGGCGCAAGGCCGCTCGGCGACATGACCGCCGTACTGTCGCCCTACACTTTCAATCCCATGGGCTTCAATCCGCTGCGCGATCTGCTCTGCGACAACATCGATTTTGCCGCAGTACGCGCACATCTGCCTGTGGATCTGCTGATCGCGGCGACGGAGGTGACGACCGGCCGCGCGAAGTTCTTCCGCCGCCGGGAGATGACAGTCGAGCATCTCCTCGCCTCGGCTTGCCTGCCGACGCTGCATCAGGCGGTAGAGATCGATGGCGTCGCCTATTGGGATGGCGGCTTCTCGGCCAATCCGGATCTTATCAATCTCGCCCGCGAGAGCCCGGTCGAGGATACGCTCATCATCCAGCTTAACCCGACGAGCATTGCCGCCACGCCCCGCACGGCGGCCGACATCGTGGCGCAGGTGAACGACATCACGTTCAACCAGCCGCTGCTGCGGGACGCGGCGCTGATCGTCGAGGCCAAGGAGGCAATGCTCGGCTTTCTCGCCCCGGCAGGTACGCCGATCGCGCGCCTGCGCCGTCATCGCTACCATCTGATTTCCGCCGGTCGCCATACGGCAGGTCTTTCGGCCGCCAGCAAGCTCAGTCCCGACCGCCGCCTGCTGGCCTATCTCTTCGAGGCGGGCAGAACGGAAGCCGCGAAATGGCTCGACCGAAACCGCGCGCAAATTGGACGGGCGTCAACCGTCAATCTAAGGACCGCGCTCCTTGCCCCTGACCCAGCCTCCGTGGAGCTGCCGGCTGGCAGGCTGGGCGAGGCGGGAAAAGTCGGCTAGAACTTCGCCGCCATGCCTCAATCGCACACCATACCATCCGCCCGGCTGCGTATTGTCCTCAAGGACGGGGCAGCCATGGGACCCGGCAAGGCCGATCTGCTCGAAGGGATCCGGGAGACAGGATCTATCGCGGCGGCGGGCCGGCGGATGGGCATGAGCTACAAGCGCGCGTGGCAGCTCATCGAGACGCTGAACGGTTATTTCGACGGTCCCGTGGTCGCGGCTGCGAAGGGGGGCAGGAAGGGCGGTGGCGCCAGCCTGACGCCGCTTGGCGAGGAGATCCTGCAGCTCTACCGGCATATGGAGGACGAGGCCGGCCGCGCGATCAGCGCCGATCTCAAGAAGCTGAAGCGCCGGCTCGCGTGAGCGGGTGGAGGTGCCGTGGGCAAGCCATTCGCCCGGGCCGGCAATCCAACATCGCTGGATTGTCGTATCATAAAGGTTGAGTGACTTGCATCGGAGCGCTCGCCCGCATCAGTCGCTCATATCTTAAAGGTGCCACATACTCCATTTAGACGGAGGAAATAACCGAATGGACAAGGGGACCAGGGAGATTGGCTTAGACCGCCGGCGCGTGGCGGAGGTCATGCGCCTGTCGTCTCCGAGGAGAAGGCCTGTCCCGGAACTGCTCTGGGATGTGGATCGTTAAGTCCCGAAGCTGCGGTGCAGGTTGTTGCCTGCGTGTCGCCACAGCACAGGGCTCATCCAGGCGACCGTTGGTAACCAAACCGCCGACGCGTTTTGTCCGTTGCGTCTCGCCTGATATCCTGAAAACCGAGTGAATGGAAACCGAGGCGATATATGTCCAAGAATATCCTAGCTGCCCAGGCGCCCGAAGTTGGAACGTCGACCGTGGGCGCAGGTATGCAGGCCCATGGCGCCAATCTTGCGCAGGGCGCGCAAATGCTCAATATGCGTAATGGGGCTCAGCGAGTCTCCAATGCAACTGCTCGCCGCGCGGAGGCGCCGATGTTTGTCGACAGAGCCCGTACGATACTGCCAATCGAATTCAAGGGCAGCGTCGTCGAGCTCGAAGCACATGCATACGAGGACGACACTGTGTCGTACCAGGCGATGGCGCTTGTTCATCGCACGGAAGCGGGCAGCCAGGCGACGCCGATCGTTCGTGTCCACAGCGGTTGCGTGACCGGAGACATCTTCCATTCCCTTCGCTGCGACTGTTATCAGCAGTTGCAGAAGGCGCTCGATGTCATCATTGCCAGCGACAACGGGATCATTGTCTACCTGCCGCACCACGAGGGACGTGGCATCGGCCTGGTGAACAAGATCAAGGCTTACGCGGCTCAGGATCGCGGGCTCGATACGGTCGATGCGAACCTGTCCATCGGTGCGCCGATCGACGCGCGCGACTACGAGCTTGCGGCGAAGATCCTCAAGGATCTCGGTGCCGAGACGGTCAAGCTGATGACCAACAACCCGGCGAAGGTCAGCGAGCTCACCAAGCTCGGAATCGACGTCGTCGAGCAGGTCGCCCATGTCGTGCGCTCGTCGCCCTATAACGAGCGCTACCTCGCAACGAAGCGCGAGCGGATGGCGCACAAGCTCTAAGCGCAATCGCTCGCTCAGGCCGACTGCGGGGCCGGCGCCTTGTCGCCGGTTCCTTTCTCTTGGTCGCTGGGCTTGTTGAAGCTGCCCTCGTCAACGAGGCTCGCAAACAGTCCGCCAGCCTTTCGCAGTGCGGCGAATGAGCCCTGTTCGACGATCCGGCCCTTGTCAAAAACGAGAATGTGATTGGCGCTCGCCACGGTAGACAGCCGGTGGGCGATGATGAACGTGGTGCGTCCGTGGCGGAGCCGGTCCAGTGCCGTCTTGATACGAGCCTCGGTTGCCGTATCCAGTGCGCTGGTCGCCTCGTCGAGTATCAGGATCGGGGCATTCTTCAGGATGGCGCGGGCAATCGCCAAGCGCTGGCGTTCGCCGCCGGACAGGGCTGCGCCGCGTTCTCCGGCCATGAAGTCGTAGTTGCCCGGCTTCTGACGTATGAACCCATCCGCTTCCGCCAGCCGTGCCGCTTCCTCGATTTCCTCGCGTGTCGCGTCCGGCCGTCCGACACGGATGTTCTCCAGGATCGACCGGTTGAAGAGACCCGCGTCCTGGAACACGACGGCTATCGATGCACGCAACGAATCCAGGGTGAGGTCGCGGACATCGTGGCCGTCGACCAGGATGCGGCCGCAATCCGTATCGCGCAGTCGCTGGAGCAGGGCGAGCGTCGTGGTCTTGCCGGACCCTGTCGGGCCGACGAGCGCGATCGTCCTGCCCGCCTGCACTTCGAATTCGAGGTCGAACACCCCTTGCTCACCGGGACCGTGGCGGAAACTGACGTTTTCGTAGCGGACGTGGCCATTGACGTTCGCAAGCTTGAGCGCGTCCGGCTTCTCGCCGATTGCCAATTCGACGTCGAGCAGTTCGAAGTAGGATCGCAAAGTCGGCGCCTGCATGAAGAATCGCGTCAGGAACCCGGATATCAGCTCGAGCTTGCCGATCAGCAGGCCCGCAAATCCAACGAAGCTCACGATCTCGCCGATCGTCACTTCTCCGGTTCGCGCAAGCCACGCGCCAAGGAAGAAGATTGCGATCATGGTCACGGTCGATGCGCTGCGCGTCAGCACCGTGAGCAGGCCCCACCACGTCAGAACGGGATACTGTGCCTCGAGCAGTTGTTGCATCATGACGCGGATCTGAGAAACCTCGGCGGCGAGCCGCGTGTAGCTCTGCACCACGGTGACGTTGCCGATCACATCGCCGACACGGCCTGCCACTGCGATATGATGCTTCTCGACCTGCCCCTGCCCGTCTGAGGTCTTGTGCACGACAAGCGCGTTGAGCGCGGCATAGATGCCGGCGAGCAAGACCAGCAGGATCGCAAGCTTCCAGTTCATGTAGAAGGCGACGGGTAGCAGCAGCAGGATGGTGAACACGGCCGCCACCTGCTCGCGAAAGAAACTCAGCCAGATGGCGAACAGGTTATCCGAGCCGGCGAGGATCGTCCTCACCACGGCGCCGGCTCCCTTTCGGGCTTGGTAGTTGATGGGCAGAGTTATGGTGCGCGAGAAGGCGAGTTCCATCGCCTTCAGGCGGTTGCGGTGCGCGAGCCTGTCGACGATCACGGCGATCACGACGCCGGCGACGATCCCGAACAAGCCGATGGCGCTCCAGGCGAAGATGATACCGAATGCGTCGCGCTGGTTGGCCAGGGCGTCGATCACCCGGCCGAACAGGAGTGGTTCCGCCAGCAGGACGATCCCGAGGACGGCGTTCGCTGCGACAATGGCCCACAGCCGGGCGCCTTCGGCTGCGAGGAGGCGCAGTGCGCGGGCGAATGTAGCAAAGAGCTTCATTGTTTCCCCTGATCGCATTTCACATCTTCAGCGGCTGGCCTTCGTCTCGCGGCGTGCAGCTGATCGACAGGACCCATGCGCGCCAAAAGTGCCGGTCATAGGGCCAAAGCGCATGTCGGCCGGTGGCGTCCGGCTGGCAGCCTGAGAGCCCCGTACAAGACGTCGGTCTTCAGCACGCGCGCTGGATCGCCGCCGATTGCAGAGATCCAGCGTGGATGCCACATATCGTTCAGTACGATCCAGCTCCCGTCTGGATGTGCGATGGCAACATTTGTCAAACCATTGTGATCGCCCTGGAGTTGGGCGATACCTGCTCGGCCTTCGCCCAGGCGCTTGTTGCGGCTAGCATGTCCACCTCCTTGTGGTTCGCCGGTATCGGAACCAGGTGCAATTGTTGACGCGTTATGGGGGTTCTTTCCTGCAACCAACAGTATCCTTTCGCAACGGACGACCAACCGAAGACCATGGCAAACACCAATGCGACCGCTGAAAGACAGTGATGACCCGTGCGATTTCCTGCGCGACGCAGATCCTGACCGGCCGTGTGTCGTTGCCCAGCTCGGCCAGTCGCTGGACGGCCGCATCGCCACCCCGACCGGCGAGAGCCGATGGATCAACGGTGGTGCGGCGCTCGATCATGTCCATCGAATCCGGGCCAATGTCGACGCCGTCGTCGTCGGTGTCGGCACGGTGACAGCCGACAATCCGCTGCTGACAGTACGCCGGGTTGCCGGGAACAGCCCGGCGCGCGTCGTCATCGACCCATCCGGCCGGCTGCCTGCCGACGCCCGCATCCTCACCGATGACGGCGTCCGACGAATCGTGGTGCATGCCACCGATGCAGGCTCGGCGCCCGAGGGCGTGGAAGTGGTGGCGCTGACCCGGCATGGTCCGGCTTTGCCGCCGCATGCTATCGTCAATGCGCTTTTCAAGCGCGGCCTGCGCCGCATCCTCGTCGAGGGCGGAGCCTGGACCGTATCCCAGTTCTTGAACGCCGACGCCGTCGACAGGCTGCACATCATGGTGGCGCCGTTGCTGATCGGCTCGGGCAAGCCGGGCTTGTCGCTGCGTCCCATCGCGCGCCTGACCGAGGCGCGGCGCCCCGAGACGCGAATATTCCCGTTGCCGGACGGTGATGTGCTGTTCGATTGTAATCTGAGAGCGATCAAGGAGCAGACGAGTTGAGCGAAGTGCGAGAGCGAGAACGTGTGACCGGCCCGGTCGATCCTGCCTACAGCGGTGCCGCGCGCGCATTCCACTGGTTCACGGCGCTGCTGGTGTTCGTCACTTTTCCGGTCGGCGTAATCATGCACTGGCGGGGCTCACAGCTTGGGATCTGGGACGCGACGACCAACAATCTGTTCAGTACGCATAAGCTTCTGGGCTTCGTCATCCTGTGGCTCGTCGTGGCGCGGCTCGCCTATCGCCTGGCGCACGGGGCGCCCGAGGACGAGCCGACGCTGGAGCCATGGCAGAAGTACGTCTCGCATGTCGTGCACTGGGCCCTTTATGCCTTGCTCGTCGCGGTTCCGCTGCTCGGCTGGATCGGGGTCCAGCTCTATCCGGCGGTGACGATCTTCGACACGTTTGCACTGCCCTCCTTCCTGACACCGGACAAGGCCCTGGCCGAGCAGGTTTTCGCGGTTCATGGCTTGCTGGCGTTCGCCTTGATCGGCCTCATCGCGATGCATGTCGGTGCGGCACTGTTTCACCATCTCGTTCGCCGCGACGGCGTGCTGGTGCGCATGTGGCCGGGTGCCTCACGCTGGCGCTAGTCTACGTCGTCTTCCTCGTCATCGAAGGCAACGAGCGTCGGTATGGCGAGCGTATCGATGTGGCCGACCTCTGCACCGGTTCGTGCGACGCCGAGCCAGCGTTCCGTGTCGGATGCGGGTAGCTTTGCCGTTTCGCGGACGGCATCGGCAAAGCCGGTGGCGAGCTTGGCGATCAACGCTGCATCCTGGCGGTCGAGTTGCCAGTCGCTGGCACATTCGCTGACGCTGTAGCCTGCCATCGAGAGCGCGTCGGCGAGTTCGCTCGGCGCGATCGGGCCGGCGGCCATCCCGAGTCCCTTGTCGGTGATCTGGTGTGCATGGAAGGCGGCCCGCATTTCGTTGTCGAGCGGGTGGCGCGGCGCCCAGGTCTGGCGTCCGTCATAGGTCAGCACGGTATAGAAAACGGCGTGGCGCGCGGCTGCGGCCTTCGCCAGTCGCTGCATGAACTGCGCAGATGCCAGGTCGAAGAATGCCGATGCGGTGACGAGATCGACGGTGGCGGGCAGGGCATCGTCGAGGCTCGCTGCGAGGTCTGCCGTCCGGAACTCGACCAGTATCGTGCGACCGCCCTTGTGGAGCGTCAGGCATCCACCTTCGAGCGATGCGGTATCCGACCACGCGATGAGCGTCTCGCGCGCCTGTTGGAGCAGCGCCGTGTCGTTGTCGATGAGCGTCCATGTCTGACGGGCCGGCAGCAATGGCGCGGTGGCACGGAGGTTGGAACCGGTACCGGCACCGAGATCCACCACCGCGATGGTGTCGCGCATGGCAAAATGTGCGGCAAGGCGCTCGGCTAGTCCCCGGTTGCGCGAGCGATGGTCGGCCGCCTCGCGCAATGCCAGCCAATCGGCGGAGAAACCGGTCATGGGCAAAGCTCCTTCATCACGCCTGCTATGATGCGGGCAGTATCGTTCCATCGGGGCAGGTGCCGTGCCGCCCGCCAGGCTGCATCGGACATGTCGCGGCGCAGTTGTTCGTTGGCGATCACATCGCTCAGTGCGCCGGCCAGCCGGACCGTGTCGCCCGGCGGGACCTTGATGGCGGCGTCGTCCGGGACCAGCCCTTCGGCGGCGCCTACTCTCGTCGTGACGATCGCAATGCCATAGGCCAGTGCCTCCGTCAGAACCATGCCGAACCCTTCGAACAGCGACGGCAGCACGAATACGTCGGCGTGGCGATAGAGGTCTGCGAGCGCGCCTTCATCCACGGCGCCGTGAATGTGCACCTTGCCGCCGAGCCCATGGTGCGCGATTGCCGTCGCAAGTCGCTCCGCCTCGGCCGGGTCGTGGGAAAGCGAGCCTGCCAGGTCGAGTTGCCAGTCTCCGTCGCCCAGGCTGGCCAGGGCCTCGATCAGGTGGCCGTATCCCTTGCGCGGGGAGACTGCGCCGACGGCAAGCAGCCGCAGTGGGGAGCCGCTGCCGTGCGCGCGCGGCCTTGCCTCGGTCCCCGGCACGGCAAGGGTTATCTTATCGGGTGGCACTCCGTATTCCGCGCTGAGCAGTTTCAGCGAAGTCACGCCTGTCACGATGATTCGGTCGGCCTTCTGGAGCGCCGCCCGCTCGGAGTTGAACAGCTCCTTGGCCTGTGCCGCGCCGAGCCCGGTCTCGTGAGCCAGCGGATGATGGACGAGCGGCACGATTGGCCCGTTGATTGTATCGATGATTTCCAGCGGCATGGCGCCATAGGCGAGCCCATCGAGGAAAGCCACGCAATCCGGATCGAGAGCCGCGAACGCGCTGCGCGCTTCCTCCAGCATCGACCTGTCGGGAAACGGGTATCCCGCAGCCAGCGGCACATGCCGCATGTCCACGCCATGGGCACCTATCAGGCGCAGGACATGACGGTCGTAGGCATATCCTCCGGTCGGGCTCTGGAGATCGCCGGGGATGAAGAATGCGGCCTGTGGCACGCTTCAGCTCCCGACCGGGCCTTCGAACCATGCCCTGGCGAGATCGGTCTCGTGCAGCGTGACGCGGATCTTCGCAAGACCCTTTCCGTCTGCTCCGAGCCGCCCCGTCGTTGCCGCGGCCTTCATCGCATCGAAGACATGGCGGCAGAGGAATTCGGTGGTCGTGAGTTTGCCGCTGAACACGTCCAGCTCATCGAGGTTCTTGTAGGCGAGCGGCGCCAGGATCTCGTGCAGCACGTCGAGCGCGGCGCCAATGTCCACCACCACGTTCTTGCCCGTCAGCTCGTCGCGGAAAAACGCGACGTCGACCACGAATGTCGCGCCATGCATCGCCTGTGCCGGCCCGAAGAACGGGTCTGGCAGGCTGTGCGCGATCATGATGCGATCCCGAACCTCGACAGCGTACATTAAAAGCTCCTCGTAAGGTCTCGACCGAACCCTATCGCGTCTTGGCGTACGCGATCACCGGCGCCAGGCCGGCTGCGGCGGGGGCCAGCATCTGTGGTAGCCGCTGCGGTGCAGTCTCGAAAGCAATCTCCTCGCCGACCAGCAGATCGAGGGCCGGCTCATGCAGCAGTTTCAAGGCTGCTTCAAGGCGCCGCCGATGGTTCCACCTGCTCCGCCGCGTTCGCGATACGCTGCCAACCTGCGAGCAGATCAGTTTGAGGCGTTGGCTGTGGAAGGCGCCGCCGAGCCCCACCTCTATGCGGCGCTCGCCGTACCAGCTCATCTCGACGACCGTCGCCTCGAAGCCCGCGGCCGAAAGCGCGGTATCCAGGCCGGCGGGCGTTGCGCTGGCGTGGAAGACGACGTCTGCAATGCCGGCCTCGGGGAGTTCCGCGGCCCATTCTGCGCCGAGTGCGCGCACTGTCGTCTCCCGTTCCGGGGCGGGATCGACCACCGTGACGTGGGCGCCCGGCAGCCCCGCGGCGATGTGTGCGGTGAGAAGTCCGACAACGCCCGCACCGACGACGATGATCCTGTCTCCCGGGCCGGCGCCCGAGTCCCAGATCGCGTTGAGCGCCGTCTCCATGTTGGCCGCGAGCGTGGCCCGGCGAGCCGGTATGCCGGCCGGTATCGGAACTGCGGCGTCTGCCGGCACGACGAGGGCTTCCTGATGCGGATGCAGGACGAAGACCTCCCGCCCGCGGAGCTCATCTGGGCCGGCAAGTACCCGACCCGTCGTGCTGTAGCCATATTTGACCGGGAATGGGAAATCGCCCTGCTGGAATGGCGCGCGCATGCGATGCCATTCGGCCTGCGGCACGGCGCCCGAGAGCACGAGACGCTCGGTGCCGCGACTGACGCCGCTGTAGAGCGTTTCAATGAGCACCTCACCGGAACCCGGAGACTTCAAATCTTCGCTCCTGAGCTCCATCTCACCGGCAGCTACGTACCAGATCGCCCGCGTTGTAGTGTATTCCATTGCGAGCCCGACAACCTTTCTCACAGCCTGCTACCGAAGGACATCCCTCAGTGAACGAGCACCGCCCCTTGCCGACGCCCGAGGACCTGCCAGGCGGCGACGGTCTCCTTACTACGCCGACGGGCGTACAGTCCACGGCCGTGCTCGCACGACGGCGCTGGCTCGTTCTCGTCCTGAACATCCTGGTATGGCTCGCACTGCTTTCTGGCGCCGCCGGTATCCTGGGGGCCGGCGGTTGGTCGCTGCTCGACGTTGTGCTCTTCACGCTGTTTATGCTCGCCTCTCCGTGGACCGTGCTCGGCTTCTGCAACGCGATGATCGGATTGTGGTTGCTGCATGGCACGAGGAACGGACTGCGGCGGGCTGCCCCGCACAGCCTGGCCGGAGAGATTCCCGCGCCGCTCGTCGTCAGGACGGCGATCCTCATGACCCTGCGCAACGAGGATCCGGCCCGAGCGATCTCGCGGTTGCGCATCGTCAAGAAGAGCGTCGACCAAACAGGCGAGGGGGCAGCCTTCAGCTATTTCATCCTGAGCGATACCAACGACCCCGTCATAGCTGCCGCCGAGGAGGCCGCCGTGGCACGCTGGCGGCGTGAGACATCGGAGGAGGAGGCGGCCCGTATCGTCTACCGCCGCCGCACCGACAACAAGGGTTACAAGGCAGGCAACGTGCGGGACTTCTGCGCGCGCTGGGGGCAGGATTACGAATTGATGCTGCCGCTCGATGCCGACAGCCTGATGACCGGGCCCTCGATCGTGCGCATGGTGCGCATCATGCAGGCGCACCCGCGCCTCGGCATCCTGCAAAGCCTGGTGGTCGGTATGCCTTCGGCATCGGCCTTCGCACGCATGTTCCAGTTCGGCATGCGCCACGGCATGCGCCCCTATACCGTTGGGCAGGCGTGGTGGTCTGGCGATTGCGGCCCGTTCTGGGGGCACAACGCCGTCGTGCGTATCAAGCCCTTCTACGAGGAGTGCGAACTGCCGGAGCTGCCGGGCGCGCCTCCGCTTGGCGGCCAGATCCTCTCCCACGACCAGGTCGAGGCTACCTTTATGCGCCGGGCCGGCTACGAGGTTCGCGTGCTGCCCATCGAGGACGGAAGCTGGGAGGAGAACCCGCCCACCATGCTCGACTTCGCGCAACGTGACGTGCGCTGGTGCCAGGGCAACCTTCAGTACCTCAAGCTCCTTGACACACCGGGGCTTCTGCCCGTGAGCCGGTTCCAACTCGTCTGGGCGATCATGATGTTCATCGGCCTGCCGGCCTGGTTGCTCATGATCGCTCTGCTGCCTGCCGCGGCACTGGAGGCGCGTCAGGCCAGCGCATATCCATCGGGTTTGGCCATCGGCCTCTACCTGACGTTCCTGTTCATGTTCCTCTCGCCTAAGCTCGCCGGTCTCGCCGACGTCGCCCTGACTCGAGGCGGCGTTGCGCGGTATGGCGGGCGTGCGACGTTTCTCGGTGGGGCTCTTCTCGAGTTCGTGTTCTCGTTCATTCAGAGCGCGGTTTCCACGTTCCGCACGAGCATCTTCATATTCGGCCTCGTATTCGGCCAGAAGGTCGCCTGGGGCGGCCAGTCTCGCGACGCCTACGGAATATCCTGGCGGACCGCGGCCATGAACCTATGGCCGCAGACCGTGTTCGGATTGGGACTGGCTGCTGCACTGCTCTACATCGCGCCGACCGTCCTGCTCTGGAGCCTGCCGCTCACGCTGGGCTACATCGTTGCGATCCCATTCGCCGTTGCCACATCCTCCCCGGTGCTCGGGCGGACATTCCGGAACCGCGGCATTTGCGGGATACCTGAGGATTTCGCGCCGCCTGCCGAGATCCGGGAAGCGGAGATCGTTCGATGACAGACAACCGTCCGCCAGGCGCCAACTCTGATCCGGAATCGCGCGCTCAGATGCTGCGCGTCCGCCTCGCCAGCCTCGCGCGCTCGTTCGATGTCTACTGGGGCGATGCGCCACGCAACGCCGCCATGGACGCACTCTACGCGCGCTTCGTTTCTGCCGGCGACCTCGTCTTCGACATCGGCGCGCATGTTGGCGACCGCGTCGGATCGTTCCGGCGGCTGGGCGCACGTGTCGTCGCGCTCGAGCCGCAGAAGGATTGCGCCCGCCTCATCCGCGAGATCTTCGAAGGCGATGCCGATGTGACTGTTGTCGATGCCGCATGCGGGGCCGAAGAAGGCCAGCTCGCACTGCACATCAATTCGGCCAACGCCACCGTTGCAACGCTTTCGGACGACTTCGTCAGGGCTGCGGACGGTGCGGCGGGCTGGGAAGGACAGGTTTGGGATCATTCCCGCACCGTGCCCGTTACGACGCTCGACACGCTGATCGCGCAGCACGGCGTGCCGGCATTCACCAAAATCGACGTCGAGGGGTTCGAGGCGGCTGTACTGGCGGGGCTCTCGCAGCCGCTGCCGGCGTTGTCATTCGAATTCACCACCATTGAGCGCGATGTGGCCTACCGGTGCATCGAGCGGCTCGCCGAACTTGCCAACTACCGCTACGATCTTGCTATCGGGGAGAGCCAGCTACTGACCTTCGGCGTGCCCCGGTCGGGCGATGAGCTCTGTGACTACATCTCCGGCTTGCCACACAGTGCCAATTCGGGTGACGTATACGCAATTCAATCGGAGTAGATGCATGCGAACTTGGCTGAAAGGTCTGGTGGCGGTTGCGTGCGCCATGTTGCCCGTCCCGGGCGTTGCGCAGGTCGGCGGCGACACACAGCCCGTCGAGGTGACCAACCGCTCGGTTCCGGTGCTCTGCGCGGAGAAGGACAACGTCTCGATCGCCTTCAACTCTCCCGTTGTGCGGAGCTTCCGCATCGAGGCGATCCATCCGGCCTATATCGCCACCCTCGTGCGTGACAACTATGCTCCCGACTGGACCGACTGCGACATGAGTACGGACCGCGTCTACAAGCAGGCCGACGAGCACAGCCGTGCAACCATCTACGAGAGCATGGACCTCTGGCTCGTGGCGCACACTTTCAAGACCTTCTGGCGGCCTGCGAAGGCGGTCGTCACGGTCGGCGGCAAGTCCTACACAGGCGTGCATCTGCTGCAGCTCTGGGTTCGCCAGCCGAACGGCGGTGCCGAAGTGCTTGTCTTCTATCCCCAGGACGGGTACTGGCGGCCACGGCCATTGGCGCCGGACGACCTCGATACGACTGCGTTCGGCTCCTCGTTCATGATTGGGCCCATTTCCGATGGGCCGAGGCCGCTGGTAGACATCAAGGAGGTCGGCTTCGATCCCGCGACGCGCACCTTCGATCTGACCTTCGAGCGCGGCAATGCGGCGACCGTGCGCCTCGTGACTGTCGACAAGAACCGGATCGCCCTCGACGTCACGT
>JBJOGJ010000101.1:0-13113 GCA_046048295.1 Pseudomonadota bacterium | reverse complement strand
TCCCGCCCATGCCACGTCGCCGAAAACGGCTTCTGGGCTGCGCGAGGTGGCCGCGCATCGGATCTGCTGCTGTTCATAGTGCTACTCTGGGTCGGAGAGGATTGGAGGGGCTGGGCAGACGGCTATGCGCCGTCCTCTGGCTCGAAGTCGAGCGCCACGCCGTTGATGCAATACCTGAGCCCCGTGGGCTTGGGCCCATCCGGAAACACGTGCCCGAGGTGCGCGTCGCATTTCGCACAGCAGACTTCGGTCCGTCGCATGAAGAACGAGTTGTCCTCGTGTTCTTCCACATTGCCGTCCGCGGCGGGCCTCGTATAGCTCGGCCATCCGGTCCCGGAATCGAACTTGTCGGCGGCATCGAACAGCGGCGCCCCGCAACATACGCACTTGTACGTTCCCGCCCGCTTCTCCCTGTTGTAGGGATGAGAGAACGCCCGCTCGGTCCCGTGCTTGCGTGTTACCTGATAGGCCTCCGGAGAAAGCTCGCTCCGCCATTCCTGCTCGGTCTTTTCGAGCTTTTGGCTGCCGCCAGAATGCCCGTCTTTGTCCGGCATGGTACGCTCCGTTTTCCACGATTGTCCGGCTTGGTCTCGCGAGCGGCTGCTGTTTGCACTGCGATTAACGAAGCCAATGAGCGATATATAGGGCATGGGGGAAGCCAGCGCCAGCCGCGGGGCGGCAGGAGTGTCCAAAACTGACCACCCCTTCGTCATACGATTAGTTACTAGACCTAATGCTGTTGACAGCCCGATAGACTTGATGTCCTAAAGTCTTCCGAAAAACAGATCAATTCACGGTCAGTACTTCCATCATGCAATTCTCGAATAGGCAGTACTTCCCGAAACTATGGACTGGCTGGTGAGCAGGCGGCAGCCTCGTGGCGGGGCAGCGCCAGGAAGACCGTTGAATGGGAAGGGACATACATGGAAGATATCGTCAAAAGAGATCTTGTCGAACTGACGGCCAACATCGTCTCGGCCTATGTCAGCAAGAATGCCGTGACGGCGGCCGATCTGCCCAACCTGATCAATGACGTGCACCACGCCTTGACCAAGGCCTCGTCGAACCCTCAGCCCGCCGAGCGCGAGGATCTTCGCCCCGCCGTCAATATCAGGAAGTCGATCACCGCCGACTACATCGTCTGTCTGGAGGACGGCAAGAAGTTCAAGTCGCTGAAGCGCCATCTCCGATCGCACTACAACATGTCGCCGGAGGAGTATCGCGAGAAGTGGGGCTTGCCGGCCGACTATCCGATGGTGGCGCCGAACTATGCCCAAGCACGCTCCGACCTTGCCAAGAAGATGGGGCTGGGCACCCGTCGCGAGGATTGAGGCGCAAGCGTTGCAGATTGCCTGCGCTCGCCAGGACGACCGCCCGCCGTTCCATACGCTCGAACGCCTTCCACGTAGCAAGTTCCGCCCGATAGGCATCGAGCAGCGCCGAATGCCGCGCAAGGTTATAGGTCCACGAACCGCCGGCTCCGCGTTGGCGCTCGCCACGCAGCGCCTTCTCTATGAGCGAGAGCAGTTGCTTCTGCGCTGCGCTGGTGTCGGTAACAAGCTCATCGATCAGTATCGGCATCAACCTGGGTAAGTCCCTAGAGCGGACATAACCGCTTTTTTGCGCTGCAGCACCGCTTGCACGAATACGCCGCCTGTCCTTCTGCCCGCGCTTGTTGCCTTGGTTCCTGTCTTTGGTTCTGGCCACGTCATCCTCCCGAAAATGCGCTGGATACGGGCAGAATTGCATGCAGGCAGAGGTGCGGGGATAACTCCGCCGCTGCTTTCGGGACGCTCTCTCGCGCCGCTCTTTGCACGGCCTTTCGGAGTTATCCCCGCTCTTCACCAACGCGCTAGAACTGAACGGATGCTCACGCATGGCGAAATATGATGTTCGCCAGACGGGGGCCAGAGGAATGAGCGAGGTCACATGCCTGTCTATGATGAGCGGTACACGCCAGGAACCACCGGAAATGTCGAGATCGGCATGGCGCGTCCGCGTCATGCACTGCATCGTGTCGATGTTGAGCAGCTCCGGGTTTGGATCGAGGAAGCGGTCGCGGCGGCATTCGACATCGAGCCCGAGATGTTGCACCAACCCACACGCGGCCGCGCCCGTGTGGCTCTGGCCCGGCAGGTGGCGATGTATCTCGCGCATATCGCTTGTATGCAGAACCTGACCGAGGTCGGCGTCATGTTCGACCGCGACCGGACCACAGTCGCCTACGCCTGCAACATCATCGAGAACCGCAGGGATGACAGCGATTTTGACCGCGCCCTCGAACTTCTCGAGGAGGTGGTGAGCGGACTTGTTCGCCCCGATGCTCGCAGATCTCTGTTCTCGGACCCCGTGCAGCGCCCCGAGCCGGCGGGCCAGCCGCGTCACTCGACGATTTGAGGAGGAGACGAATGCCATCACGACGACGCCAGATCGTGGTCCCGGATGCGCTGCGGCGCAAGCTGGAGCACCTGCGCGCCCGCGCGCGCCGTGAGGACGAGTGCCTCCCACGGCGCTTGACGAACCAGGACATGGCGGATGCCCTCGAGGCGGGCCTGATCGCAATGTCGGGTCCTGGGACCTTCGAGCTCACCGAACGCGGCTTGTCGCTCGTCTCCCGCAATACGACAGGTTCCGACGAGGCGCATGCGTCCGCCTCCCGCAAACCCCGCCGGCGCAGTCGCGTCACCCGCGTCAGCGAAACGCCGCTCGAATGGCTCCATGCCCACCGCGACAGGCAGGGCCGCCGCTGGATCGACGAGACGCACTACGAGGCGGGCCGATGTCTCGCACGGGATTTCCACGCCGCAGCAATGGGCAACCGCGTGACGGTGATATGGGAGCTCCGGGACTCGGTCGGCTCGTCCGGCGCGCGACAGGGACGCATGGAGGGGACCGAGCGCCAGGCGGCGGCCGCGGAGCGCACCCGCGCCGCACTTGCCGCCGTCGGTCCGGAGCTTTCCGGCATCCTGATCGACATCTGCTGCTATGAGAACAGCCTCGACGTCGCCGAGAAGGCGGCGGGTTGGCCGGCCCGGTCTGCCAAGGTGGTGCTGAAGCTGGCGCTCGAACGGCTGGCATGCCACTACGGCCTAGCTCCCGTGCCGCGCGGGCGTCGGCAGATCCTCCACTGGGGTTCCGAGAACTATCGTCCAAAAATCGACCCTGGCACCATCGACGGATAGAGCAGATCAGCCCGCCAGGGCGGCCTCTGCGTCGCGCTTGATGCGCCCCACCATTGCCGCCAGTCCATTGGACCTCTGCGGCGTCAGGTGCGCGCTGAGCCCAAGCTCGTCGAATACCGCTTCCGGTTTGGCCGACCGTATCTCTTCGGCGGTCCGGTCGTTGACGATAGCGAGGAGGATTGCGATCAACCCGCGCACGATATGCGCGTCGCTGTCGCCCCTGAAGTGCAATCGCGCGCCGTCATCGGCGGATGCATGGGAAACCAGCCACACCTGGCTCGCGCAACCCTTGACCTTGTTCTCGTCGCTCCGCTCAACCTCTTCCAGAGCCTCGAGCTGCTTGCCGAGCTCGATGACATAGCGGTATCGGTCCTCCCACTCGTCGAGAAGCGCGAAATCTTCACGTATGGCCTCGATCAACATGGGTGTAGCACCACCTTTTCTGGTTGTTGCGGGATGAGGGCACGCCCTCTATCTAGGTCCACTTGCCGCCCCCGGCAAGCTGCGCGGGCTCGGCTAATCCCGGGTTAACGCACCTGTGCGATACTCGGTCCTGCAATTGGGTAAGTGTAGCGTGTGAGTAGTATTGGGACATGATCGAGGCGCGGCAAACGCTCTGCCTGGCGCTCTTCGCAGCATTGGCTCTCGCCGTGCTGGGAAACGTCCTGCTGTTCCAGCCACGGGCTGCTGTGGATGGTCAGGTTGTCGCCACGTCCGGCGCCAGCCTGCAGACCGCGGCTCCCGGGCGTGTGCCGCTGTCGAAGCCCCGTGCCACGCCCGCCTCGGCCGACGTCGCTCACGAACTTGCGCGGCTCGGATACCTCTCATCGCATGACGCTGCAGCCGAGCCCTTGGTGTTGGCCGCAGCCGTCGTCCACTACCAGCTCGACGCCGGCCTGCCGGCGACCGGCACCCCCGACGACGTGCTCCTGGCTCGGCTCATTCTCCAGCATCGTCGGCCAGCCCCGAGACCGGCGGGCACTGCCGTCATTCCGCCCGCTAGCGCCGCCTCCGAGGTGGTGCGGGCGATCCAGTCATCCCTTGCCAGGCGCGGCTACACGGTGAGCCGCGTCGACGGCACCCTGAGCTGGGAGACGGTACGGGCCATTACCGAATATGAGATGGACCGTGGTCTGGCGTCGACGGGCCGTGTCACGGCGGATCTGATCCTGCGCTTGCACGACACCCCGGGCCGTGGTTGATCGAACCCATCTTTGATCGGTCCGGGACTGCAACACCGCCATGCGACTGAAATCCGTTATCTGGGTGAAGGCCTACATCCGCCGGTGCCAGTTTGCCGGCGCCGCAGCGTTCGTGGTGCGCCACGGCGATGACGATGCCGGTGCCATCTTCATCAAGGTATCGCGCCTGAATGGGGAGGCAGTGCTCTACGGCCCTGCACCGATGACGTTGTTGGGCGAGACCGGGGAGCACAAGTGGTCGGTCCATCTTGCCCCCGCGGGCGATCGGGCTGAGGCGGAGATCGACGCCCATCTGGCCCGTCAGTACTCGTACGACCGAGACATCTGGGTAATCGAGGTGGAGGATGTAGGTGGCAACCACTACCTCGACGACGCCCTCATCGCGGAGCGATCCTGAGCCTGAAAATCAGATGTCGGTGCAACTGGCTGCATTTTCGCCACAATCGTCGGCAAACGCCGATTAATGGAAAAAAAACGTGTTATTAAGTCGACGTTAATGTGTGAGATTCTCAAATGCGAATCGTGGCCTCGTAGTTGAAGTGTTCTCGAGTTCGATTGGGGCGACAAGGAAATCGAATTCGAAGAGAAGTGTCATGGCGACGATCTTGGAATTTCCAAAGCATCGCACAACTGCCGAAACCCTTCGCTCTGCAGGCGGTCTTATGGCAGGCGCAGATATCGTGATCTTTCCCGGTGTTCGTTACGAATACTGGGACCGCGACCCTGATGCGCCCATCGTGGACGTCGGCAAGCATACGACGAACAAGCGACGGCAGTGATCTTCCCCGGCCTTCCCGTGCGGACCCCCAGTGGTCTCACTCGGAAAACGGCCGTGCGGTGCATTTCGCGACGCGAATGGCGCGTTCCGTGTCTTGCGCGTATGCAAATCCTCCAAGTGGTGCCCGGATGACCACTAGGCCGCTGCTTTCAGGCGTCGCCACCTCGGAATGGTTCGCAAGGTCGGCCGACCCGCTCACGCCCAGGAAATGACCGCCCGGCGGCACCAGCAGCAGGCTTATCAGCGTTGTTCCCTCCGAGCGGCCCGGCGCCTCGTAGAAGCTCGAGCCGTCAGCCGAATACATCGACAATGTCCACCCGGCAGTCGGCAGCTCAGCCGAAACCGCGACAGGCCCGCTGCTGGCATCGAACCGGCAGATTGCCATCCGCGCCCCGGGTACCTGGTAGGGAACCACCTGGACGCCAGGCCGCGCCGATGGCAGGACGATGAACGCGTTGGCCGGCACGCCCTCGGTGAGACGCCCATAGGCTTTGTTGGCGCTGAAATAGACAGGCACGAGCGTCGCGACGATGTGCACGATCGCGGACGCCAGCACGCCATAGATGAGCCACGAGAAATTTATCCTGAAATTGATCCGAGGGATCTTCATCGGCAGTAGACCCTCTCGATGTCTGGCAGGTCCAGGTCCGGGTTGTTGCTGAACTCGACGCCTGCCTGCCCTTCCGATCGCGCCGGCTGAATGAGCGTAAGTACCAGCGTGAGCCTCCCCGCGCCCGCGATCGGCAACCAGTTGCCGGCCCGCGCTTCGCGCGCCAGCGCAATGATGAAGCTGGCGTCCGGTCGCGAGATTACCGTCGAACTATTGAAGCCGTATCGGTTGGCGGCGTTCGGTATCAGCAGCCCGTCGCTATCGTAGACCGCGATGCTCCACCAATTCGCCTTCAGCGGTTGGGAGCGGATCACGTACTCGCAACTCGAATGCAGTCGCTGCCCCCCGCTGTCGTACCGCGCCTCGAACGTCGCGGCGATCCTGCCGCTCAGTGGCAGGATGCCATAGCGCACGATGCGCGCCTTCGTGTAGGGGTCCGCATCCGCCTTGCCCGCGGTCGGCCACTCGGTCCAGGGGCCGATGCGGTTGGTGGTCCAACTGGTGCCGGTGCTCACCATGTACCAGCTCGAACCGACCCCGGCAGCCAGCACCGTCAACACGAACAGCAGCATGTTGAAGCTGGTACCGCCGGTGGCCGAGAGGATGCTGCGCAGCTGGTCGAGCTGGAAATCGAGCGCCGAGCCCCTTGGGAGGATCCCATGCAGCCCGCGCAGGCTAGCGGGACCCGGCAGTCTGGCCAGGGCTCTCTGCATAGCGCTGGCGAGGCGGCTGCTCCCGTCGCGTATCGCGCTGATCAATCCGTTTCGATCGCCCTGATTTCGAATTTCCATTGCTTGTTTCGCTCTGCTTTGCAGGGAGCGCCTTGGCAGGCTGTCCGGATGCTTGACGCAGCGACTTGGCCAGGTCCGCGAGTGCCTCGCGCGTCCCCTTCGGCATGATGCCGCTAGAAGTTGATCGTGTCTCCGCCAGCGGCACGCCCGACCGGCGTCTGATCTCGGCGAGCCTCTGTCGCTCCGCGACCTGCGTCGGATGCGGCGGCAGCCCCATGATCGGCGGGATATCCATGCTCTTGTGGGCAACCGACATGAACGCCTGCCACGTCTGGGCCGGATAGCTTCCGCCCGTCACCCCTCGTCCGTCGCGGAAGACCGGCCTGTAGTCGTCGTTGCCCAGCCACACGCCGGTCACGTACTTGCCGGTAAAGCCCATGAACCACGCATCGCGGTAGCTCGAACTGGTACCGGTCTTGCCGACCGCATGAGTGAAATCGAGTGCGGCACGGCGCCCCGTACCCTCGGTCACGACGAGCTGCATCATCCGGTTCATCTGCTCGACGACCTTGGGCGAGAAAATGCGCGGCGGCGGCGCCTCGTCCCGCTCCCGCGAATAGACCAATTCACCCTTCGAATTGAATACCTCGAGAATTGCATACGGCTTGGCGAGCTTGCCGCCGTTCGCGAACGTGGCGAAGCCGCCTGTATGCTCGAGCGGCGTGATGCCGGTATCGCCCAGTGCCATGGAGCAACTTGGCCGCACGCCCTGGATGCCGAGATCTTTCGTCAGCTGGACCACCTTGTTCCTGCCGACCTTGAGCGAAAGGAACACTGCCGTTGTATTGAGCGATCGCTTGAAAGCGTTGGCGAGTGTCACCCTGGCGCCGGAGCCATGCCCGCCGCTGTAGTTCTTTGGCGCCCAGCGCCCGCAGGACACGGCACTGTCGCGAACGGAAGAATTGATGGAGAAGCCATTCTGCAAGGCAGCGGCGTAGACGTAGAGCTTGAACGATGAGCCCGGCTGCCGGCGCGCGTGCGTTGCCCGGTTGAACTGGCTTTCGCCGTAGTCGGTGCCACCGACCATTGCCCGTACCGCCCCGTTGGGCTCCATTGACACCAGCGCCCCTGCATTGGGATTGGTCCGCCGCCCGCGCCCGCCGCGCACCGTGCCGAGCAATGCTTCCTCCGCCGCCTTTTGCAGCGACAGATCGATGGTCGTGCGCGCCGTGAGCACGTAGTGCCCCTTGTCCTTCATGATCCGCTGGATCTCTTCGAACGCCCAGTCCAGGTAGTTGTCCGGACTGTCAGTTCGCCGGTTCTCGACGACCTTCGCGGGATTGAGACGGGCCAGATGAACTTCTCCCGCCGTATAGAAGCCGGCTTCGACGAGGTTCGAGAGAACTTCGCTCGTCCGCGCCCTCGCGAGCGGCAGGTTGACGTGCGGCGCGTACTTCGTTGGTGCCTTGAATAGCCCGGCCAGCAACGCCGCTTCCGACATGTTGATCTCGCGAACCGACTTGCCGAAATAGAACTGCGATGCCGCCTCGACACCGAATGCGCCGCCGCCCATGTAGGCGCGGTCGAGATAGAGCTTCAGGATTTCCCGTTTGCTGAGCCGTGATTCGAGCCACAGCGACAGGAACACCTCCTTGATCTTGCGGGTGATGGAGCGCTCGGAGGTGAGGAACAGGTTCTTGGCCAGCTGCTGTGTGATCGTCGACCCGCCCTGCACGACGTCGTTCGCTCTGACATTCTCGATCAGCGCGCGTGTCGTACCCAGAAAGTCGATGCCGATGTGCTCGAAGAACCTGCGGTCCTCGGTCGCCAGCGCGGCATTGATCATGTAGTCCGGAATTTCCTCAAGCGGCACGGCGTCGTTGAGATTGATGCCACGCTTGCCGATTTCGTTGCCGTTGACGTCCTGGAAGGTGACGCTGAACTGCCCCATCGCCTTCCAGCGTCCCTCCTCGATTTCGCGAAAAGCCGGCAGCGCCAGCGCATAGAGCACGATCAGGCCGCCCGCGCCGAGCGTCATCGCCTCGGACGCCGCCTCGTTGGCGTAGCGTCGCCAACCGGTCAGCCTGAACCGCGCGAAGAAGCTCGAAACCGCGCTGTAGCCGTTCTTGGCCCGCTCCCAGCCTTCCGCAAAACTCGAGTCAAGCCAGGAATCGAGCCCCAGCCAGTTGACGAGACGGTTCCGTCCACCCTGTCTGAAGAACCAGTCGTTCACGGCCTTCGCCCCTTGAGCTGCGTCCTCCGGCGATTGCACTCTCCGGGAGCTGCCTGACACCTGCGTCGAGCTGCGCTAAATGATGCAGGCGATGATATCTACCGGCATGGCGCCAGAATTGTGGTTAGCCATAATTCGCCGCTACTGCAATGGGAGCCAGAGCCTTGCCAACTTCGGATGTGCCATTTTGGCGTCGCAAGACCCTGGACGAGATGACGGCCGAGGAATGGGAATCGCTGTGCGACGGCTGCGGCCGCTGTTGTCTCGTCAAGCTCGAGGACGAGGACACGGGCGAGGTCTACGTGACGAGCGTCTCCTGCCGCCTGCTCGACACCTCGACCTGTCGCTGCAAGAGCTACGAGACGCGCTTCCTCGCCATGCCCGACTGCGTTTCGGTGACCCCCGCGACAGTGCGCTCCGTCGACTGGCTGCCGCCGACCTGTGCCTACCGCCTGGTGGAGGAGGGGAGGGACCTCCACTGGTGGCATCCCCTGGTGTCCGGCGACCCGTCAACCGTCCATGCGGCGGGCATTGCGGTCGGGCCATGGGTGACCTCCGAGGCGGAAGTGGCGTCGGACTCCCTCTACCGCTACATTATTGGTGACTTCTGGCCGGTCGCCGAACCGGACGAATGACCGACTGCACCAAACCGCCTACCGACGAGGATGCCATGACCGAACCTGCAAATCCCAAGTTCTCCACCCTCGCGGTGCACGCCGGTGCCGCACCCGACCCCTCGACTGGTGCCCGCGTTACGCCGATCTATCAGACGGCTTCCTATGTCTTCAACGACGTCGACCATGCCGCCGCGCTGTTCAACCTCGAGGTTTTCGGAAACATCTATTCCCGCATCATGAACCCGACGCAGGCGGCACTTGAAGGCAAGGTCGCCGCACTTGAGGGTGGTACGGCAGCCCTCGCCGTGAGTTCGGGCCACGCCGCCCAGTTCCTCGTCTTCCACACGCTGCTCGAGCCCGGCGACGAGTTTGTCGCAGCCCGCCAACTCTATGGCGGCTCCGTCAACCAGTTCAACCACAGCTTCAAGAAGTTCGACTGGCGCGTCGTCTGGGCCGACGCCACCGATCCTGGCAGTTTCGCCAGCGCGGTCACCGACAAGACCAAGGCGATCTTCATCGAAAGTATCGCCAACCCTGGCGGCATCGTGGTCGACATACCGGCCATCGCCGAGGTTGCCAGGAAGGCAGGCGTGCCGCTCATCGTCGACAACACGCTTGCGACGCCCTACCTCTGCCAGCCGAAGAGCTTCGGCGCCGACATCGTGGTCCATTCTCTGACCAAGTTCCTCGATGGCCATGGCAATTCCATCGGCGGCGTTCTCGTGGACTGCGGCACCTTCGACTGGATGGCAGCGAAACATCGCTACCGCACCCTTGTAGAACCGAACGCCTCCTATAACGGCATGGTCCTCGCGGAAACGTTCGGCGACTTCGCCTTCGCCATCGCCGCCCGTGTCATGGGCCTGCGCGATCTTGGCCCGGCGATCGCGCCGATGAACGCCTTCCTGATCAACACCGGAATCGAAACGCTGCCGCTCAGGATGGCGCGCCATTGCGAGAATGCCCGGGCCGTAGCCGAGTATCTCTTGGCGCATGAGAAGATCGCCTGGGTTCAATATGCGGGCCTGCCGGACAACGCCTTCCACGCCATCCACAAGCGCATATGCCCGAAGGGCGCGGGCGCGGTGTTCACCTTCGGCCTCAAGGGCGGCTATGAAGCCGGCGTCGCACTGGTCTCGAACCTGAAACTGTTTTCGCACCTCGCCAACATCGGCGACGTTCGCAGCCTGGTGATCCACCCCGCATCGACGACCCACCGCCAGTTGACCGACGACCAGCGTCGCGCCGCCGGTGCCGGCCCCGACGTCGTCCGCCTGTCTGTCGGGATCGAGGACAAGGCGGATATAATCGCCGACCTCGAACAGGCGTTGGCCAAGGCATAACCGGAGCCCGCCGTCGGCACCAGCCGGCTGGTCGCAAGCCCCACGTTTGCTACGCGATGGATAAGGCGCTATGCTGGGTCCCCGTCGTGCGAGGCCGTGGCGGCCTCGAAAAACACGAAAACTTCAGGTCTGATTGCAGGCATGATGCAATCCAAAGGGAGCAATTATAGATGAAGACGACAGTGCGTGGTCTCGCGCTCGGTCTCGGCGCGGCTGGCGTTGCGCTCGCGGCTCTGGGTTCCGGCGCCGTGGCTCAGGACTTCTACAAGGGCCAGACACTCAAGATCATGATCGGCCATCCCCCGGGTGGTTCTTATGATGCCTATTCACAGCTCGCTGCACTTCACTACGGCAAGTTCATTCCGGGCAATCCGAATGTCATCGTCGAGCACCGTCCGGGGGGCGGCGGCCGCAAGGCGGGCGCCTACCTGTTCTCCAAGGCGCCGACCGACGGCTCTCTGATCGCCCTGTTGCCCGACACCATGGTCCACAACCAGCTTCTCGAGCCGAAGCGCTCGCGCTGGGACATGGCGAAGGTGCACTACATCGGCCGCCTCGCCACTGCGCATACCGTCTTTGGCGTGCGCGCGGATACCGGCGTGAAGGACGTGAAGAGTTTGCTGACGACGCCGGTCAAGGCTGGCTGCACGGGCAAGACGTCTTCGTCGGCCTCCATGCCGCTCCTCGTCAAGAACCTCGATGGCGCACAGTTCACCATGGTCTGCGGCTATCGCGGATCCGGTCCGTTCATGCTCGCCATGGAACGCGGTGAGGTCAACATGCTCGCCCTCAACTGGGGCACCTGGGAAGCCAACCTGCTGGATAAGGTCAAGTCCGGCGAGTACAAGCTGATCATGCAGATCGGCACCGAGCGCAACGAGGCCATCAAGGACATCCCGCTCGTGCAGGAAGAGATCGGCTCGGCCAAGTCCAAGGCCGTTTACGAATGGATCGGCCTGTCCTCCGACATCGGCCGTGCACTCTTCGGTGCTCCCGGCATGCCGAAGGATCGCATCGACATCCTTCGCACCGCTTTCGACAAGATGGTCAAGGACGACGCATTCAAGGCCGACACCAAGAAGCGCGGCTTCCCGCTCGAGCCCAAGACCGGTGCCGAGATCGACAAGCTGCGTGATCGCGTCCTGAAGGGTACGCCGGAAATCGTCGCCATCGCCAACAAGGCCATGACCGAGGGTTACGCAGAAGGCTGCCTCAACTGCGGCGGCAAGGGCAAGTAGGACTAATCATCCTGTTCCTGCAAGCAATCGGCCCCGCAATCGCGGGGCCGAACTTTTTTCCGGAATTGTGTAACGGAAAATCCGTTCAGGACGCGACGCGGACGTAGCTCCCCGGCGCATCTTCGATTGCCCCGAGCTTGGCCCCGGGCGTCCGCGCCGGGATGGTCTTGCCCGAATACTGCTTCAGCCACTCGGCCCAGTGCGGCCACCACGATCCGGGGTGTTCCTTCGCCGTCTTGACCCATTCCTCGACGCTGCCGGTCGCAGTCCCACCCGTCCAGTGCTGGTACTTGACGCGCTTCGGATCGGGCGGATTGACGACCCCTGCGATGTGGCCCGACCCCGCGAGGACGAATTCAACCGGCCCGCCGAACAGCTTCGAGCCGAGGAAAACCGACTCGGCTGGAGCGATGTGGTCCTCGCGCGTCGCCAGTTCGTAGACCGGCAGCGTGACCTTGCTCAGGTCGAGCCGCTTCCCGCACAGTTCCATCTCACCTTTGGCGAGCCTGTTCTCATGATAGAATTCGCGCAGGTAGAATGCATGGTTGGCCGCCGGCATCCTGGTCGAATCCTGGTTCCAGTAGAGCAGGTCGAACGGGAACGGTTTCTTGCCGAGCATGTAGTTGTTGATGATGTAGGGCCAGATCAGATCCTTCGGCCGCAGCATGTTGAACACCGTCGCCATGCGCGAACCGTCGAGATAACCCCGCTCCGCCATCATTTCCTCGAGGTCGGCGAGTTGCGCATCGTCGATGAAGACGAGAAGGTCGCCAGCCTTCGTGAAATCGACCTGCGTGGTAAGGAAGGTCGCTGACTTGTAGGGATCCTTCTTGCGCTCCGCCAGATAGGCGAGCGTCGCGCCGACCAGCGTCCCGCCGACGCAATAGCCGAGGATGTTGATCTTGTCCTGGCCGGTCTCCCGCTCGACGGCAGCGGTCGCAGCGAGCACGCCCTCCGTCATGTAGTCCTCGAACGTCTTGCCGGCGAGAGAAGCGTCGGGATTGACCCAGGACACGATGAACACCGTGAAGCCCTGGTCCACCGCGAACTTGACGAACGACTTCGGCTGCGTCAGGTCGAGGATGTAGTACTTGTTGATCCAGGGCGGCACGACGAGCAGCGGCACCTCGTGCACCTCGGCCGTCGTTGGCGAATACTGTATCAGCTGCAGGACCTCGT
>JBJOGJ010000100.1:0-13173 GCA_046048295.1 Pseudomonadota bacterium | reverse complement strand
TCGGCCGAACTTATCGGCCCGGATTTTGATCTCATCTTCGCTCCTTTACGGCTACGATGATCTCAAAATCCTCCACTCCCGATTCGCTTCAAAACGTCTCGTGAATGCTGACGGGGGACAAGGTGGAACGGGGAAGACCACATTGGCCGCAGCACTTGCAGTCGAAGCAAGCCGGAAGGGCAGGGATGTCGCGCTCGTCGATGCCGATCCGCAGCAGTCGCTCGCGCGCTGGTATCAGCTGCGCGTCGAGGCCGAGGATGACGAGCCGCTCCTTCTGATCGAAGCGGACAAGCCGATTGAGCCCAAGTCGGAAAAGATCTGGGTGATCATCGACACGCCCGCGGCGCTCCTACCCAAGATCGAGGATGCAATCAATCTCGCGAACCTGGTGGTCATTCCGGCGCGGGCCAGTGCAATGGATGTCGATGGCATTCTGCCGGTGGTCGCCCTTTGCAACCGGCTGGCAAAGCCGTTCGTGTTCGTGCTGACGCAAACGTTTGCGGACAAGACCATGAATGAAGGGGCTCGTGCGTTTCTCTCTGCTCATGGTGAGGTCCTAGAGCAGGAGATTGAAAGCCGGCCATCGCATAGTCGGGCGATGTTGAGCGGGCTGACGGCAGCGGAATACGAGCCACGCGGCGCGGTGGCCAAAGAGATCGCGGCGCTCTGGTCGGACATCGAGGAACTAGCAACCGGGAAGCGGAAGCACAACAAGGCAGCGGCACGAAAGGCTGCATCATGACGATGAAATCAAAGCCAAGGGCGGCACAGAAGCAGGCGCCTGAAAGCCTCGATCCCTGGCAACGGCTGAAGGCACTTTCCGAGACCGGTCAGCTGCCGAAGGGCGGCAAGTCGCGGGAGATGGACGGCCGGCGTCTTCGGGCGACGGGACGAACGGTGCAGTTCAATTTAAAGGTCAAGCCCGACTTTCGAGACGAAATCTTCGCGCTCGCTGCGGAGCGGGGCATTGGCATGGCGGCGATGCTCGAGATCATCCTCCAGGAGTGGAAGGCCAAAGCTGGCGCCCGGCGGTAGCCGCCAAGAATTTGATTTGTGCTAGGATTGCGACATCCCGATAAACTTTCGGGCGTCACTATGAAGCTCAGCAAGACCGATTTCCTGATCTACCGCGAATGCCCGCACAACGCCTGGCTGAAGGTACATGTGCCGGAGATCTATCATGCCGAACCGCTGTCGGCTTTCGATCTGGCGCTTCTCGAAACGGGAAACGATGTCGATGTCTTGGCGCGGGAGCTCTTTCCTGGTGGCGCGATCATCGACCGTGGCGATGCGGCGACAACCGCGCGGCTGATCGCTGAACGACACCTGGTTCTCTATCAGCCGGTGTTTGAAACTGAGCGGTACACCACGGCGTGCGACATCCTGCAATGGAACATCGCGACCGACGTCTACGATCTGTACGAGGTGAAAGCGTCGACGGATGGTGACGGCAAGAAGAGCAAGAACGAGCTCTACGCTCATGACCTCGCGTTCCAGGCCGAGGTCCTGCGGCAGCAAGGGGTTCCGATCGGCCGGCTCTTCATCGTGCGCCTCAAAGGTGCTTATATCCGGGGGACAGAGCTGGATATTGATCAGCTGTTCGCCATCGAAGATTTCACCGATACAGTCGCTGGCATACAGGATGCCGTCGCATTAGAAATGGAGACGGCGCACGCGATCCTCGAACGGACGGCACCGCTGCCGGCGCCCTGCAACTGCATCTATAAGGGCCGCAACGCGCACTGCACGACCTTCGCGCACACCAATCCGAATGTGCCGGCCACCAGCGTGCACGACATCACGCGCATCGGCATGTCGAAGAAGAAGCTTGCCGCGTTGATCGACGCCGGCATACTCGCCATCGAGAACGTGCCAGGCGACTTCGAGCTGAGTGAGGCTCAGGCGAACCAGGTTCGGGCGGCCAGATCGGGCAGGGCATCCGTTGATGATGTAGCAATCGCCGAGTTCCTTGACGGGCTTTCGTATCCGCTGGCCTTTCTCGACTACGAGACCTATCCGGCGGCGATCCCGCGGTATCCCGGCTACGGTCCCTTCCATCACATCCCGTTCCAGTTCTCGCTGGACGTGATCGACGCGCCCGGTGCACCAATGCAGCATCACGAGTTTCTGCACACCGAGCCATCCTGTCCTGACGAGCCTCTACTCGAAGCATTGCGCCATGCCATGCCGGCATCGGGCTCGATCATCACCTGGAACAAGACGTTCGAGAAAGGCGTCAACGACAAGCTGGCAGCGCGCAATCCGGCCGCGTCGCGATTTCTGGCAGACTTGAACGACCGGATCGTCGACTTGATGGACGTGTTCTCGAGTCAGGCCTACGTGCATCCTGATTTTCGCGGGCGGACGTCGATCAAGGCTATTCTTCCCGTGCTGGTGCCGAAGCTCTCCTACAAGGCGCTCGAGATCCAGGAAGGCGCTACGGCGACGACGCGGTGGAATGAGATGGTGACAGGGGAGATAACAGCGGACGAAACGGCGAAGCTGCGTGCGGGTTTGTTGGCGTACTGTGCGCTTGATACGAAGGCGATGGTGGAAATTTGGCGAATGTTGAAACGCCAAAGCGACGGGAACTAATTGCTGAAAATCAACGAGTTATCCCACAAGCTGCCCTCGGCCCGACCGGCATTGCCGATAGGGCCAAGGCTGCCGATGATGTCCGGTGATTGGGCGACTTCGACCGTCGGCAACGTGAAGCGATTGCCGTCTCGACGTTCATGTGATCAGATCAGCCGGGAGTGATGGCCGGTTGGGCCAGAAAGCCGACAATCAGCCTTCTTCGCGATTGACCCTGAGCGGCCCTGAGCAGTTGCACCACGTGCGGGACGTCGTCGAGCGCGGCGCAGAAAAATTCGGAAGTCGTAGCCATCGAAGAAAAGCCCTGGTCACCGGCACTTTGCGTCGACCGCAGTTCCCCATATTGCGGACTATGACAACCTAGCATGGGGTTCTGGTCGCAGCTCAGTCGAAGCAGTCGTCTAGTTGGTTAGGCCATCGGCACGTGTCACCTTCGACCGCATGTGGCATGGTCGCAAGGTCTCGTTGATACCCGTCCACCCGCCTTGCTCCAATTCGGTGTTCCGCAGTGGCTTGCTGATGGCGTCGGTAACTCTTGGGGCCTTTCAAATATTGACCATATTCACACCGTCTCACTAGGATTGCTCATAATGTGCAACGATTGACTGGATCAGCAAAACCGCCTTGCGGAAGCGAGACGAGGGACGGACAAATGAAAGCGTGCACGATCATCATTTCTCTTGTATTCGCCGCATTCTGGGGATCGGTCAGCGTCATGGCCGAGGCGAGTGGTCCCGATGTCTGGGACGTAACCGGAGTGCGATCCGACGATGCGCTCAACATGCACACCGAAGCCAGTGCGCGCAGCAAGACCATCTTGCGTATTCCATACGATGCAAAGGGACTGAAGAACCTGGGCTGCACAGGCATACCCACGTTCCGTCAATGGCAGGCGATGACGGAGGCCGAACGTATCCGCAGCGCACGGGCCCGCTGGTGCAAGGTGGAATATCAAGGCAATCAAGGCTGGGTCGCAGGGCGTTTTCTCAAAGAGGGAACCGCGGGCCGTCCGCAGACAACTACATTCGGCGCCTGGACACTGCAGTGCGATAAGGTGTGCGTACTGGAACAGCGTGGCGTGGGCAGCGCGCGGCCGACTGTGCTGAGGCTTGAACCTCGCGAAGGCAGCAACGCCGCAATTGATATCGATCGTCGGGGGATGCCGAAGCGGGGCATGTTTTCGGTCTACATGGACGGCGAGTTGATCACCCAAGGCCAGATTGCGTCGCTCTCGCGCAAGGGCGGCAACCGGCTTGGGATGGATCCGGATGACATCACTCTCGGACTTCTTCGGCAGATGGCGCGTCACAAGAACATGGTCATGAGCTTTCCAGGCGAGGAACGCGGCGTGGAAATTCATCTAGAGCGCTTCGAAGAGGCTTGGCAGAGGGCACAGCAAAAGAGATAGAAGCTTGGCGACAAGATACTGCATCTGGCGGATTTCGTTTCAGCGAGCCACGAGCAATATGGGGAACTTCGAACCGCCGGGGGCCTGATAGTCTCGACGCTCGAAGATCTCTGCTCCCTCGATGATTGGTTTCATCAGTTCGAAAGCAGTAGGCATGCCGATCGGGACATCGTTCGCGATAGTGATTATTCGATAGGGCCGAGCCAATCGCTCCCTATCGACAGCTACGAGATAGATCGGATTCTCGGCTACCTGCTGTTGCTTGCGTGCTTGCGTATCCCGCAGGGTGAAGTTGTGTGATCTCCACATCCGAATGACAAATCGCTCCGATTCATGCCCGGGTACCTGTTTCGAGAACGTGGCTGTCGCGGGCCATCCGTCGTGCTGAATCGGTAGCGGCGGCAAGTCGGCAGTGCTGCCCTCGACACTCAAGTACCGTAGCTGATCCGTAAGCGCGACATCAATCCATGCTTTCCATCCGTCAGCTTCGAGGCGACGTCTCGTATCATCGGCACTTGCCGACAACTGCATGGTGAAACGTTCGTGTGGTTCGCCTTGGAAGTCCGAGCGCGCGCCGGGCATTCGCAAGTATCCATTCTCCAGCCACGCCGACGGTTGCAGTGCGGTCATGGCAACGCGTGACGCGCGCTCATATCTTTCAGATGTTTGAGCGAAATTGAGATACAGGTGGGTGGCGCTGAGGCAGACGAAACAAATCAGGGTTGGTAGCAGGATCGCTCCGCCGGACGGACGATCTTCGACGCTTTCATTTGGCAGGGCAAGTGCGGCAATCGAAGTGAGCGCCACACCGAACGCTATTCCGGCAAGAATGTCCGATGGCCAGTCAGCGACCAGATAGATCCTGGAGATTCCAGTCAGTACCACGAAGGTTGCGAGCAACGCATAGAGACTGGCCTTGAGGCGCGGACCGGCACTGCGCGACGAGACGACGACGAGCAGTCCCAGGACTACCGTTGCAAGCGCAGCATGGCCGCTTGGGAAGCTGAACATATCGGGGCCCGTGCCAAAATTTCCCGGCCGCTCCCTGTGAAACAGGAGCTTTGCCAACGGCACGAAGGTAATGGTCGCCAGGAAAGCAATGGTCACGATTCCGGCTTCGAGAAATCGGGACCGCCAGAGGAGGATCCCCAGCAGGACCAATGCCACGCCATAGAGCACGAAGGCATCAGAGAGCATCGTTATCGCGATCATGAGCTGATCGCCTGGCCCGGTCCGCAGGGACTGAAGCATGTGGCTCAGCGCGTGGTCCATGGCGAAGCCATGGCTACTGCTCAGCATTGCCTCGATCGTGCTTGCAAGTGCTACCGCAGCGAACAGTAAGAGTGTTCCCCAAACCAGCGTCGGCGGGCCATGTGCGCTCCCTGGATCAATGGCCCTGCCGAACCCGCGCAAAAGGTTACTGCTACTTTTTTGCGCTCGATTGGAAATGCGTGTCAGCCCTTTCTGTAACCGGGCCCCGAGCCATAAGGCGAAGATGCGTGTAATCCAAATTGCGGCGGCGATTAAAATAAGAACGACACCGAGCAGTTCGAGAAGCCGAGGGCTGATATGATTGGCGAACGACAACCCGGCTCCAATCATTATCCCAGGTATTAGATGTGCTGCCGCCCAGACTGCAGCAGAACTGCCGTTGATGAGCGTGAAGCGGGCATTGTCCATACCCATTATTCCGGCAATGCCTGGTATGATGGCTTTCACGGCAGGTATAAAACGCCCAATGGCGATGCTTTTCATGCCGTGCTGCTCGAAAAAGGCTTCGCCCTGGTTGACCAGTTTGGGATAGCGCCGCAAAGGCCAAAGGGCCTTCAGGCTGCTCCCGTAAACTCGTCCGACCCAGTAGGAAATCGCATCGCCAAATACAGCGCCAATCCAGGCAGCAAGGAACACCGGCCACAAGGCAAGCTTTCCCATGCCGACAAGCGCTCCGGCGCCGAGGATCACCGCAGTGCTTGGAACAAACAGGCCGATGATTATCAGGGCTTCAGTCAGAGCGATCAGAAAGACAATTGCAACGGCAATTACAGGGTTTGCCTCGAAGAACGCGGTCAGTGTCGCGACGAAATCCACGGGATCACTCCCCCGCATCGGGTGTGAATAGAAACATACAGGAAAGAATAAGAGCATCGGGGCCGCAGAGGCGGCCCCGATTTCAGATTATGTTACTGGCTGCCACCGCGGTCATCCCATTCCAGGATGAGCTCGATGCGGCGGTTACGCTCCCTCATTTCCATGCTGTCGTTCGACACAATCGGGTGGCGCTCTCCGTAACCTGCAGCCTGTACCCGATCCTGTCCCACACCATTCCTGGCCAGGAATTCGAATACGGCTTCAGCCCTTTTCTCACTGAGTTCCCGATTGGCACCGCGATTGCCGGTGTCGTCAGTATGTCCCTCTATGCGAAGCACTGCGTTGCGGCAGCGGTCAAGGTTGCGCGCAACACGGCGAAGCAGTGCATGGCTGTCTCTGCTCACCCTGGCACTATCCACCTCGAAGAGGATCGGGCTCTTGAACTGCTGCCAGTCCAAATATTGCTGGCAAACCGAAGGCGGGATTTCGAATGTCTCTGCAATCTCTTCATCTGGGATACGATTTGGCGGAAGCACCTCGACTTCCCGATCGCGCATGGCGTCGCACCAGCCTACCGCCTTGCGGAAGTCAATCTCGCCGGTCGACTTGATCCGTAGCGCATATTCACGAACGTTGAAGCAGGCGCGCGCCAGGAAGTTGCGGCGCCCCTCCTCTAGCTGGATCTTCCGATAGCCAAGAGTATGCAGAACACGCCTCACGCCCAGACGGTCGAAGGTACGAAACTTGGAAGGGCAGTTGCCGAGATACTCGCGCGACTGAATGTGCCCCTGCCGTACGTCAAGCGTGACGCGATAGTTTCGATTGCCCTTGCAGGCGAGTGCCGTCACAGCGCGGCGGCCCATCTTGACATTCCGTACGTTCAGATAGCCACGCGAAAGCAGGATGTCCTCGATACCCTCGCGATCCATGTTGGGCGGTCGATCGACAACCTCGATGAGACCGCCGCCATTGCAGCTGCCGATCTCCGTGGTACGCGTAACAACGCCCTCTGAGTTGACCCTGAGGGCAAGCTTCTTGCCGTCCTGGCAACCCTGGACAACGAAAGTTGGAGGACGGGCATCGATGAAAACGAGTTGGCGATAGCCCATCTTGGTGAGGCTATCCTGAACATCTGACGCCGAAATGGCGTTGTCGGGCAACTGTTGCGCCTGATTGCTGTCACAGGGACCGAGACGCTCATGACCCACGATCACTCCACCCCGGTTGATCGTCAACCGGTGGCGCATGTCATTGCGGCATGCCTCAGCAGTGTAGTGCGGCGGGCGAGTTTCGACGAACTCGACGTACTTGAAGCCTCGCTGAGACAAGTCTGCACTGATTTCTCGCAGCGAGGGAAGTTTAGGCGCTTCTTCTGGCAGATGATCGACCGCTCCCCCTTCTTCCGACGGGACCGAGCAACGGCCAAAGCTTGTGGCGGCACGGATTTCGCCCGTGCGGTTCATAGTCACTTCGTAGAGGACACCATCCTTGCAGGCTCTCGCTACGTAGATGGGGGGAGCCTGGGAAGTGAAGCGAATTTCCGAATAGCCTTGATCGGCCAGTATGACGGACAACCGCTGAGAGGCGGTCGATACCTTTACCGTCGGCAAACCACTGATTTCGCTTGCGGCGCCAAAGGGTTTGAAGGGGGACACGGCAAACGCTGCGGAGCTGGCGGAGGTTGCCAATGTCAGTGCACAAACAATCTGTGTCAGTAATTTCATGCTACGCCACAGTCCTCTTCGAACGGCGGCAACCGCCGTTTCTGCTGCAATTGTCATTCCGGTGCAGGATAGCAAGAAAAATTCCTCCCAATCAATAGATTAACGCTGATCAGCGGCATTTCGACCTTGCTTGATCCATGTCCTTTTCATGACGTCGTTCGGTTGCGCAATGTTTCGTCAGGAAACGCCATGACTACTCAACTTTCTGTTGACCAAACTCCAGGCCGATGCTACCTGGCGAAATAGGTTCAAGTTGGGGGTAATCATGAGATTCTTCTCTGTAGCGCTCGCATTCCTGCTTCTGGGGTCATTAGTGGCCATGCCTGTATCGGCGCATCAGCCGGGCTGCCTGATCTTCAACGAAGAAGAATGGGAAGGGCAGGGACGTTACCTGCAGCCGAACACCCAGTACTCTTCTCTCGATGCCTTTCGTAACCGCACGAAATCCGTGATGCTCAGCCCGGCCTGCCGCTTGGTGGTTTTCGAGCGCGAGAATTTCAACGGTTCCAAGCACGAGTTCGATCAGGACCGCAAGAGGCTTGGCTCCTGGGAAACCAAAGTCGAGTCGCTGCGCTGCCGCTGCGAGTAGCCAAACTCAATGTCGTAAGTTTCGTCCGCGCGGAGGGGCAATCGATTGCCCCTCTTTTGGCATGGCTATCCGAAAGTATTATCGCAGCGCTGGAGTGAGAACACCAGCACCATCAATGCCGCCGCCCGTGACGGCGACCAGTATGCGTCTGCTTTCCACCGGCATATTTGCGGCGGCATAAAGTTTGGCGAGCTTCAGCATCACCCGCTTGTGAAGGTCATGATTGAAACCCTGGCAAGCCAAGAGCGTGCCGTAGAGTTTCTTATCTGGCGAGAGTGCTTGCATATATTTCTGGTGCGCACTTCTCAATGTACCCTTCTGTACCATGGCATCGCCGAGCAGTTCGTTGTTGCGCGCGGTTTCCTGAAGTGCACGGCAGCGCTCTGCGGAGTTCGACTGCCGATCCTGCCGGAGCGTCGCGACGAACGCGAGGGGGCCGACGGCGCTCTCACCTCGCCCCTGCCGGATGTGGGCGAGGCCGATCAGTTGCAGCGTCTGCGCCGTGCGATCCTTGGTCGCCTGAGCGGAGCGCGAGTTTGCAGCACTTGCGGTGCCTTCGATGCGCATGACATCTTCCAGCATTGGTCGCGCCTCATCGTTGCGACCGAGAAGTATGAGCGTAGACGCGACCTGCCTCAGTGCGTCGGATTGTTCGGAGGCAAGGAATCCTGATGCTGCGTTTGATGCGTTGAGTGTGGCAAGGCGCCGATAGCGTCGTGCTGCCCAGCCCAGTGCCTCCTCTAGCCGCCCGGCGGCAGACGCTGCGGCCGAAGCACGGCGTTCCGTGTCGGAGAGTTTCCACCACCAGAATACGTTGCCGGGATCTGCAGCGGACAGCGCTTCCATAATTCCAAGGTCGCTCTCAATCCATCGAACTGCACCGCCAGCTTTCTCGTTACCAGCCATGTCGTTGGGCAAAGGTTCCGACAAGCCTAGAGCTTTGGCAATCGTTGCCGGCTCACGGGAGAGCTGCCACGCAAAACTTTCGGCAACCAATGCGGTAACTTTCTCCGTAACACTTTCCAGATCTCCTAGGTCGCCGTTACCGGCCCGACCTCTAGCAACTCGGCGCAGTGCTGCGGCGTAGGCGAGGCGCAATCCGTCGTCCAGGCCATGGGCTGCAATGGACTCAAGGATAAAGTGGCTTGCGCCTGCTGTTACCCTCGAAATTTGCGAGCCCACCACTGGCGCACGTGAGGCCACGTAGTCGATTGCTGCGAACGCCACGTGGGTCGATTGAATTGCGGCGAGCCGGAATGCCGGATTCTTTCTGAGCTGGCCCTGGGCCAGCAGCAGCGCCGTCGGCAGGCAGATGAGGAATAGAACCACGCCAGCCGCGATCGTCTTGTTCTTGCGCTCGGCGAAATATAAGCGCCGCCATCCTCGTCGGCGCGAATCGAACCAACCTGCGCTTCGCCCTATCCCGGAGTGCTCATTCATCTCTGATGCACGTAACCGTTACACTGCGCTGAACTATTGCTTCGGAACATTCTTCTCCAGGTTTGCAGCCCGGGCGCCGCTTTATGTCGACGCTACATGCAAGTCTCCGGCTCTCCATGGATGCGGAGGTCCCGGCGTCCCCGCTGCCTTTTGCAGTTTGTAGCGCAAGTGGCACATACCGTACCTTCAGCTTTCCTGACAGATCTGTACAGATCCTGCGACAGGCCGCATCGGCGCCGGCATTCTCGGCTGTGGCCTCCGGCATCGCCTCCACCACAGTCAGGCTTATCAAGGCAGACGGCCGATCCGATCTCTGGTCTACGAGATCGGCTATTCGCCTCGAATCCCCCAGTGCTCCCGCCAGTTGCTTCTGAATCACGGCGAGTTTCCCGGCCACAATGTCTTCGCTCTCGCGAACGACATCCGATTGCCCGCCCACCTGATCGGAAAGCAGCCGACGTGCCGTCTCGATCTGGGCCGCGAGTTTTGTATTCTGGCCAGCCAGAGCGTCGAGCTTCTGGTCGAGTTGCTCTCGCGTCGGGCGCTGGCCGATGGCATCGCGCAACTTGGTGAGATCATCGGAAATACCATCCTGGATCTGCGCTAGCCCCGATTTCAGTTCCTCGCGTGTCGCAAGCCGGTCCTGATCGGTTTTCACCGCATCGAGACGCTGGCGGAGCAGCGCACTCTGCTTCTCGACCTGCTGAGCAAGTGCTTCAAGCCGGTTCGCCAGGTCTACGAGGCGACGCCGGCTTTCGGGTTCGTCGACCGGCGGCGGCTTTGTCAGTGTGCTTGGCAGCGAGCTGTCGACGTCCCGTGCAGGATTGCCAAGCCGCCGCATCTCTTCGATGACGTCGTTGCCCGTACGCTGATCCAGCATCGCACGAAGTTCACCCGGCGGTGCCTCTCGTGGGCGAAGTGCATCGCCGGATATCATCCGTTTTCTGAGGTAGAGATTTTCCTGCTCTTCCACATGGCGACTGAGCACCGAAATCACCGAGGACAAGTCTTGCGGTCTCTCAGTATTGCCATCATTGTTGATCGCCGGGGCGTCGAAGGTCGCGGCCATGCGAAATTGATCGAGCTGCTCCTCCTCGAAAGCCTCGAGGTGGCGCACCGGGCTCGCGAGCGGCAGCAGGAAGATCAATCCAAGAATCAGAAACGCGTACTTCACGACTTGGGCCCAATGGTTCGCCGTTCCGTGCACCAGTCGTCATTGCCCCCTGATCGACCAGCATTCCGGCGGTGGTTCCGCGCTTCGAGGCTCAATGGCATCCGCCGCCCACCACTCTTGAGCCCCGGCGAGCAAGAACACAATGGAAACGTTATCAAATGGTGAGCCTCAGGTCACTGGCGTTCATTGTCAATGTTCAAGATCAATTTTATATATTTATATTCAATGTCTTGACCGGCTGGGATAATCGGCATTGATCTGTTCTTCGTGTAACGAGGACTTTCAAGGCAACAAGCCCGCAAGCGGTGGCCCCGATCCAATTGTAGGTTGAAAATTGTGCGCCGTGCTTCCGCATGCGCAGGGGGCCGAGTTCGTGCAGAAATAACGGATGATTGCTGTTCGACGGCAACTGTCCAGAAGCTGGTTGTTTAATCAATTGCTCAAATCTGCCATGGCCCATGCTGGTCTGTCTCTCAACCAAGGAGACAAATCATGGAAGACCATCAATCACCAGTTGCCGCCAAGCCCGCTCGACGTCCACCCTGGAACAAAGGCGAGCTCGTCGGTGCCAAGCCACCGTTACGACCAAGCCACGTCTGGTCGATCAGAACCAAGCTCCAGATCGAAGGCAAGAAGAGGGATCTCGCGCTCTTCAACCTCGCGATCGACAGCAAGCTGCGTGGTTGTGATGTCGTGGCAATCCGTGTGGAAGATGTGGCGCCGAGCGGCTATTCGATGGATCGTGCCACCATACGGCAGAAGAAGACCCGACGGCTGGTTAAGTTCGAACTGACCGAACAAGCTCGAATGGCAATAGATGAGTACCTGCGGCTCACAGGTCGCAAGCCGGGTCAGTTCCTGTTCGCGGGTCGCCGTGAACCCGCCGGACTAACCGCTCGGCAATGTGCACGACTTGTCCAGGAATGGGTGGCGAGCATTGGGCTCGATCCGTCGAAATTCGGAACGCACTCGCTGCGAAGGACCAAGGCCGTGCTCATCTACAGGCGGACCGGAAATCTCAGAGCGGTCCAACTTTTGCTCGGTCACTCCAAGATCGAGAGCACTGTTCGTTATCTCGGTATCGAGGTCGACGACGCAATCGAACTCGCGGAGAAGATTGATATCTGACTTTGACGCTATACCCCTATCAACGGACATGGTTGGCGGCGACATTATCGCCGCCGATACCGAGGCAGGCGATGGCTGTCTTCTGACAGTCATGGCTTTGTGCACCGCACCGACCGCGGAAAACCGTTCGACCGCTTCTGGCCCATGACGTAATCTTGGCACATGCCCGTGGCCGGTGTGGCCAGAAAGCCGACGAAATCTTCAAACGGGGCCCCATCCCACTGCCTCGTGCGCCCAATGTCCGCTGACTGAGGTGCTGCGGTCAAGGCGAACAGCCACGGTCCGAAGGCCATCCAGAACTGCCGTGACGTCCGCAATCTCCGCTTCGCGTTCCTCGTGAGTTCTACAAATTTCTTATTTTTCCAACTTTTACGCGGCGACTGATAGATCGGACATGCACTGATTTTGGAATTCCTGAACAGTCCACACCACACTCCCTTCGCAACCTTTCCCGCGCGCAAGCGCAATATTCCGCGTTGTTATCGATCAGGACGAAACTGCGGCCTTCATTCCAGGCAGCCACCCCCGTGGTACCGCTGCCAGCGAAGGGATCCACGACAAGACCGCCGGCGGGGGAGAGCAGGCGGATGAAAAACGCCGGCAGTTCGACCGGAAATACGGCTGGATGCCCCTTGTTCTTGCCGACGAGCGGCAGCGTCAGGACATTGCTCGGCAGGACCGTGTCGCGGCCAACCCAACGGGAGATGTTGCGACCGAAGCCACTCGCGTTCCCCGAATCATGCCTGTGGATATCGTTCTCGCCGAGGTTCGCGAGCCGCGCTTGCGCCCAGTCACCGATCGGCTGACGGACAGCGTCGAAGTCGATGAACGGGCGCCTGGTGGGGGAGAGGTGGAAGCAGTACTCCCAGCCGTCACGCAGCCTGCTCGGCCAGTAGCCGGGCATTGCGTTGGGCTTCGATGTGAACCGGCATGCAATTTTGACCCCCGAATCGGGGTGATCGGCGCGCAATTTTGACCCCACCCCTTTGGCTCTGATTATGGCCCTGAGTGCGTGCGTCGGCACGAG
>JBJOGJ010000099.1:0-13200 GCA_046048295.1 Pseudomonadota bacterium | reverse complement strand
ACGGCCTGTTCGTCGCAACGAACACGACGTTGATGGCAGGTGGAGCGATGAATTTCCTGCCGCGGTTCGATGCCGATGAGATGATCGCGTGGATGGGCAGATCGACGGCGATGATGGGGGTGCCGACGTTCTACGTGCGCCTGCTGCAGCATCCCGCACTTGACAGCGAACTTACCCGTGGCATGCGGCTGTTCATTTCCGGCTCGGCGCCGCTACTCGCCGAGACGCATGTCCAATGGCAGGAGCGGACCGGACATGCGATCCTCGAGCGGTACGGGATGACCGAGACGAACATGCTCACGTCGAACCCATACGACGGTGCGCGGGTGCCAGGTACGGTCGGGCCCGCGCTGCCGGGTGTCGAGGTCCGCATCGGCGATCCGGACACCGGGGCGGCCGTTCGTATAGGCGAGATCGGCATGATCGAGGTGCGCGGTCCGAACGTGTTCCGGGGTTACTGGCGGAACGATGCGGCGACGACCGAATCGTTTCACGAGGACGGCTTCTTCATCACCGGAGATCTTGGGAAGATCGACGAGGCCGGCTACGTGCATATCGTCGGCCGGAGCAAGGACCTAGTGATAAGCGGCGGCTTCAATGTCTATCCGAAGGAAGTCGAGAGTGAGATCGATGCGCTGCCGGGCGTATTCGAGAGCGCGGTATTCGGCGTGCCTCACAAGGACTTCGGGGAGGGTGTGACGGCGGCCGTCGTGCTGGAGGCCGGTGCGGCACTCTCCGAGAGCGACGTGCGGGATGCGCTCAAGGACAGGCTCGCCAACTACAAGCTGCCAAAGCGGGTGTTCTTCGTCGATGACCTGCCTCGGAACACCATGGGAAAGGTGCAGAAGAACCTTCTACGCGACGCCTACCGGAATGCGTACGACTGAAGGCGCGCGCCTGTCGACAGTAGCCGCTACTTGCAGACGTTTCCCGATCTCCGGCGGGCAAGGTCGAAGTGGAAGTGGTCATGGTGATTGCGGTCGTAGTCGGGACCAAGGACGGTTGTGAAGGTGCGGCAGCCGCCGGTATGGACGGCGCGCAGGAAAGCCGCCACTCGTTGCTGGCCGTGCCAGCCGCCCTTGACGGTGATCAGTTCGCCATCGGACATCCTGAACCCCGACACGTCGAGTGCATTAGCGTGGCCGTGTTCCGAGAGCTTGGCGCCGCGAACGGAATTCATCGGTCTGCAGGCATAGCTTGCAGCGACCTTGATCTCGATTGCTTCGCGCTGGAGGTAGTAGCGGGCCGCAGGTTTGACGACCGTTTCGATCCAATGCTCGACGGCGGGGATCATGGGACAGCGGAGCATGGCCGGAGGGTTCATGGCCACGCGACCATCACGGGTTGCAGACATGGTGAAGGGCCGGAGGGCGCCGCAGTAGGAGGAGGCACCGAGGGACGAGCGGGCGACGAGGTAGGGGGTTTCGCGCACGTAGCCGGATGACAGGCAGGCTTGTTCTTCGTCGGCTCGCCAGGGTTCATGCTTTGCGACGAAATACGGATTGGAGCTGCAACTGGCGAGAAGCAGGGCCAAGCAAACCAACTGTATGGCTGACGCACAACGATAGAGCCGCATGAACCGCAGTTAACTGCCCTTTGGTTAATGAATAGTTTCAATCCTCCCGGCGCTGACGATTGTGATCGGGATTTGCGGCTGTAGTTGGCCGGATGTGAGACAATGGCGGGAAGTTTTGGCGGCGACAGGCGCAGGCCAGCCGATCAGGGTGGCGAGTCCCAAAAGTCGAAGCCGCGCCGCCGCTTTTCGCCCACCATGCAGTCGGCCGCCGGCCTGTTGTCGAGCTGGAACTGGGTCTTCTTCACCAGTTCCTCATCGTTGCGGGGGGGGAGGGGGGGCAGGTCTGCAATCTCGAGCAGGAGCTTCTGGCGCGTGGCGGTCTGAAACTCCGATCGGTCCTTTATGGCGATCATGAAGGCACCGGGACCGCCGATCACGCAGCGGGCGTAATAGGCGTCGAGGTTCGGGATATCAAAGCGGCTACCGCTACTGCTTGGGCGGATGACAATCGGGAGGCCATTGATGATGAAGCCCTGACGGACGAGTTCGTCCCGGGAGGCCTCCACGGGGCGGCCGGCGTTGTTCGGACCATCTCCGGAAACGTCCACGACGCGGCGCGTGCCCCGATAGGTGCTTTGCTGGAAGAGTTCCCGGGCATATTCGAGCGCAGCAGAAATCGATGTGCGCCGATCATGCCTGAGCGGCTTTTTCGAAAGTTCGTCAGCAAAGGCATTGGCCGTCGCGGGGCTGTCGATGAGCGTCCATGGCATCAGAACGGCCTGGGTGCCGACCCCGGCCCACTCAAAGTAGCTGACCGCGATGCGGCCGGTCGGTCCCTGCTTGATCGCGCGCTGAATCTCGGCGCTCTTGAATGCCTGAACATAGCCGTCGCGCTGCAGACGCTGCTCTTCAACGTCCATCGAGTAGGATACATCGACTGCGAGCACAAGTTCGAGATCAACCTTGGTCTCGGCAAGAGCGGTGCTGGAAATAAGCGGGCTCGACACCGGGAGCCAAAGAAGAAGTGCTACGATGGCCAGTTGGCAACGACGCGACATGCCCTGCTACCTCCATTGGGAAGTATTGCGAGCGTAGTGCAATTGGTGGCCGAGTGACCAGGAGAATCGTTATCCACAGGCTTTGGAATGCCGGTTGACACTTGGACGGGACTCATTCCGCCAGTTTTGGTATGTTCTTTATGTCTATAGGCGCGTAGTCGTAAGCGTGGTGAGTTGGTCTATAGGCGGCGTACAGAGTTAGAAAAGCGAGTTCCTGCAGTTTGCGGGATATCGGTGGTGAGCGACCCCGCATTGTAGTTTATTCCCCGGTTACCTGCCTTGTGGGGGCTCGCCTTTTCTGTTTGGAAGCCCTTGAATTCGGCTCACGGCCGTTGTCGCAGGAATTCGAGGACGCCTTCCTTGTATTGGCGATCCCCTACCGCCTTCATGTGATCCCTGCCTGCAATCGCCAATGCACGCCCGTTGGGGATCAGCGCAGCGAGTTCTTCTGCCGATCCCCCGATTACATCCTTTTCGCCAACAGCGACCAGTACCTGGCAGCCGATGGCGGAAAGCGCTTCGGCGGTGATCGGGTCGCGGGCCGAACGGATGCACGCGGCAAGCGCCTTGAGGTCGCTGCCCGTCTGTTCGGCGAAGGCGCGAAAGGTTCGTGCGGTCGGGTTGGAGACGTCATCGATGGTTTCGGCCTCCAGGGCGTGGGCAATGGGACCGGTGCCGGCCATGCCGCGCACCATATTGATGCCAAGGCCGGCAAAGACTGCGCTCCTTACCCTCTGCGGGTGGTTGAGGGTCAGAAAGGCGCAGATGCGGGCGCCCATGGAGTAGCCCATTATATCGGCATTATCGATGGCGAGATGGTCCAGAAGGCGCCTTGCGTCCTCGGCCATGATCGGTGCCCCGTAGTCAGCCGGATCATGGTGTTTCTGGCTGTCGCCATGGCCGCGATTATCGAATGCGACCACCCTGTAGCCATGCTCGTTGAGGTATCGCACCCAGCCAGGGTCGATCCAATTAAAAACGATGTTCGAGGCAAAGCCGTGAACCAGCAGAACCGGATCGCCCTGGCCCTCGTCGATATAATGGATTTCGGTTCCTGCAGAGTCGAAGCTCGGCATAGCGGGTCTCCGGTGTCCTAGATCAATAGCGGACCCATAGGCGCGGTCCGGTCCTGTTTCCACTAGGATTTCAGGTGCGAACTGTCTATGGTCCGCGCGTTGCCCGGGAGCAGACATTCCAATTGCCAGGCAGGAGCATCATGGCCACGCAGGTCGTACCACATCTCGCCAATGACGCCGGGGTGGAGAAGGTTTTCATCGGTGTCAAGGAATTCAACTGCATGGGGGCCCGGCCGCCCTTCGACCATCCGCACGTGTTTCTCGACATGGGGGCGGATGCCCAGATTCTCTGTCCCTACTGCTCGACGCTCTACGTATACGATAACCGCCTTGCTGCTGAGCAAACTGCGCCAGAGGGCTGTCTCGTCAACGAGTAATCGAGCCATCTCGTGGGCCTCAACGGACCGGTACTTATAGCGGGTGGGGGAATCGGGGGGCTGGCGCTGTCCATAGCGCTGGCGCAGCGTGGCATCGGGTGCCATGTGCTGGAACAGCGGCAGACGTTCTCCGAAGCGGGGGCTGGCATCCAGATCGGGCCCAATGGTGTCCACGTCCTGCAAATGCTGGGGGTCGCGGCAGAAGTCGAAGCCGATGCGGGCAAGCCCGAAGCGATCGTCGCGCTAGACGGTAGAACCGGGCGCGTACTTCAGAGAATGCCTCTTGGCGACTGGATCCGTAGCCGACATGGAGCACCCTACTGGGTCGCGCATCGCGCCGACCTGCAAAAGGCGCTGCTCTCGGCTGCCGGGCGTCAGCGATCGATCGAAGTGACGACGGGCTTCGAGGTTCGCGACATCGAAGCGCGGGACGAGGCGGTAATCGTGGGCAGCCCGGACGGCCGCCGGTTGGAAGGTGCGATGCTGGTCGGGGCGGACGGCCTGTGGTCGATGGTGCGCCAGTGGGTGATGCCTGGAAGTTCGCCGAAGCCATGCGGGAAGGTCGCCATGCGCACCGTCCTGCAGCGCAGCGACTGCAAGGGGCCGCTGGCCGATGACGTCATCGGGGCGTGGCTTTCGAGCGAGGGGCATGTCGTCCATTATCCAATCAGAGGTGGGCGCGAAGTCGCTCTGGTGGTTGTCTCCGGCGATGACGAGGTCCGAAGGGGCTGGGGGAGGGATGTCGATCGCCGGCGCGTGCTGGACCGGGTCAGCGGCTTTTCGCCTGACCTCCGGAGTGTGATTGGGTGCGGCGAGAACTGGCGCCAATGGTCGCTTTTCGAGGACGAAGGGTTCGATGCCTGGTCTCGCGGACGTGTCACCCTGATCGGGGATGCTGCGCACCCGATACTGCCGTTTCTGGCACAAGGCGGTGTGATGGCCCTTGAAGATGCCGTTGTCCTAGCAGGTGAAATCGTGCGCTTTCCTAATGCGCCGGTTGAGGCTTTCGACAGCTATCGGCGCAAAAGGGTTGGGCGCGTGGCGGATGTTCAGGCTGCAGCCCGGCAGAACGGCAAGGTCTATGGTCTAGGCGGGCCGTTGGCGCTGGCTCGCAATCTTTCGATGGCGGCTCTCGGCGGCGCACGCCTCATGGTGCGCTACGACTGGATCTATGGCTGGCGCTGCGAGCGGTGATTGCGCCGCCGATCATTTGCGCCAGAAGGTCGGCAACAGCAGAACGAAGACCGTGAACAGTTCAAGCCGGCCCAGAACCATCGCAAACGACAGGACGATTTTCGCCGGCGCGGGCAAGCCCGAGAAGTTGCCTGCCGGGCCGACGGTGTCGCCGAGACCCGGGCCGACGTTCGAGACTGCGGTGGCGGCAGATGACAGTGCGGTCACGAAATCGAGCCCCATTGCAGCGAGCAACAACGAGAAGAAGCCAATGGTCGCCATGTAGATGGCCAGGAATGCGATGACGGAGAATGGTACGTCGGGAGGCAGCCTGCGACCATTGTAGGAGAGGGTCACGACACGGTTCGGGCTGATGAGGTGCAGAAGGTGACTGCGGGTCAGCAAGGCGGACACCTGGAGGCGGTATATCTTGATGCCGCCGGTCGTCGAGCCGGAACAGCCACCCAAGAATGTCATCAGGAAGAACAAGCCGACCGCGAACGTTCCCCAGGTCGTGTAGTCATCGGTTGAGAAGCCGGAGGTCGTGAGGATGGACGTGACGTTGAACACCGCCAGCCTCAGCGCGGTGCCGAAGGGCTGGCCGCGTTCGTAGACCAGCCAAGCCGTCATAACCATACAAAGGACAGCGAGCAGCAGCAAAAAGCCGCGCACCTGGGCATCACGCCAGATGACCAACGGCTCACCGCGCAACGCCCTGATGAAGACAACGAAGGGAAGTGCGCCGAGGATCATGAAGACGACTGCGGCCCATTCGATGGCTGGCGACTGGAAAAACGCGTAACTCGTGTCGTGGGTCGAGAAACCGCCGGTTGCCACCGTCGCGAGTGCGTGACAGACGGCATCGAAGATATCCATGCCGAGCACGGCGAATACGAACACCGCCAACAGGATCAATGTGAAGTAGACACTCGAGGTGGCGGCAACGAGTTCGGTGGCGCGGGGAAGGATTTTTTCCGAGCGCTCCGAACTTTCGGTCTGGAACAGCTGCATGCCGCCAACGCGCAGCGCCGGCAGCATGATGATTGCCATGACGACAATGCCGAGGCCGCCGACGCCCATCAGCAGAGCGCGCCAAAGCAGTATGCCCCGGGGCAACTTGTCGAGGCCTGCGATTACCGTCGAGCCTGTCGTCGTGAGGCCCGAGGTCGCCTCGAAATATGCATCTGCAATCGGAAGGCCGAGGCCGATGAACGGAATGGCTGCGAAGGCGGGCAGCACGAGCCAGCTCAAGGCGGTCAGCAAGAACCCCTGCTTGATGCTGAGGGACATCGGCTTGTCGTCGTAGGCGATGAGCAGGAGCAAGCCACCGATGAAGAAAGTCAGGACCGAGGAGACGAAAAACACGCGCCAGCCAGAGTTCCCGTCGGCGGCGTCAACAAGTGCGGGCAGCACCATCATTGCCGCCAGTACGCAAACCAGCAAGCCTAGCGTGAAGAGTATGGGTCTCGACTGGATCACGTGCAGCTTTCCGGCGCGGTTATGTGAAGCGGTCGCGGTTATAGCATCGCGTGCACTTCGAGGCGGTCGGAGTGTGACTCGATTTGGTAAATGAGCGGTCAAGTCCGGGAATATGATGGGGGAGCGGCAGGAGCCGAAAGTCGATGCCCAGAGGGGATGATGCTCCAAATCCGCAACTTGAAGACCTTTGCCCGGGCTTCAGGCGTCAGTTCCGGATCACCGGACTTTCTTGAAGATCGTTTGTCATGCAACCTTTTTCAGGTGCCCTGATCGATCTCGGTGGTGGCTGCAAGACGCTCGACGTCGGGGACAAATACCATCCGGCCGCCTTCCAGCCGTATCAATCCCCGCGTCTTGAGGCGGGTGATCTGGCGGCTCACAGTCTCGATGGTCAGGCCCAGGTAGTCGCCCATGTCGGCCCGCGTCAGTGGCAACTCGAAACGGGCGGTGTTGAAGTCGGGGAGCGAACTGCAGCCGAGCTGGCGGGAACGATTGGCCAGAAGGAGCAGGAAACTCGCCACCTTTTCTTCGGCAGTCTTCCGCCCGAGAAGCACCATCCACTCGCGCGCGGCATCGAGCTCGTCAAGGGTATGCTCGAACAGGTTGTGCTCGATATGGGGAAACTGCTTCATCAGCTCTTCGAACTTCCGGGTCGGATAGCAGCAGAGCTCCACGTCGGTCGCAGCATCGGCGAAGAACGGGCTGCGATCGCCAAAAGGGCGACCCAGAAAGTCGGAGGCGAACTGCAACCCGACGATTTGCTGGCGCCCGTCAGGCAGCGTCTTGGTCAGCTTGACGACGCCGGACTGCACATTGGCGAAGAAGTCCGGTTTCTCCTCGTCGCCCATGATGGTCTGGCCGGCCAGAACCTTGCGGTGGCGCGAGATGGAATTCAGCGCCGTCAACTCCTCATTGCTCAACGCTCCGCACAGAGCACGGTGACGCACTGAACACGCACTACAACTCGAGGAAGGTTGAGACATCGCCGTCGTCCTTATTGGCTGTTGAAGCAGCTTTGCCGGACGAGGGTAGATTTGCCAAATATTGCAGAAATTGCAAGTGTGATAGTCGGAGATGGAGAAAGAAGTCGTCGGTGGGGGAGACCCGTTTTGACGCCGATCAATGATCGGGATGCGTTCGCAGAGATGATTGACCGGCAAATACCGGGCGCCATAGCGGCGCCGAGCGCCGGCGCAGTCTTCAGCTTGTACACCAAACTTGCCGCAGGGAGTGTCATGGAATGAACAAGGCCGATGCAGAGAAGCTTCTGAAGCGGGTCAGGCTCGAGTTGGCGCGCGATCACGACTTCCCGAACGGCTCGAGCGAGCACGGCTACGATTTCATCGCTCCGATAGACGACAATGGCCATATCGCCGCCGATGCCTGGAAGCTGCTGCGGGACAGGTGCCGTGTGAAGCGGTTCTGGGAGGGGGAGCCGGACGAGGTCGGTCATATCGTTCGCAAGCCCGGCGGGTCCTGGGCCTTCCACTATGACATCCACGGCGATGCCGAGCACGATGAGTCCGGCTACCGCTTCGATGCGCACGTCTTCCAGCCGGGACAATACGTCTCACTCAAGGAGCAGGACGGCCAGCTCAAGACCTTCATCGTCAAGTCCGTGCGCGACGAGTTCTGAAGGCGTCATCGGGGACGGCGGCTCATGACAGCGGCGAAGGTCTCCGCAGGAGTGAAACAAATCGGCGAGGCCTCCGGCTCTAGCCAAAGGCGGTCCTTCGTATAGACTTGTGTTCCGTAAGCCGGACGAGAACCGGCGGACGTCTCACCGGGAGGAATGCCATGTCGAGGATGCTGGAAGGCAAGGTCGCTATCGTAACAGGCGGAAGCTATAGCCTCGGGCGAGCGTTCTCGAATGCGCTGGCGAGGGAAGGCGCCAACATCATGATCGCCGACATCCGTGATGGCGCGGATGCAGCGCGGGAGATCGCCGAGCAGAACAACGTCGCGTCGCACTACCGGCATACGGACGTCAGTGACGAGGCGTCGGTCAAAGCGATGGTCAGCGAGACCATGGAGAAATTCGGCAAGATCGACATTCTCCTCAACAACGCTGCGGTGTTCGCCGAACTCGAGCGGATGGCTTACGACGAGATCCCGGTCGAACTATTCGATCGCATCATGGCGGTGAACGTGCGGGGATCGTTTCTGGCCATCAAACACGTCGTGCCCCACATGAAGGCGCAAAGATCCGGCAAGATCATCAATGTCGGCTCGGGGACCGCTTACAAGGGGTCGATGGGAATCGGTGCATATGTAACGTCGAAGGCCGCCATTCTCGGAATGACCCGCGTATTTTCGCGTGAGCTCGGCGACTACAACATCAACGTCAATACGATCGTACCTGGCTTCACCGAGAGCCCGTCCGTGCACGACAACCCGCATCACCTCAAGGGAAGCGAGCGGACCGTCAACAGCCGCGCGTTCAAACGTCCGCAGCAGCCGCAGGACCTGGTCGGCGGAGTGGTGTTCCTCGCCTCTCCGCTCAGCGACTTCATGACCGGACAAAGCCTCGCAATCGACGGCGGGGCGATTAATCTCTGATCGCTCATCAGCTCGAGCGCCCTGAGGAAATGCCGCCGTCAATCTCGATTGCCGTGCCAGAGATGAAACCGGCGCGGTCCGAGGCGAGGTAGACGACCGCGTCCGCAACTTCTTCAACGGTTCCTGCCCGGCCCGGCGGAAGCTTCGCGTGCAGCTCGGTATAGCGCTCGGGATCGCCGAGAAGCCGGGCGGCGCGTTCCTTGACGTGGCGGAGATGGCGGTCCGAGACGGTTGGGCCCGGGTTAACTGCTACGACCCGGACGCCGTGCTTCATAGAGACTCCACCGAGGCACTGGGTGAACATGTTGAGCGCGATGTTGGCCATGCAGCCGGCGATATAGTTCGCATTGGGGCTTTTCGCGGCGGCGCCGACGACGTTGACGACCACACCGCTGCGACGTTCGCACATCGCCATGTAGACGATGCGGGTAAGATCAACATAGCCGTACACCTTGAGGTCCCAGGCGCGTCGCCAAGAGACGGGGTCGAGGCTTTCGAGCGTGCCGGTCGGGATGTCGCCCGCATTGTTCACGAGTATGTCGACGTCTCGACAGGTCTCGCCAAGCTTCTGAACCTGCTCGAAGTGGGAGAGGTCATGTGCGTGCACGGCGACCGTTACACCATACTGCTCTTCGATCAGTCGCGCGTTGTGGCGGAGCAGTGCCTCGTCGCGGGCGGCGATATGCAGGTTGCAGCCTTCAGCGGCGAGTGCCTTGGCGACGGATAGCCCGATGCCGCGCGATGCGCCGGTGACGAGAGCGGTTCTGCCTTTGAGGCCGAGGTCCATTGAATGGCTCCGATCTGCTGTTATTTCTTTCCGGACTTTCGCTCGCGATTGTAGATCTCGCGAATCTCCTTGGCGCGGGCGATGACGGCGGGCGGGAAGACGGCATCCTTCTTTATGAAATTCTCAAGTTCCGCCCCGGTCATTGGCGCGAGATCGAATTTGCTGCGCTGGACCTCGGCGAGAAAGGCCGCATCCTGCATGGTCCGGGTGAAGGCGGTCCTCAACTCATCGCGGCGCTGATCCGGAATTCCAGGAGGTGCCATCACGGCGCGGCCCAGAAGTGAGGGGAGGGCAAAGAACTCAAAAAGCTTCTTGTCCTCCTCGCTGGTCGCAAGGTCGATCATGCGTGGCACGTTGCGCAGTTCGGGATGGGTGTCGCTGCCGGTCTGCAGGATCGGGATCACCTTGTTCTCGCGCACCCAGTCGGGCTTCATGGACTTGAGCACTGGCCAAGGCATCGAGAGGCCGTGAATTTCGCCGCGCTCGAGCGCGAGTATCGCGACGCCCGAACCCGAATAGCCGAGTATGGTCTTAATCTTGGATTTCAGGACGGTGTTGAGCAGGATGTAGTTCAAGCGCGGTGTCGGGCCAGAGGCCGCGATGAAAGCCTGCTTGTCGAACAGGTCCTTGTGGGACTTGATGGGCGACGTATGCCAGGTGAAAACGATCGGGCTGTTGTTCACCATGCGGCCCACCCAGGTGAACTTCGTGGTATCGAAACGAATGCCCGGTTCGCCAAGGACCTGACTGTTGTAGATGCCGGGATCGACCATGCCAACCGCGGTACCATCCTTGGCGGCTGCAAAATAAAGATAGTCAGCGGCGCGGATGCCACCGGCGCCCGGCATGTTCTGGGCAACGACAGAAGGCCGGCCCGGAATCGAGTTGCCGATATGGCGGGCGATGAGGCGGCTCTGGGTGTCGAAACCGCCACCCGGCGCCGAGCCGATTATGAACTGGACCGTCCTGCCGGCGTAGAAGTCCTGGGCGCCGGACGAACCGGTCGAAGCGGCGACAGCGGCTGCGACTGCCGCCGTCATAACCCATTTAAACCTGGCCATACTGCCCACGGTGTTTCCTCTTCCTGTTCGCGCCGTTCTTGTTTTCGTTTCGGCATCAGGAAACAACCGTAGGGCAGAGTGTGCGCCCAGAGCAAGGGGCGGGCCTTATTGCGCCATGTAGCGGTCGTACACGAGGGAGGCGGCGGCGAGGTCTTCCAGCGCCATGCCGAGCGACTTGAAGACGGTGACGGCGGCGGGGTCCCGCGAGGCAGGCGGGCTTGCCACGAGCTGATGGATTGGTACGATGTCAGACCATTGGAGTTTGCCGGCAGCGGTCAGGTCGATGAGTTCGCCGGCCTCGATCCTGGCCTGCTCCGGTTCGTCGACCACGATGAGAGAGGCGCGGGCCAGGAGGTTGCCGTCGAGTTCTCGGCGATTGGCGGCGTTGGCGCCTATCCCGTTGACGTGTGCCCCGTCCTTCACCCACTCGGACAGCACGACCGGCGTCCTGGACGTGGTTGCGGCGACTACGATGTCGGCGTCGCGGAGTGCTGCCTCCGGAGTGGGAGCAGGGTTGACAGGGATGGCGAGGCGGCGTTCGAGCTCTGAGCAGAAATTGGCGAGTTGCTCGCGCGTTCGAGAGTAGACATTCACCTCGGTCAGATCGCGGGCGCAGGAGATGGCGAGCGCCTGGGTCAGCGCCTGTTTGCCGGCTCCGATCATGCCGAGGCGGTGAGCGTCGGCGCGGGCAAGTCGTTCAGTTGCGACGCCACTTGCCGCGCCCGTCCGGATGCGGCCAAGCATGGTAGCTTCGATCAGGGCCAGCAGGCCCTTGCCCTTTTCGTAAAGCAGTACATGGTGGCCGGCGTTGCCGTAGGCCTTGATCGCATAGCGCTCGAGATCCTTGCTGCCAGCGGCCATCAGGTTCAGGCGGGCGCCCCAAAAGTCGGCGCGCTGGCGCGGTACGTTGAGGATGTCGCCGTTGGCGCGCGCCTTGAAGGCTGTTACGAGAGCGCCGATGATTTCCGGCATGTCCGCCAGACTCTCGACGTCCTTTTCGGTGATGATCTGGACCATTGTGCTCATCTTCGGATTGATCAATGCAGGCAGGCTGGCTGGGGTGGCCGCAGGACCATAATAGCATGCAGACGTCGCCTGTTGTGCAATTGAAACGGTTAACCGAACATCGGGCGTGTCATCACGCTGCTGCGACGCCCTTCTTCGTCAAAACGGCGTGAAGGTTGTCATCGAAGAGCGACAACCAGTTGGCGTGCTTGAACTCATAGCCCAAGCACACAGCCAATTTCGCCAGCGTCGCCGGTGAAAAATAGTTGAGGTGTCGGGGAATCTAAAGCCACACCAGTTCCTGCCCATCAACAGCCTGTTTGGCGAGTCGAAATTTGGAACGCGCACGAGTATCTTTCCACCGTCGCGGAGCAGCTTGTGCGCTCTTTCGAGGACGAGCCGCGGCTGGGACTCGTGTTCGAGATAGGAGCGCATCATTATTGCATCGAATTCGATGCCTGCCAGGGCCTGGAGCCCTGCCACGGCGGGGCCATGGAACACCGAGCCTCCGCGGGCCTCAAACTCCGGGGCTGCCGCGCTTGCCAGAGCTTCGGAAATTTCGATTCCATACGGCGTTGGTCCGGGCGGTATCCGACAGGCACCGCCGCTGCCGATGTCGAGGACGTTGCCTGTCGATGGCAGCACACTTTTTTCCCAGTTCTTGTCCAGCCACTTGCCCACGCCCAGTCGCCATCGTGTCGTTTGATCTATGGCGCCGTCCAGTCGCCTCTTTCGACGCATGTTCTCTTCGCGGTGGGTTTGCTGCCAAGCATACTGCCCGTCGAGTTCTTCATATTCCGGTGCATCGCGAAGAAATAGAAAGCCGCAATGTATGCACTTCAATAGAGGCCATTGCTGGTGGGAATAACGCGTGACTTCCTTCGTCGACGTGCCGCAGCAGACTTCACATGCGCTGTTGCGGTGCATTAAGTTCTCTCCGAGTCCGAAAAAGTGCATGGATTGTCGGAAACTACATGGCCATGTCCGATCAAAATATGTCTAGGTGTGATCTCTCATTTCCAGATGCCGCGCGCCGGGAAACGGCTTGGGGGCGAGGTCGGCGCTGCAACTGTACGACGGATGACCGGCAACTTACCTGCCACTTTGGA
>JBJOGJ010000098.1:0-13203 GCA_046048295.1 Pseudomonadota bacterium | reverse complement strand
TGGCAAGATCCGGCGACGGGTTCTCGAGGCGCTGGCCGACCCAGGCATTCTCGACCTCGCGGTTGCGACGCTTGGCGATCGTCTCCTGGTGCAGTTCGTCGTTGTAGTAGGCGCGGTTGTTGTTGATCATGAACAGGATCGGGATCTTGTGGTGGACGGCCGTCCACACGGCGTTGACACCCATCGAGAAGTCGCCGTCACCGAGTACCGCAACCGGATAGCGCCCCTGCTCGTGCAGGTAGAGGGCCGCGCCGATGGAGATTCCGGGACCGGAGCCGATGCCACCGCCGCCGTCCTTGCCGATGTAGGCGAGCGGGTCCCGCATCGGCCACATCTCCGACGGCCAGCCGCGCGACAGCGCCGTGAAGCTCACCTTGTCGGGATCGTTGAACGCTGCCCGCAACGTGCTTGCGACCGCCGCCATCGTCACCTTGGTCTCGTCCTCGCCCTTGGGCTTCGGCTTGACCCTGTCGCGCCAGGGGCCCTGCGCACTCCCCGGACCTAGCGCCGCCAGGAGTTCGGCGACCACGACGTCGCCCTCGGCGCCGATGAAGACATCGGTCGGCGGCAGGACCTGGTATTCCATGTGAACGCCGGTGTGCAGCTGGTGGTCGAGGCCGGACCTTATGATCTTGGCCTTAACCTCTCCCACCGAGCGGGTAGCCTTGAGGTTGCCGCCCAGGTCGGCCCAATCGAGCGCCAGGATCACATCGGCCTCGACGAGGATTTCACGCGCCGCCGGACTGACCTGGTTGAACGGCTCGCAGACGTGGGCCGGGTGGTCGGTCGGGAACATGGCGCCGGTCTTCAGGTCGGTCATCACGCATGCGCCGAGCCGTTCGGCGAGGGCGATGCGGGCATCCCAGGCCTCGCGGGTCCGGCTGCCGCGACCGCACATCATGACGATCTTCTTGGCACCGCTCAGCATGTCGGCGGCCTTGTCGATCGCCGCCTTGCTCGGGCGCGGGCTGTCGGGCGGGGCAAAGCGGGCGAGATCGGGGAAGTCCGGCTCCGCGGCGAGCTGCAGCTCCTGCAGGCCCGCATCAAGACAGATGTACACCGGCGCCGACGGCGCGGTGCGGGTGATCTGGTTGGCGCGCGTCATCGATTCGACGAGGCCCTGCGGCGAGGATGGCTGGTCGTCCCACTTGATCATGCCACGGAGCAACGCGCCCTGGTCCTGGGAGGTGTGGATCCAATCGATCCACGGCCGGCGCTGCATGGCGTCGACAGGCCCTGTCGCGCCGAGCACGATCATCGGCACGCGATCGCACCACGCATTGAAAAGGCTCATCATTCCGTGCATCAGGCCGACGTTGGCGTGCAGTACGCAGGCCATCGGCTCGCCGCTCGCCTTGGCATAGCCGTGCGCGATGGCGACCGAATGATCCTCGTGCATGCAGACGAGCATCGACGGGTTTTCGTTGCCAAGATGATTCACCAGGCTGTCGTGAAGACCGCGGTAGCTGGCGCCAGGATTGAGACTGACATGCTTGATACCGGCGCGCCGGAGCATCTGTGCAGCGATATCGCTGCCCCAGGCGACCTTGCCGTCCGGTTTACCCTTAATCTTCTCGCTTTCCATTCCTCACCTCTCGTGAACGCCCGTTAGCGGCCGCTTGGCTTCAAGTTCAAGCTCTACATCATTCCAGATATGCAACACCATGAATTTCCACGATATTGCTTCATGACATGCAACGCAAATCCCAGTTTCGAAGTGGAGTGTGACCAGCCACGCTGGCGGATCTACAGCCAGCGGAGGCGAATCAGCATCAGTGAATAGAGATTGCTTCGACCCGTCATTTGACCACTTTCCTACTGCACCATCTTTCGACTATAGTCGAGAACCTTAAAGTGAAGAATTGCGTCATCTGCGGTTGCGGAGCTGCGGATGATAAGCAGGCACACAGGGAGGTATGAGACGAACAAGGCATACGGTTTCCGTCTATTCGGCATTCCGGAGAAACGGTTTCCACGCGCCTGATCTTTGCAGGTCAGCATCCGATCCAGCCACCTCGATTAGAGGCCGTTGGGGCGCTCTGGTCGATGTCAAACCTGTAGAGCTTTACCAGTATGAGCTGGCTGGCTGAGGTGCCAGAACGTAGCGGGGGCGCGCCGGACCGTCACTTCTCGAAGAGGAAGTCGGCTTGTTGCCCGCCACGCCAAGGTCCTCATCCCTTCCAAAACCAAATCATGCTGGACCCTGACCGGACGACTGCGGAGCCTGCCGGTCAATGGGTGCCTATCAGTACTTTCGTCACCAACAAGCCAGGGTAGCTTTCGGAGCTAACGAAAAAATGGATGCAGCACTTATGTTGAATGCAGCGGGAGAGGCCCTCCTGCTCATTCTTGAACCGCACCGTTTGGCATTCCTTTTCGGAGGAGTGATCATCGGCCTCGTTCTCGGTATTCTGCCGGGCATCGGCGGTCTCGTCGGAATGGCAATCCTGTTGCCGTTCACTTTCGACATGGACCCCTACACGGCATTCGCCTTCCTTCTCGGCATGGGCGCGGTCACGACCACCGGCGACACCATTCCGGCCGTGCTGTTCGGCGTCCCCGGAACGGCGAGTTCGGCCGCGACCGTGCTCGACGGCGTTCCCATGGCCCGACGAGGAGAGGCCGGACGTGCGCTCAGCGCATCCTACGTCGCTTCGCTGCTCGGCGGTCTGTTCGGCGCAGCATTGCTCGGCGTCTCCATTCCGTTGCTTCGACCATTGATGCTGTCGTTCGGCTCACCGGAAATGCTGGCGCTCGCCATCTTCGGCATATCCATGGTGGCGACGCTGTCCGGCTCGTCACCGCTGCGTGGCCTGACCGCCGCCGGCATCGGCCTGTTGCTCGCGATGATCGGCTCCGATCCGCAGACCGGCACGCTGCGCTGGACCTTCGACAGCCTGTATCTGTGGGAAGGCATCCCGCTGGTGCCGCTCGTGCTCGGCATCTTCGCACTTCCGGAGCTCGCCGACCTGTTCATCAAGCGAACGTCGGTTTCCTCGGGTGGTGTCCAGCACAACCTTCGTGCAGGCACGGTTGCCGGCATGCGCGATGCGATGCGTAACTGGTGGCTCATCCTGCGCTGCAGCTGGATCGGCGCGCTCGTCGGTGCAATCCCCGGCATGGGCGGCTCGGTCGTCGACTGGCTCGCCTACGGTCACGCTGCTCGTACCGAGAAGGGTGCCAGCGAAACCTTCGGCAAGGGCGACGTGCGTGGCGTCATCGCGTCGGAAAGCTCGAACAACGCGAAAGAGGGCGGCGCGCTCGTCCCGACCGTGGCCTTCGGCGTTCCCGGTAGCGCCGGCATGGCCATTCTGCTCGGCGCGTTCCTGATCCACGGACTCGTCCCTGGACCGGACATGCTGACCAAGAACCTCGCCGTCACCTACTCGATGGTGTGGTCGATTGCGATCGCCAACATCCTCGGCGCCGGACTCTGCTTCATCTTCAGCGGTCCGTTCGCAATGATCGCGACGCTCAGGTACTCGGTCATTCTGCCGGTCATCCTGACCATCGTCTGGGTCGGTGCTTTCAACGGTTCGCGTAACTGGGGCGACCTCTACCTGCTGCTGATCGCCGGCTGCTTCGGCTGGGCTATGAAGCAGCTCCGCTGGCCGCGGCCGCCGCTCATCCTGGGCTTCGTCCTCGGCGACATCATCGAACGCTACATGTTCATCTCGATGGAGCGCTACGGTCTCGATTGGCTCTGGCGACCGGCTGTCATGTTCATCCTGGCGCTGGCAATCCTGGGCATCGCCCGCCCGATCATCCAGGACTGGTTGCAGCGCAGCAAGAAGGCCGACGAGGCTGGCGCGACCGCACTCGCCTTCCGCTTCCAGCCGCCGCAGATCATGAACCTCGTGATCCTCGCCGCACTTGCCTATGCGATGTGGGAAGCCTCGCAGTGGAACTGGAAGGCCCAGGTCGTCCCGGTGATCGTCGGCTCGGCAACGATCGCCTGCGCCTTCCTGGCGATGCTCAACACCATGTCGCATAACGCGGCGGAGCATGCGGCCAAGCTGGCGGGTGAGGAGCGGGCGAAGCAGGGTGGTATCCACATGGATATCGATTCCGGCACCGAGCACTTCGGCGTCAAGTACGTGCTCATGCGCGGCGCTACCTTCTTCGGCTGGATGCTCGCCTTCATGGGCTCGATGGCGGTGATCGGGCTCATCCCGACGATCCCGGTATTCGTGCTCGCCTTCATGATCTTCGAAGGCAAGGAGAAGATCTGGCTGGCCATCATCATGGCGATCGGTCAGACGCTCTTCATCTGGGGTCTGTTCGACTACCTGCTGACCATCCCGTGGCCGCCGACGCTGCTCGGCGATTGGATGCCGCAGCTCAAGGGTGTCATTCCCTCGGTCTGATCCTACATTCACCACAAACAATACCGGCCGGATCTTGCGATCCGGCCGGTTTTCTTTTGGCCACTGCTCGGTAGTTCAGATCAGCGGATCATTGCCGATGTGGCGGAACATATTGTGCTCATGCCACGGCCCCATCGGCTGCACGCGGGTGAGATACTCGGGGCCGAGTTCTTCGGGGCGGTTCACACCGAGAAGGCCCATCGTGTTACCGATCTCCTCCTCGACGATCTCGAGTGCCCGGGCGACGCCTTCTGAGCCATTGGCGCCCAGCGCCCATGCCTGCAGGCGGGCCATGCCGACAGCCTTCGCGCCAAGGCAAAGCGCCTTCACGACGTCGGTGCCCCTGACGAAACCACCGTCGATCCACACCTCTGCCTTGTTGCCGACGGCCTCGACGACTTCCGGCAATACGTCGAGCGTGCCGCGGCCGTGGTCGAGTTCGCGACCGCCATGGTTCGAGATGTAGACGACATCAATATTATGCTCGACGGCGATCTTCGCGTCGGCGGCCGTCGCGATCCCCTTCAGGATCATCGGTCGGCCCCAGTAATTCTTGACCTCGGCCATCTTCTCCCAGGTCATCGCGGCCTGGAACTCACGATCCTCCCCCTGCATCTCGCTCGACGGGCGGGCAAACGCGTTGAGCGTCTGGCGGTCGCGGATGCCGTAATGAGCGGAATCCACCGTCATGACGAGCGCATGGTACCCCGCCTTCTTCGCGGCATCGAGCTTCGGCTTTATCCAATCCATGCCGCCGCGGATGTAGAGCTGGTAGATCTTGAGGCCCGGGTTCACCTCGGCGACCTCCTCGACGGAGTTGCGTGCCACCGAACTCAGGATGTGGCCGACGCCAAATTGACCTGCTGCCTTGGAGGCGCCCTTGGCACCTTCTGGATTGATGAGCTGCATCGACCCCATCGGCGCCAGCAAGACGGGCATGCGGATCTTATGGCCGAGAACGGTCGTCGAGGCGTCTATGTGTGAGACGTCACGCAGCACGCGCGGCAGGAAGGCCCAGCTGTCGAGGGCATAGCGATTGCGGCGAAGGGTCGTCTCGGACCCTGCCGCGCCGTTCACGTAGTCCCAAGCGACCTTGGACAGTCTCTTCCGCGCCAGCTGTAGCATCTGCTGGGTGCAACCGAATTCGGACATCATCTTCTCCGTAGCGTTGGGCCGGAAACGGTTCCGGCCACTTCAACTGCATTTCACGGGAAAGATGTGCTGCGCGAGTGGGCCGCAAGTCAATGGTCGTGGTCGGCGTCCGACTGCTGTGGTCCCATGCGCTGGCGCTGATAGCCCGGCAAGTCCTGGCCAATGCGGTCGAGTTCATCGGCAATCCGGGACCGGTCCGGGTGATCGCCGAGCATCTCCTCGGCGGTGTTGATCAACGGCTGGATGTCGGCACGTGAGAGCATGCCACGCAGCACGAATGTCGTGAGGACACTCTTAAGGAGAGAATCGAGCGCGCCGACCCTTGCTTCCAGCACGGCTATTCTTTCCTTGTCGGATGTTGCTTCCGCCATTCGTGTCTCTCCTTAGGTATCGATCTTGGGACGGGCCGAAGTCGGCCGCCGATGTATCTCCGGCCCATGGTTAACACGGGCCGCTATTGTGTTCGCCAGCACTTTCTGCTCATTTCAGACCGACTATTCCAATGCGATCCTGAGGCCGGAGGAAACACATGGCGAAAGACAAGTCCAAATCCAAGTCCAAGAGCTCGAAGTCGAAGGTTAACGCGAACTACCGCGGCTGGCAGTCGGACGTGATCGTCGACCTGATCAAGCAGTACGACTTCCCATACATTACGCTCAACCCTGGCGCCTCGTTCCGCGGCCTGCACGACAGCCTCGTCAACTACGGCAACAACGAGCCGATGATGATGCTTTGCAACCACGAGGAGATCGCCGTCGAGATCGCGCACGGCTACTCCAAGGCATCCGGCAAGCCGATGATCGCCATCGTGCACAACCTGGTCGGCCTGCTGCACTGCAACCTCGCCGTCTACTACGCCTACATCGACCGCTGCCCGGTGTTCGTCATCGGCGCCACTGGTCCAATGGACGAGAAGCGCCGGCGCCCGCACATCGATTGGACGCACACCGCTCTCGTGCAGGGCCAGGCGGTTCGCGACTACACGAAGTGGGACTATCAGCCGACGTCCATTCACGGCGTGCCCGAGAGCTTCCAGCGCGCATACTCTGTCATGATGACGGAGCCGAAGGGCCCGATCTACATGTGCTACGACGCGGCACTGCAGGAAGATCCGCTGACGGAAGAAATCTGGATGCCGCCGGAGGATGCCGTCCGCGTGCCGGCGCCGATGCACCCCAACGCAGACGCCATGAACGCCATCGCCGACAAGCTGGTCGCCTGTGACAACCCGATCCTGATGGCCGAGTATGTCGGACGCCGGGAGGGTGGCTTCGAGAGCATGGTCGAGCTGGCCGAGACCGTCGGCTCGCCGGTCTGGAGCATCCCCAACTCGCTCAACTTCCCGAACAAGCACCCGCTGAGCTTCACCTACGACAAATCGATCTTCAAGGACCGCGACCTCGTCGTCGGCCTCGATGTCACCGACTACGAGAAGCAGACCCATGTCCTGAACTCGACGGCGCGGACGCTCGAATGCCTGGTGCCCGAGAAGGCGGACTACGTCGAGATCGGCTTCGGCGAGCTCAACATCTCGAAGTGGGCGATGGACTACTGCCGCATGCAGCCGACTTCCGTGCGCACGATCGGCGACACGCAGGTGGCAATTCCCCAGCTCACGCAGCTCTGCAAGGAGCGCATCGAGGGCAACTCGAAGATCCAGAAGAAGATCAAGGAGCGTACCGCCGAACTCACCAAGCGGCATAACGCGACCTGGGCGAAGTGGCAGGACGAGGCGCGCGAGAACTGGGACCAGTCGCCGATGACGACGCCGCGCCTCGCGCACGAGGTTTGGGAGGTCATCAAGAACGAGGACTGGGTGCTGACGGCCGTCACGCTCAAGCATCAGGTCTTCAAGCAGTGGGATTTCGACAAGGCCTATCGCCACCCGGGTGACGGCCTCGGCACCGCAACCCAGTTCGGCATCTCGCTCGGCGTGGCGCTTGCGCACAAGGGATCGGGCAAGGTCGTCGTCGACATCCAGCCGGACGGCGACTTGATGTTCGACGCCGGTGCGCTGTGGGTGGCGGCGAAGTACGAGATCCCGATGCTGATCGTGATGTACAACAACCGCGCCTACTACAACGACTGGGAGCACCAGATCCGCATGGCCAGGTTGCGCGGCACCGACGAGAAGAAGGCGCACATCGGCATGGATCTCTACGGTCCCGAGCCGGACTTCGGCGCGCTCGCCCGCTCCATGGGCGTGTGGGGCGAGGGCCCGATCGAGAACCCCAAGGACGTCAATGGTGCGCTCCGAAGGGCACTCGAGGTCGTCAAGTCGGGCAAGCCGGCACTGGTCGACACGGTCACCCAGCATCGGTGATCGCGGCATTTCCGCGAATGTTTTCGGGAAGCGGGGGACGAAAGCGTCTCCCGCTTCCTGCTCTTCAGGTGATGTACTCGCCGCCGTTCGGGCTGATGACCTGGCCGGTGACGAAGTCCGCCTCTTCGGATGCCAGCCAGACGACGGCATAGGAAATGTCCATCGGTACGCCTGCCCGCCCCTTGAGGATGGGCTTGATGCGTTCCGGCAGGTCGGCCTCGGTGCGGTTCGACATCGTCATGTTGGTCTTGATGAAGCCGGGCGCCACGGCATTGACCGTGACGTTGTATGGGGCAAGCTCGCGTGCCCAGGTCTTGGTGAAGCCCAGCAGCGCTGCCTTTGCCCCCGCGTAGTGCGATGCGTTCCGCGCTCCCGCTATGCCATAGGTCGACGAGATATTGACGACGCGCCCCCAGCCACGATCGCGCATGCCGGGCATCACCGCCTGGGATGCGAAGAACGTCCCTTTCACATGCACCGCGATCATGCGGTCGAATATGTCCTCGGTGACATCCTCGAACCGCATCGACCGGCCGCTGACGCCGGCGTTGTTGACGAGAATATCGACCGGCGCCACTGCCTTTTCGGCCTCCGCAAGCCCGGCCCGAAACGCTGCGACGTCCGATATGTCGCAGGCGATCACATGCGACCGGCGGCCCAGCTTCGCTATCGCGTCCGCCGTCTCGCGGGCGCCGTCGGGATTGACGTCCTGCACGATGACATTGCTGCCGCGCTCCGCCAGCAGCAGCGCGTGCGAGCGGCCCATGCCATCGCCGGCACCGGTGACGAGTGCCGTCCTGCCTTCAAATCCTGCCATATCGGTTTCCTCCTGTCCGTCGTCAGTCTCCGTTATCCGACAAACCCCCACCCGAATTCAATCGTCCCGAGCGGCCACTTGCGGGCGCCAGCGAACCCACTATGGTGTCGACGAAGAACAGCAAAATCCAGTTGAACCGGAAAGGAAACGCGGATGACGGATCACGGCGCGACTTCGGAGGTCGATCTCACAGGCAAGTTCCTGGTCGATCCCTATCTCAACTGGGCGAACGGCGAGGGCGTTCCGGTTCACAACGCCGTCGGCCACAATCTGCTCGAACTCGAGACCGGACGCTGGGACCGGTGGGACTGCCGCGGATGCTTCGCGCACACGCACGGGCGTGGCGACTTCATGGCCAACTACGTGCTGGAGATCGAGCCGGGCAAGAAGACCGCCCCCATCAAGCACCTCTACGAAAGCTTCTTCTACGTCCTCGAGGGAAGCGGTACGACCCGCATCTGGCTGCCTTCCGGGGAAGAGCAGACCTTCGAGTGGGGACCGAAAGCGCTGTTCGCGATCCCGCTCAACTGCCAGTACCAGATATTCAACGGCTCGGGCCAGGAGAGGATACGCCTCTCGTGCACAAACGATGCGCCACTGACGATCAATCTCTACCACAACCTCGATTTCGTATTCGACAATCCGTGCACATTTCCCGAGCGGGTCGGGCAGCCCAACCTGTTCGAGGGCGAGGGTGAACTGGTTCCCGTCGATCGCGCCAAGGATGCCGGGCGTATCAATCTGTGGGAGACCAACTTCGTCCACGACCTGACGAGCTTCAAGATGTACTCGCTCGAGGCGCGCGGCAAGGATTCCATGAACGTGTTCTTCGTGCTTGCGGACGGCACCATGCACGGACACATGTCGCAGATCCCGGTCGGGCGCTACAAGAAGCCCCACCGCCACGCCGCCGGCACCCACGTACACGCCGTCGACGGCATCGGCTACTCACTGCTCTGGTATGAGGGCGACAGCGAGTTCGTCGAGCTGCCTTGGAAGCACGGCTTTATGTACACGCCGCCGTTCTGGATGTTCCACGGCCACTTCAACACCGGCGACAAGCCGGCGCGCTACCTCGCCTGTGCACTCGGCAGCGCGCGCTATCCGTTCATCTCGCTGCGCCGGGTGAGCACGGCGGGCGGCGGCTCGACGTCTGTCAAGAAGGGCGGTCGGCAGATCGAATACGAGGACATGGATCCGCGCATTCACAAGAAGTTCCTCGAGGAGCTCGAGAAGACCGGCAACAAGTCGATCATGGGCGACATCATCGACGAGGATGCCGTGCGCAAGCTGCCGCATTCCACTGAGATCAAGGGCGTCATCAAGGGTCCGCAGTCGATCGGGCCGGCGATCTGATCCGCCGGTTGCCCGCCAGAGGGCAACGCTCGCGCGTGCGTTACGAATTCCCTCTCTCCGTACCGACGGCGAGAGGCCACCAGCCGATAAAGAAAGGACAAACGGATGACGGATCACGGCGCAACTTCCGAGGTCGATCTCACAGGCAAGTTCCTGGTCGATCCCTACCTCAACTGGGCGAACGGCGAGGGCGTTCCGGTGCACCTCAATTTCGGCCACGACCTCCTGGCGCTGGAGACCGCCCGGTGGGATCGCTGGGACTGCCGGGGGTGCTTTGCGCACACGCACGGGCGCGGCGACTTCATGGCCAATTACGTGCTCGAGGTCGAACCCAGCAAGAAGACCGCGCCGATCAAGCACCTCTACGAAGCCTTCTTCTATGTCCTCGAAGGCCACGGCACGACCCGCATCTGGCTGCCGTCCGGCGACGAGCAGACCTTCGAGTGGGGGCCCAAGGCGCTGTTCTCGATCCCGCTCAACTGCCAGTACCAGATCTTCAACGGCTCGGGCCAGGAGAAGGTGCGCCTTTCCTGCACGAACGATGCGCCGCTGACGCTCAACCTCTACCACAACGAGAAGTTCGTGTTCGACAATCCGTGTGCGTTTCCGGAGCGTGTCGGGCAGCCCAACCTGTTCGAGGGCGAGGGTGAACTTGTTCCCGTCGATCGCGCCAAGAATGCCGGGCGCATCAACATCTGGGAGACGAACTTCGTCCACGACCTGACGAGCTTCCAGATGTACTCACTCGAGGCGCGCGGCAAAGGTTCGATGAACGTGTATTTCGTTCTTGCCGACAGCACACAGCATGCGCACATGTCGCAGATCCCGGTCGGGCGCTACAAGAAGCCTCACCGCCATGCCGCCGGCACCCACGTGCATGCCGTCGACGGTATCGGCTACTCACTGCTCTGGTATGAGGGCGACAGCGAGTTCGTCGAGCTGCCGTGGAAGCACGGCTTCATGTACACGCCGCCGTTCTGGATGTTCCACGCCCACTTCAACACCGGCGACAAGCCGGCGCGGTATCTCGCCTGCAGCCTCGGCAGCGCGCGCTATCCGTTCATCTCGCTGCGCCGGGTGAGCACGGCGGGCGGCGGTTCGACGTCGGTGCAGAAGGGCGGCCGGCAGATCGAGTACGAGGACATGGATCCGCGCATCCACAAGAAGTTCCTCGAGGAGCTCGAGAAGACCGGCAACAAGTCGATCATGGGCGATGTGATCGACGAAGATGCCGTGCGCAAGCTGCCGCATTCCACTGAGATCAAGGGCGTCATCAAGGGCCCGCAATCCATCGGGCCGGCGATCTAGCATTCGGCACCCCGGCAGCGGCGCGCCGCTGCCGGGAGCGCCCGCGGCCTGCTAACCATACAAAATAGTTATCCCCGTTCCCTCCGCATGCCCCATACTCCCTCGCATCCGCCTCATCTGGGGCACTGTCGCGAGCTGGGCGTTCGGGTGGAGGCGGGGCCTGGTAAGCATTTGCACTCCCATCAGCTGGAGTGGTTGCCCGTGCCGGCACTCGCGGCCGCACTGGCCATGAATGCAGGTGACCGCACTGGTGAGATGGACCGGTGTCGGGCGACAAGTGCCCCAGGCGCGGGACGGCTCCGGTCCCATCTTAATTACTAATCGACGGCCCGTGCCGTCCCGCCCCCTTTATGGGGAAAGCGACCACTATTCATGCCAAACTCCGGGGCTGGGCCTCGCGGAGCGCAGCGGCCTATGCGAAATTCGCGCCGAAGTGCCGATTGCACCGGCATATGCTACACTGCTCACTTGACGCACCGGAACCCCTGAGGACGCAGATGCCGCTCGAAATAGAACCGCTTCATCCGATGTTTGCCGCCCGCATTCATGGCGCGGATCTGCGCAATGTCGACGATGCGGGAATGGTGGCCGAGATCAAGGCGGCGCTTGCGAAGTACGCCGTCTGCGCGATCGGCCACGAGGCGCCGCTGACCGACGAGGAGCACATCAGGTTCGCCCGTATCCTCGGGCCGATGGAGCGGAGCACCAAGAAAATCGCTGGCACCGAGAAGCGCGTTCCCTTCTCGGAGATCGTCGACCAGTCGAATTTGGACGAGACCGGCGAGATCTACGCCGACGACGACCGCCGCCTTGCCTTCAAGCGTGCCAACCGACTCTGGCACACGGACATGTCGTTCTACGAGGTGCGCGCCACCTATTCCCTGCTCTCAGCCCACGTCGTCCCGCCCGCGGGCGGCGAGACCGAGTTCGTCGACATGCGCGCCGTTTGCGACGCCCTGCCGCCGCCGCTGGTGGCGGAGCTCGAGCGCTTCACGGGCGAGCACTGCTACTGGTATTCCCGCAAGCTCGGCGGCGGTCCCGATCCGACTGCCGAAGAGCGCGCATCGCGCCCGCCGGCGCGCCACCCGCTGGTGCACGTCCACGCGCCTTCCGGTCGCAAGGCGCTCTACATCGCCTCGCACGTTTCCCACATTGTCGGCATGCCGGCCGACAGTTCCAGCCTGTTGCTCGGCGAACTGATGGCCTACGCCACGGAAAAGCGTTTCGTCTACGCCCACAAGTGGCGCCTTGGCGACGTGCTCATCTGGGACAATCTTAGTACGATGCATCGTGCAACAGAATTCGACGACCGGAAGTACAAGCGCGACATGCGCCGCGCCACCTGCCGCGAGCGAGAGATCGGTCAGGCGGCCTAGGCGTCCGTGCGGTCAGAGACTTTCCTGATCGCGCGCTTGGTCCAGTCGTCCGGGGAGCGCTCCTCCATCTCGTCGATGTCGAAGCGACTGCTCTTTGAGCTGTTGGCGCTGAATGCGAAGAACAGGCCGCCGGCCGCGAACACCGCGAAGAGCCCGGCAACGAATGGCAACAGCGCGAGACCGTCGAACTCCACCTGGAGACTTTCGCCGCCCTGCGACTGCTGTGCCGAGGAAGTCTCCTGCGGCGTGGCCTGAGCGGTGCGCGTGTTCGCTGCGGCCTCGGATTCCTCGTTGCGCGGGCGCTCGGCACGCGATGCACGCGTCCACTGCGGCGCTTCGCGAGTCACATCGCTCCAGGCACTGCGGCCCGACACCTCCGGGATGGCGCGCACACTCTCCCAGTTGTCTTCGCCACGTGCGCACCGGTCGTATCGGCCACGTTGCTGGTCGGCCTTGTCGAAATCCGCCTGCCGCTGGCGGCTCACATCATAGATGCGATTGTGT
>JBJOGJ010000097.1:0-13325 GCA_046048295.1 Pseudomonadota bacterium | reverse complement strand
CTCCCCTGGGGCGCCCGTCGTCGTTCGACGGAAGCAGTCGCGCGGCACAGCGAATCGATTGCGGCGACGCCGGGCCGAACAAGTGCGCAGATCCAGAAATCAATCGTTTTCGACGTTCAGCTTCCAGGACGGCGCGAATCGTATGAGCCTCACCGAAGTGCATGCGTTTCTCTCACATGGGGGCTTATAGAATGGCACTTTCTCGTCCGACGTTCCTCATATGGGCGCTGGCAACGCTGCTCGCGGCGTTCGTGATCGCGTTGCACTATTTCCATGTCAGCGTGCCTGTCGTCTCTCCGATGCTTCGCGGCCATGGTTTCGAAGCGATGATTCTCGCCTTCGCGCTGCTCTGGGCAGGGACCGTGTTCAAGCGCCTCTAGAGAATCTGAAACATGATGCGCTGCGTGGGCCGGGGGACACTCCGGCCCTTGTTTTTGCAGCAGGCGTGCTACAGTGATCCGATATACCTTTTCGTCACGACACCCTGGAGGACCGCCCATGACCAAGCCTGACATCGACCCGAAATCCGGTATGCGGCTGCCGTTGCTCGATCGGGACAGCCTGGACGAAGTGGCGAGACATGCCTTCGATTCACACTCGAAGCCGGGTAAGTCGCTGGCCGGCCTGCAAGGGCCGGGCGGCATCAAGCTCTATAGCCCGAAGACGATCGAGGCTTCCGACAAGCTCAGCCACTATCTCCGCTTCGAGGCAGAATATTCACCCCGCACCCGCGAGATCTGCATTCTCGCGACGGCGCGCGAACTCGACAGCCAGTTCGAGTGGGTGGCGCACGAGGATGAGGCCCGTCGCTGTGACGTGCCTGATGCGGTCATCGACGTCATCAAGCACCGCAAGGAAACGACGGGGCTCGAGCGGAAGGATGCTGTCGTCGTCGAGTTGATGCGCCAGATCTGGCGCGATCACAAGGTGTCGTCGGAGCTTTTTGCGGAGGCCAAGGGAATCTTCGGGGCGACGCAGCTCATCGAGATCGTCATGCTCAGCGGTAACTATGCCAAGACGGCCGCGCTCCTCTGCCTCGTCGACATGCAGCTCCACGAAGGGAAAACGCCGCTGCTGCCAATTCCGTAGTCGCGCACGGGAAGAGCACGAAGTTCCAGCATGGATAAATTCTCAGTTGCAGAACGCCTGATGCGGATGGACGACCGCGTCTGGAAGCTGCACGCCATTCCGTGGAGCGAGTGGACCCGCATCCCAATCGGTCCACTACTCATACTGGCGATCTACATGCGGGCAGCGCGGCGGTCCGGTTTCGTGACAATCATTGACACAGCGAGTGTACGTAGGTTTACATAGCCTCATGAACAGTGATCCGAGTCCAGGCTCGAGCCCATCGGCGGACTTGCTTTGACCACCCTGCACAAATATTCGGCTGTCGCCGTTGGCGGTTTCTGCTTACTTCTTGGCTGCGGCAACCCGGCAAAAGCCGGTGAAGACTTCTACCGTGGCAGAACGATCACATTGATCGTCGCGGCCCCGAAAGGAGCGGGCTATTACTCCTACGCGAGACTATTCGCGGCCCAATTCGGGGGGCACATACCCGGGAAGCCAACAGTCAGGCTTCGGACGATGTCGAAGGAAGGCGGGATCCTCGCCACCAACTTCATCTACAATATTGCGCCAAAAGACGGTTCGGTACTCGGGATGGTGCGCAGAAGTGCTCCGCTGCAGGAAATCGTGGGAACGCCGGGCGTCTCGTACAGATCCGAGAAGCTAAAGTGGATCGGCAGCCTGGATCATGAGGTTGCCATCTGCACGGCGATGCGCTCGGCCAGCGTTCGCACCATTGCGGAGATTGGCGCCAAGCCGCTGACTGTCGGGGTACTTGGACCGTCCTATCTCGCGACTTTCCCAGCGATTCTCAAGAATACGCTCGGTGTACCGCTGGAAATTGCCGGCTACTTCGCATCCCCGAACGACATCGCCAGAGCGATGGAGCGTGGGGAAGTCGATGCAATGTGTTCCTCCTATTCCTCGCAGAAGCTCAGGAACCCCGAGTGGTTCGCCGAAGACAAGGTGCATATCCTCGTACAGCTCGCGAAAGAAAAACACCGCGAGCTTCCTCGGGTGCCCAACGCGCTCGACATTGCAAAGGAGGATCCAGCGCGGACGATCCTGCGGACCTATGCCGGTGCTTTGGAGATGGGCCGGCCGGTGGTCGCGCCAGGTGGCGTGCCGGCACACCGGATAGCGCTGCTCCGAAGGGTGTTCATGGAATTGACCGCGGACGAGACCTTTCTGGAAGAAGCTCGAAAGCAGAAACTGCAGATCAATCCGCGCTCCGGTGAGAACGTGCAGGCGATGGTTGGCGACATGGCGGAGATCAAGGGGTGGATCCGCACCAAGCTCAAGGAAGATCTCAAGCAGCAATTGCCGGATGGCGGCACTGCTGGGACAAAGACCAGACCTTGAGACCTACTCGCCAATCTCCTTCAGGTAGGTGATCAGCGCGCCAATGTCGGGCGACGAGAATTCGAATTCAGGCATGTCAGGGTGGCCGGTACGAATACCTTCGGCGAGCGCTTCCGCCAAGTGCTCAACGGGATAGCGCTTGCCGAGCGTGCGGAATGGCGGGGCCTTCGGCATCGGGCTGCCGCCTGTGCGACCAGTTGCATGACAGCGGGAGCAGAGGCGATCGGCTATCTCCTGGCCTCGGACATGATCGGCGGGCTGAGCGCGCACAGCGCCCGAAAACAGGAGAGGGGCGAAAAAGGCGACTAAGGCTATTGCGAACGCACGCATTGAGGGCTCCTCGGCAATGGGAACGCGATCCTGCTGCACGTAATGGCTGCAAGCGTTGATCGCGGTCAATCAACTGCCTACCGCCGCCCTCGCTTCAGCCCGATCGAGCGCAGCACCGAGTTCTTAATCTCGGTGATGATCGAGCGCATGATCGAGCGACCGACGTCGCGTGCGATATTCTCGCCGACCGACATGCCGCCTCGAGGGCCGCGGCCAAAAATGGTCTTGCCCCAGCTATTGGACGCGGCCGCCTCCTGTGCCTCGAGCTCCGCCTCCTTCTCAGCGAGTGCCTTGGCCCGCTGCATCAGGATTTCGTGCGCGCTCTCGCGATCGAGCGTGTCCTCATACTTGCCGTAGAAGGGTGACTTCTCGATGAGTTCCCGCCGCTCAGCATCCTTCAACGGACCGATGCGCCCCTCGGGGGGACGTATGAGCGTGCGCTGGACCATCGATGGTTCGCCGCGATTTTCAAGCATCGAGACCAGCGCCTCGCCAACAGTAAGTTCCTTAATTGCTTCCTCAGTGTCGATCGCCGGGTTTTCTCGGAAGGTCTCGGCAGCAGCGCGGATGGCGCGCTGTTCCTTCGGTGTGAAGGCCCTCAGCGCGTGCTGCACTCGGTTACCGATCTGGGAAGAAACCGTATCGGGCACGTCGAGTGGATTCTGCGTTATGAAGTACACGCCCACACCCTTTGAGCGAACGAGGCGGGCGATCTGCTGGATGCGTTCCAGTAGGGCATCCGGGGCCTCGTCGAACAGAAGGTGCGCCTCATCGAAGAAGAAGACAAACTTCGGCTTGGGCTGGTCGCCAACCTCGGGCAGGGTCCGCCAGAGTTCGGACAGCATCCAGAGCAGGAAGGTGCCGTACAGCTTCGGCTTCTCCATCAGCTTGTCGGCGGCGAGAATGTTGATCACGCCCTTGCCGCGCTCGGTACGCATAAAATCGTCGATGTCGAGCGCCGGCTCCTGCAAAAATTTGTCGCCGCCCTGCCCCTCGAGCACGAGCAGGCGGCGCTGAATGGCACCAACCGAGGTCGCGGCCACATTGCCGTACTTGCGGGCCTTGTCGTTGCCAGCGTTCGCAATATAGTCGAGCATCGAGCGCAGGTCGTCGAGGTTGACGAGGACGAAATCCTTGTTGCCTTCCTTCACCTCGTCCGCGGCGACCCGGAATGCGATGTTGAGCACACCCTCCTGCACCTCGTTGAGCTCGAGCATACGCGAGAGTAGCAGCGGCCCCATGTCGGCTACAGTGGTTCTCACGGGATGGCCCAGTTCGCCAAACACATCCCAGAAGACGACCGGATGTTCCTGGAACTCGAATTCGTTTTCAGCGAGACCGATATCTGCAAGCCGCTTGGTTATGAAGTCCTTGGGCTCGCCGGGCGCTGCCACGCCCGAGAGGTCGCCCTTTATGTCGGCCGCAAACACTGGCACGCCGGCGTTCGAGAACCCCTCCGCGAGCACCTGCAGAGAGACCGTCTTGCCCGTGCCGGTAGCGCCCGTGATCAGGCCGTGGCGATTGGCCAGCTTGAGATCAAGGTACTCGCCGCCCTTGGCACTGGTTCCAAGATAGATCTTGCCTTCTTCAAGCATAGTGCTCTCCTCAATGCTGACCTGGACGCAGCGACTCGCAAGATTCTCCTGGATGCCCTCTTGCACTAACGTCCTGCCAAAATCAAACCCGTGTTGCATCTCGGACTTGGATAAATGCTTTTTTGAACCGATGGGTGGACGTGCGCCAGGAATCAGCTGGCGGACGACATGACGGATGGCGTGTTGCGGCGAAATGTGTTTCGCTGTCATCTCGGCATCCGGACCGGAGACGGACATGGACCAGCGCGACACCCTCCTACTTGCCACTGGCTTTGCAGGCGCCAGCCTCGAGGACTGGCACGCCCGGGTCGAAGCGCTGCTCAAGGGAGCCAGTTTCGAGGAACGCCTCGTCACACATACAGCCGACGGCGTGCGATACGCACCGCTCTACACGAGGCTCGACGGTGAGCCGGTCGCCCAGCCAGGGACATCGCGAGGGCGGCGATGGGACGTGCAACAACTTCTGGTGGAGAGCGATGCCGGCAAGGCCCATGGGGCCATCGAAGAGGAACTGGCGGGTGGTGCGACGACAGTCGTGCTGCAGATATCCGCCAGCAGGCAGTTCGGTCTGGAGCCCGGGGACATCGGACATGCAATCGGAGAATTTTCCGGCACCGGGCCAGGAATCTCGCTTCAGTCAGGCGATGCGTTCCCGGATGCCGCAAACGCCTTGCTGGCACATTGGACCGCGACCGGGGCACGAGGCGACGCCTGCAGGGGCAGCCTAAACGCAGACCCGCTTGGTGCGATGGCGGCAGCCGGCGGACTGTCGCGCACGCTCGATTCGTTGCTTGCCTGCACTTCGCAGCTCATTTCCGACACACAAAAGCTTCGCAACGTCACTGCCGCAATTGCCGACGGGCGCCCCTACCATGCGGGCGGGGCGGGCGCAGCACTCGAGCTTGCGCTCATGCTCTCGAGCCTCGTCGCATATCTGCGCCGGGCGGAGGCGGACGGAATAGATCCTGGTGTCGCACTGCCAAAAATTGCCATTGGTCTCGGTGCGCATACTGACCAGCTCATCGTCGTGGCGAAGCTCAGGGCAGCCCGGCGTCTCGTCTGGCGGATCGGGGATGTTGCCGGCTGCGGCGATGCCACTTCCGCGATGCGTCTCGATGTCACCACGAGCTGGCGCATGCTGACCCGGATCGAGCCAGAGACCAACATCCTGCGCTCCGCGATCGCAGCCAGCGCTGCGGCAATGGGGGGAGCGGATGGCATCACGGTCCTGCCCCACACCTGGGCGCTCGGACCACCGGATGCCTTTGCCCGTCGCGTCGCACGCAACACGCAACTCATCCTGATGCACGAGGCGCAACTTGCCCGCGTTGCGGATCCGGCGGCAGGTGCCTATGCGCTCGAACACCTCACGGAGGACATCGCACACCGCGCGTGGTCACTGTTCCAGGAGATCGAGGGCCAGGGCGGCATGGCAGCGGCGCTCCGGTCCGGCTTCGTGCAAGACCGCGTCCAGGCCGCAGCCGAGCGGCGGCGGGAACTGGTTGCGAGTGGAAGACGCGCGATCACCGGTACGACGGCATTCGCGACAGGCGGCAACCTGGGGCCCGCGATCCGCTGGCCCGCACAGCAGGCCGCGACATTCGCCGAGACAGTAGGTCGGCTTTCCTTCGTACGGGATGGCGAGCCGTTCGAGCAACTGCGTGAACGGGTCGATGTCTACGAGCGCACGCGTGGCGCCCGCCCGGTCGTCTTCCTGGCCCAGCTCGGGACGCGCAGAGATTTCGGAGCGCGGGCGGATTTCGCCCGAAACGCGCTTGCGGCGGGCGGTTTCGACGTCATGGCAAGCGACGAGGGTTTCACCGCGAGCGGGGCGACCGGAAGTGCATTTGCCCAGAGCGGCGCCTCGATTGCAGTTGTTGCATCTTCCGACGAGGTCCTTGAGGAGATCGGTGAGGCCACGGTCATGGCTCTGCGGTCCGCAGGGGCCTCGCATGTCCTAATAGCAGCAAAACCTGGCGCGCAGGATGACGATCTGCGCAGGGCCGGAGCCGACGATTACTTCCATCAGGGCTTGGATATCGCCGCGGCACTAGGCGCGCTTCTCGACAGGGCTAGGGTGCAATGACCAAGCTGCCGGACTTCACTACCATAGAGTATTGCGGGCCGCGCAGAGCCCGGGGCACCAGGCTAGAGGCGATGCAGCCCCCCGAAGGCATTGAGATTGCCTGGCGCTATTCAGCGCCAGATATTTTGGGCCTCGATTTTGCCGACACCATGCCCGGCTTTCCGCCTTATGTCAGGGGCCCATATCCGACGATGTATGTCACGCGGCCGTGGACCATTCGTCAGTATGCTGGTTTTTCGACCGCGGAGGAGTCCAACGCATTCTATCGACGCAACATCGCGGCCGGCCAGAAAGGGCTCTCCGTTGCCTTCGACCTTGCCACGCATCGCGGCTACGACAGCGACCACCCACGCGTCGCAGGCGACGTCGGCATGGCGGGCGTGGCAATCGATTCAATCCTGGACATGCGGACGCTGTTGGACGGGATCGCACTCGACGAGATGAGCGTGTCGATGACCATGAACGGCGCGGTGCTACCCGTGTTGGCGCTCTACATCGTGGCGGCGGAGGAGCAGGGCGTGCCGCCAGCGAAGCTCTCGGGTACGATCCAGAACGACATACTGAAGGAGTTCCTGGTCCGAAACACCTACATCTATCCGCCGGCGCCCTCGATGCGCATCGTCGCCGATATCTTCGACTATACGTCGGTCAACATGCCGAAGTTCAACTCGATCTCGATCTCGGGCTACCATATGCAGGAAGCCGGCGCGACGGCAGATCTCGAGCTCGCATATACGCTCGCCGACGGGCTCGAATACGTGCGGGCCGGTGTCGGGGCCGGTCTCGACATCGACAAGTTTGCGCCGCGGCTCTCGTTCTTCTTTGCCATCGGCATGGATCACTTCATGGAGATCGCCAAGCTGCGCGCGGCACGCCTGCTTTGGGCGCGGATCATCCGTGACAACTTCCTGCCCAAGGACGAACGGTCGCTGTCACTCAGGATGCATTGCCAGACTTCGGGCTGGTCGCTGACGGCGCAGGACGTCTACAACAACATCACCCGCACGATGATCGAGGCAATGGCGGCCGTGCACGGCGGCACCCAGTCGCTGCACACCAACGCCCTCGACGAGGCGATTGCGCTGCCGACAGACTTCTCGGCGCGAATCGCACGCAATACGCAGATCCTGTTGCAACTCGAGAGCGGCGCTACGCGAACGATCGACCCCTGGGGCGGAAGCTACTACGTCGAGAGCCTTACACACGACCTAGCGGCCCGCGCCCTGGCGCACATCGAGGAAGTGGAGGCACTCGGCGGCATGGCGGCCGCCATCTCCGACGGCCTGCCAAAACGGCGGATCGAGGAAGCCGCGGCCCGTGCTCAAGCGCGGATCGATACGAGTCAGCAGACAATTGTCGGTGTCAACGCGTTCGAGGCCGCGGACGACCGGCCGATCGCGCTGCTCAAGGTCGACAATGCCGCCGTGCGAGAGCGCCAGATCGAGAAGCTCAACCGACTTAGGCGGGAGCGCGACGGGCAAGCGGTGACATCAGCGCTCAATGCGCTGGCGAATGGTGCCCGAGGCACTGGCAATTTGCTGGAGCTTTCCGTGGTGGCCGCTCGCAATGGGGCGACGGTTGGCGAGATCTCGTCTGCGTTGGAAAAAGTGTTCGGTCGTCACGACGCCCGGCAGCAGGCGGTTCAGGGCGTGTACGGCGCTGTTCTCGCCGACGAGCCGCGTGTTGCGGCTGTCCGTGAAGCGCTCGGTGCCTACCGTAGCCAAGCCGGAAGGGCGCCGCGCATCCTCATTGCCAAAATCGGGCAGGACGGCCACGACCGCGGCCAGAAGGTGATCGCGAGCGCATTCTCCGACATGGGCTTCGACGTCCGGCTCGGGCCGCTGTTCGCTACACCGGATGAAGTTGCGGCTCAGGCGGTAGCGGAGGATGTCGATATCGTCGGCGTATCCTCGCTTGCCGCAGCGCACCTGACGCTGTTGCCCGAGCTAAGGGCGGCACTCGAAGCTGCGGGCGCGCGCGACATCATGATCGTCGTCGGTGGTGTTATTCCTGAGGGTGACCGAGAGGCGCTTTTCGACGCCGGCGCCGCTGCGGTGTTCGGACCGGGGACGAATATCCTCCATGCTGCGGAGGATGTGCTCGCCAAGCTCATGGGCCGGGTGGGGCATAACAGGTAGCCAATTGCCATTCTCGGCCATCCGCACAACAATGGCTCCAATAACAACGCTTCGCCCGAGGGAATTCCATGAGACTTGGCATCTGGACGCCGGCACCACTTTCCATGAGGCCTGACGCGGTAGCGCAACCCGCCATCGACGCGCTGACGCAACATGGCGGCGGCGTCGACCGCAACTATCTCTACGCCGTCGACGTGCTGCAGCGGGCGGAGGAACTCGGCTTCGACATTACACTCGTTGCCCAGCGCTTCCTGGGTCCCGACCTCGATTCGTGGATGTTTGCCGCGGCCCTTGCCCCGATGACAAAGCGGATCGAACTAATGGCGGCCGTGCATCCGGGCATGATGGATCCGCGGGTGATCGCCAAACACGCCGCCTCTATCGACCGGATCAGCGGCGGGCGGTTCTGTGTCAACATCGTCAACGGACGGCGGCCGCAGGAGTTCGCGGTGTTCGGCGAGTGGCTCGACTACGAGGAGGCGCGCTACCGGCGCATGCACGAGTTCATCAAGGTACTGAAGGGCATGTGGACGAATGACGACTTCACCTTCGAGGGCCAATACTATCAAGTCGAGCATGGCACTGTGCCGACCAAATCGGTACGCACGCCGCATGTGCCCGTGTACGCAGCGAGCCGCGCCGACGGCGGCATGGCGGTGATCGCCCAGGAATGCGAGACCTGGTTCGTCAACTACGACAAGGACTACCGGAACTACGAGGCGAGCCTGAAGCAGATCGAGCGCGAAGTGGCGCAAATGGAGAAGCGCTGTGCCGAGTACGGCCGCAAGATGAACTACGGCATCAATGCCTGCGTGCTCATCGCAGACACAGACGCGGCCGGCGTCGAGATGGCGGAGGACTATCTCGCTCATCTCGCGCGCGCCCCTTCGATCGGTTCTGCCTCGGGTGGGCTCGGCGCCAACGTGATCGGCTCACCAAAGACAGTCGTCGAGCGGATCAAGCGCTACCAGTCGCTGGGAGTCGATCTCTTCATGATGCAGTTCTACCCGTTCAGGCAGGGCCTCGAGGTGTTCGCCGAGAAGGTCCTGCCGCATCTCAGGTAGGTGGCAGCTGAAGCTACTTGCTGTTCTGGATCTCCCGCATGCGCTCGCGCAACTCGGCAGGCACTTCCGAGAGCCGGCGGACGAGCTTCAGGATGTCGTCACCCGTCATCGGGCTCACGTGCACTTTCAGCTTTCCCGCATCGGCCAGATACGCAGCATCCTTTGCCACGGACATGAATGCCGACTTCAATGCTTCTGCGCGGTCCTTCGGCACATCCGGGGGTGCTGCGAAGGGACGCGGAATTTGATGTGGCATTTCGGCAAGCTCCACGACTGCCCTCGCCTTTTCGTCCGGCGCCAACTCCTGGGCGGTCGGTACGTCCGGGTAGCTCGGGTGGCGCGTGGTACGGGCGAACTGGAGAAGTACGTGCATACCGGCGTCCGGGCGCAACCAGTCCGGCTTCGTCGAGCGGATTGCCGACAGTCCGGCCAGGCGGGCGTCAACCTCGCCACGCTCGACCGCGAGGAATATCTGGGCACCGCCGCGGTAGGCAGGCACGACCTTGACGTTGAGCTTCAAGATATCGCGCAGCACCTTGGCCGCTTCCGAATCCGTTGCGCCCGTGGCGGATACGCCGATCAGTAGTTCCGGTCCGCCCGGTTTTCGAATGTCCTCGACCGACTTCGGCTTGGCATCCTTGCGTGCAAAGAGCAGGAATGCCTCGTCGTCGTTGTTTGCCGCCGAGCCAAGCCAGGTCAGCTTCATCGGGTCGAACTGCACATTCGGATTTCCGCCCAGTATCGCCATCATCGGCAGGCCGCGATCGAAGGTCGCTATGACAGTGCCGTCGCGGGGCGCCTTGTTGTATAGGTAGTTGGCAGAGACAAGACTCGCGGCACCCGGCATGTTCTGGACGATGATGGTCGGAGTGCCGGATATATGGCGGCCGAAGTGGCGCGAGAGCATTCGCGCGTAAACATCATATCCACCGCCGGCGCCATAGCCGACGACGATCTTGACCTGCTTGCCCTTGTAGAAATCGGCTACCGGCTCCGCGATAGCCCCCAACGCAAACGTGGGCAGGCAAAGCAATGCGAATGCGAAATTTCGCGTCTGCATGGGATCCTCCGTTAGGGCGGCATTCCGAGCACCGTCCCGTATTTTTTCACGGCTGTCGCTGGGGACAGCAGTATGGAGATTACCCACTCCTGGCGTTCGTGCCAGCGGTTTGTGTCGCTGCGGGATCAGGTCATGATGTCCACACCAAGCGCTCGCGCGAGGCAGACGGCAATCGGGAGGCGGTGCGGTTCGAACACGGTTGTGGAAAGCGAATTGACAGTTCGGAGCAGAGCCGACGGGTTCGGCACAAACGGTTGTGCAAAATATCCGCGCATCCAATACGTCGCCACATCACCCTCATATAGTAGGCCAATCGAGTGGCCGACTTCGAGGTATCCATGCGACTCGCGGTTTTATTGATCGCATTCATTCTTGCGGGGCCTGCGCGCGCCGCCGACGGCGCAAACCTGGCTACCCGGGGATACGCGCTCGCGGAGCGGGACTGCGGCGCCTGCCATGCGACCGGACAGCGGGACCAGAGTCCGCACCGGATATCGCCGCCGCTCAGAGAGCTTCACAGGCGATATCCAATCCCCATGCTCACCGAAGCGCTGAAGACGGGATCGCTCGCCGGGCACGACGAGATGCCAGGTTTCGACTACACCTTCGAGGATGCACGCGCCCTGCTAACGTACATCGACAGCCTTTCGCCCATAGGCAAGCGCTACCTCACAGCGCCCCTGAAACCGTGATCGCGCGCGTGACTGTCCTTATTGCGGGGGCAATGCCTCCAGCATCTCGATCGCCCTTGCAAACGAGTAGTCGTGAGCCTTCTGGTCGAAGTGCTTGAGGTTGCCGCGCAGCATATAGCCGTGATTGACGTCAGGCAGGATGTCCACGGAGAGGTTTGGCATTCGCCCGGCATAACCCTTGTAGCGCTCGATGACGTCCGGCGGGGCGGCGTGGTCCTTGTCACCCCAGATGATCGTCACGGGCCTGGTGACGCCATCGAGTTCGTCCTCGAACAGCCACATATCGGAGCCATGACAGGAAACGCCACCGGCATAGCCCAGCCGTTTCGGCCCCAGGATCGCGTAGGGTCCGCCGTAGCAGAAGCCCATGGCGATGGCGCGGCCGTCGAAATTAGGCAGTGTCTTGAGGTGCTCGAGGGCATCGGCCATGTCGGCCTCACCGGTTGCGATCTTTTCGGCGCGGGGCATGGCACGCGCCTTATTGCGTCCATCGTCGCGGGCCAGTGGACCTGGGACGGTACGCCAGAAGAGATCTGGCGCCAGGCAAATGTATCCCTTGGCCGCGAATGCGTCGGCGATCACCTGGTGATCCTCGCCGATACCGTGGATCGAACTCGCGAATACGACGGCCGACGTCCTCGCCGTGCCCTGAGGCAGTGCAAGATAGGCCATCACGTCCGCTCCCTCGCGCGACTTCATGGTAATCATGGTGCCCATCGTGCGTTCCCTTGGATCTGCCGCTTTCGTTGCGAGCATTAAAGCGGGATCGCCAGTGCGGGGCAAGCGGCGGGAGGGAGAAACGTCGATGGTAGGCCGGGCGAGGATCGAACTCGCGACCATTCGATTAAAAGTCGAATGCTCTACCACTGAGCTACCGGCCCATCATGGGATGAGCGCCCGTAGATACAGGTGAACGGGCGCGAAAACAACCCTAGAGCTCTCCCCGCTCACGTGCCGTTCGCGCCGAACCTATAGCTTGGCACCGGCAAGACCGGTTGGGCACTCACTGGCGCGGTTCAATGTGCCGGGCGGCATTTGCAGCTTCGAGCACCTCAGCACGACGGAAAAGCACCCGATGAATGTGCCGTCAAACCCTCTCCGCAGCATTGAGCCTCGCGCCCCACTCCGCCTGGAACTCGCCGTACCGGCCTTCGGCGATCGCACCCCGGATCGCCTGCATCAACTCCTGGTAGAACCACACGTTGGCCCAGCTCAAGAGCATCGGGCCCAGGTATTCGCCGGCCTTGAACAGGTGGTGCAGGTAGGCGCGGGAATAGTCGCGTGCTGCCGGGCAGGCGCTCTTCTCGTCGAGCGGGCGAGGATCCTCGGCGTGGCGTGCATTCTTGAGATTAACGCGGCCGCCCCAAGTGAAGGCGAGGCCGTGGCGGCCCGAACGGGTCGGCATCACGCAATCGAACATGTCAATTCCGCGGGCGACCGAGGCGATTATGTCTGCCGGAGTTCCAACGCCCATCAGATAGCGAGGCTTGGAGCCGGGGAGGAAGGGCAGCGTGTCCTCGAGCGTCGCAACCATCAGTTCGTGACCCTCGCCGACGGCCAGCCCTCCGACAGCATAGCCCGGCAGGTCCATGGCGACGAGCGCTTCCGCCGAGCGGCGGCGCAAGCCCGCATCGGTACCGCCCTGCACAATGGCAAACAACGCCTGGCCCGGCCCCGCCATGCCGGCCGCAACCTGGTGCGCGAACGCCTCCTGGCAGCGCCCCGCCCAGCGCATCGAAAGCTCGACCGCCTTCTCGATCTCGGCGCGCTCGGCCGGTAGCGCCACGCACTCGTCGAGCTGCATCTGGATGTCGCTGCCAAGCAGGCACTGGACCTCGATCGCTCGCTCCGGCGTCAGCATATGCCGGCTTCCGTCGAGGTGCGACTGGAAAGCGACCCCCTCCTCGCTCATCTTGCGCATGGCGGAAAG
>JBJOGJ010000096.1:0-13437 GCA_046048295.1 Pseudomonadota bacterium | reverse complement strand
CCGAGGACTGCCGCAACAAGGGCATCACGTTCGACATAAGCGTTCCCCCCGAGTTCCCCGATGTCAGCGCCGACCGCGTCCAGCTTCAACAGGCACTGCTGAATCTCGTGCGCAACAGCATCGATGCCATCGGCAGCCACGCCAAGCGGGGCGAGATCGCGCTCACAGCCGAGCTCGATCCCCTGGGGCGGGCAGAGATTACTGTTTCCGATGATGGTCCTGGTTTCCAGACCGGTGTCGGAGAAGTCGCGACCACGCCTTTCCTTTCGACGAAGGTCGATGGGACAGGGCTTGGTCTCGCAGTCGCGAGAACAGTGGCGGAGGCCCATGGCGGTAGCCTCGCTGTACTCGAAACTCGGAAGGGAGCCGCAGTCCGCCTGCGGCTGCCAGTCAAAGGGAGTGAGCTATCATGAATGCCAAGATTGCCGTGGTGGAAGACGATCCTGCCGTCCTCGATGCCGTCAGCGCCCTGCTAAATTCCAAGGGGCATGCGGTCCTGGAGCACAACGGTGCCAGGTCGCTGCTTGATGCAGGACCGGACGGCGGATGCATCATTTCGGATGTGCGCATGCCCGAGATGAACGGTCTTGAGCTTGTCGATGCGCTCAAATCGGCCAACGACCCGCGGCCGATCATCCTGATCTCGGGTCACGGCGACATCGAGATGGCGATGCAGGCTGTGAAGTCGGGCGCCTTCGACTTCATCGAGAAGCCTTTCGACGACGAGCGTCTGCTCGGCGCTGTCGAGAAGGCGCTCGATGCCTACGAGCAGGTTGCCGCGGAACAGGCCGAGGTGGCGGAACTCAGGGAGCGCTTCGACAGCCTTACGCAACGACAGAAGGAGACGATGCAGCTTCTCGTCGAGGGCATGACCAACAAGGACATCGCCCAGCAACTCGGCATCAGCCCGCGGACGGTCGAGATCTATCGGGCGTGGGTGCTGAGCAAGATGCGTGCAGATTCGCTCGTCGATCTCGTCAAGATGAGCATGAGGCTCAATGGTAACAGCAACGGCGCCGGCTGAACCGCGCTAATCCTGAAGTTCCGTCACAGCAGAGCCCCGGCCGTCAGGCCGGGGCTCGATTTTCGACAAGTTGGTTCTTGTGCTGCAATCACTCGCCGCGGTCGCTCGCGTCCTGGAAGGTCTTTTCAGCCCAGGCCGGATAATCCGAATAGCTGGCGGCGCTGGCCGCTATCGGCCCGGTGAGCATCGAGAGCGAAAGTACTGCAGCTGCAAAGAGGGTTTTCATGATCGATCTCCTTCGTTGGTGGACGTGTTGATCGCGTCCTACGGTGGATCTCGTCATTCTGCGCAGCGTTTGTGAGTCCTGCTCCCGATGGCGTGAAGCGAGTTGAGCGCAGGTTGAGATTGCGTGATGGCAAAAGAAAAGAGCCGCCCCGAAGGACGGCTCGATCCGAAGAGTTAGATGTGCGTCAGATCAGAAGCGGATCTTGGCGCCGGTGATGACGGCCTGGAGGCTGTCGCCAGTAGCGGTGGTAACGCCGGCGTCCGACAGATCGGCGCTTGCGTTGTAGTAAGCGATGTAGAGATCCATCGCAGCAGCAGAGATCTGTTGGTTGAGACCGATCGACCACATCTGCTGGCTGGCGAAATCAAAGCCGAGAGCTCCGCCATTGTTGGCGAAACCTGAGGTGTTCTCGCCTTCGTAGTAGGCGCCGTAGATCGTGGTCTTGCCGAGCGAGTTCCAACGCTGCTCGATACCAGCCATCACGAGCCAGTTGGTGTCCGTATCGTCCGAGGCAACGCCAGGGGCGACGACGCGATTGTTGTCCTTGAACTGTGCATAGGCACCGGAAACGAACAGGCCTGTTGCAGAGTGCATGATGCTGGCGCCAACACCGATGTTCTCGCAGTCGGATGCCCCGCCAACCTCGGTGCAGCCTTCGGCGTCACCTTTGGTGTTCGCATCGTTTGTCCAGCCGTAAGACGCACCGGCAGCGACGCGGAAGCCGCCGAATTCACCGGCGTACCGGAGTGCAACGGCCCAGTAGTCGTCCTCACCCCAGTTGGCAGAGAACTTGAAGCCAGCGAACGTCGGCGAGTCGTAACGGACGATGTTCTGGCGCGTGAAGCCAGAGGACGCAGTGAACAGAGCCTTCGTCTCGTCATAGCTCACGCCGCCGATGAAGCCGCCAGCCGGATTTGTTACCCGGAAGCGATCCTGCCAGTCGTCATAGACTGGGGCGTTTACGCGAGCGAGGTTGATGCCGAAGATACCAGAGTCGACGGTGCTCTCGCGGCCAACGGAGACTTTACCGAAGGTCTTCGACTGCAGGTACCAGTAGGACTTGCGGAGGTCCAGCGCGACGGTATCGCCGGATGAAGTCTGGCTCCAGCGATCGGAGCGGGCGGTGCGAACGCCGACTTCAATGGTGTACCCGGCCGACCAGTCGCTATTGATGCGGGCATTACCCTTGAAGCCGAAGCGCGAGCGGCTGTCGTCGTTGGTGCCGACGTAGGCGTTCGTCTCAGTGCCGTCGTCCCAGAACATGATCATTTCGTTGACTTGGCCGTAGACGGTCAACGAAACTTGGCGGTTGCCCTTGCGGGCGGTGGTCGCCTCGAGTTCAGCAACACGCTCCTCAAGATCTGCGCAGCAGTTGCCGCCCAGGTCGGCTGCGTTAGCCGACACGCTACCTGCAAGAATGCCGGTCGCAGCCAACATGGCAAGCCGGCTCAGATTCAGGTTTCCCCCGAACATCCCTAACTCTCCGTATACGCTACGCAACTTGAAACGCGACAAGGCACGCTACAAGAAGCTTGTTTAACGTTTGGCCGACTTGCATGGCATCCTGCCCTCGCGGGCATTCGCCATTTCGACCTCCACAGTGCACCTCAAGGATTAGTCACATACGACGGGGGCGTAAACGCCGAACTGACAATCGCGTGTGGATCGATTCGCGCTCGTGCTATATATGCCACGGTCGCAATATGGCCACACTTCGAATTCGTCACACGTCGCCAACTATATGTGCGTATACGGGACAAATGTCCTGCGGCCATAAGTGCATGCTTTGCCAGCACGATGCTGTATGACGGGAAGATCATTGGAGCACCCGGGACGACGCCATGAGTAGGACGTTCACCGTATGCGTTGTCGGCGGTGGCCCTGCGGGTCTCGCAGCAGCGCTCGCGACTACGCATCTGCTGGCTGCGGGTTGCACCAGCGTAACTATACCTAGTGTGATCCTTATCGCTCCGCATAACTCCCTACGCGATGAGCGCACGGCTGGACTATTCAATTGCAGCATCCGGCTATTGAAGCGGCTCGGTGTGTGGGATGCGCTTGCTCCTTTATCGGCTCCACTTGCCGGCATCCGGCTCGCGGATCCGAGCGCGCGCTTGTTCCGTGCGCCTGAGGTGCTGTTTCTAGCGCGCGAGATCGGGCTCGACCTGCTCGGCTACAATGTTCCGAACGATATCTTGAGCGACGAGCTTTGGCGTCTCGCAGGGGCTACGCCCGGCCTCGAACTGGTTGACGATACGGTTGTGCAGGTGGTTTCGAACGGCGATGGGGTCGAGGTCGTACTTGCCAGTGGTGAGACGATCGATGCCAGCCTCGTCGTCGCCGCGGACGGGCGCAACTCGCTATGTCGCAGCGCCGCCGGCATTGCGGTCGAGAACGTTCGCTATGAGCAATGTGCCGTCGTCGCGCGGTTCGCGCACAGCCGGCCACACCAGGGCATTTCGACGGAGTTGCAGGATGTCGCCGGTCCTTGCACGACCGTGCCGCTGCCTGGCAACAATTCAAGCCTCGTGTGGGTGGTGACGCCGGACGTCGCCCCGGACCTTGTCGGCGCAGGACCCGAGGCATTTGCGAGGCGGCTCGAGGACAAGCTCCACGGCCTGCTCGGCAGCATCAGCGGGTGCAGGGGCATCAAAGCGTTTCCGCTTTCGTCGATGTCGGCACAGGTTCTCGCGCGCAACCGTGTCGCGCTGGTTGGCGAGGCCGGGCATCTACTGCCACCGATCGGGGCGCAGGGTCTCAACATGGGGCTGGCCGACGCGGCGGCGATTGCGGAATTGGTGGCCGGCGCGGTGCGGGATGGGATCGACCCTGGGGCGGCAAGCATACTCGATGCCTATCACGCGGCCCGGAGCGGCGACGTCTGGCGCCGGAGCCTTGCCGTCGATACGCTCAACAGAAGTTATCTCAGCACGCTGCTTCCCGGCCATTTGTTGCGTGGAGCGGGACTCCACACACTGGCGGCTGTCGGCCCGCTGAAGCGCGAGATCATGCGGCGCGGTCTTGAGCCCGATCCCCTGCCCGTCCTCATGCGGTAGACGTTGCCGCATTCCAGAGGAATGACAGCGGCGGTCTAGTTCGCTATTGGAACCGGCAATCGCTTTTCGTTCCTCCCGCACCCACGCCAGTCCATCGACCCGCTGATGAGCCCTTTCCTTCGCCTCCAATTCAAGCTCGAGTACCTGTTGCTGCGCGCAATCATCGGTTTGGTTCGGGTTCTGCCGCTGCGCGTCGCGGTGGCGCTTTCGGCGCGTCTCTGGCGGCTGCTCGCCCCTGTCGTCTCGCCGAAGCGGCACAAGCGTGCGCTTGCCAACCTGGCGGTCGCCTTTCCCGAAAAGAGCAGCGAAGAGCGCGAGGCGATCGCCTATGCCCACTGGGAGAACCTAGGGCGCGTCATGGCCGAGACCATGCAGATCGACCGGCTGATGAAGGATCCCGGCCGGATCGAGATCGCGAACGGTCGGGTGTTCGCACGCTACAGGGGCAAGCTCGGGCCGATTATCGGGGTCTCCCTGCATATGGGCAACTGGGAACTCGCCATTTGGCCATTGACGCTGGCGGGCTCGAGACCGGCTGCCGTCTACCGGTCGGTGAACAATCCCTACGTCGACAACTACCTGCGCGAGCAGCGCAAGGATCTTTACCCGGGCGGACTGTTCGGTCGCGGCCGGGTCGACGGCGACCACGGCGACAACCAGAAGACCGCGCGCGTCATCACCGACTTCGTGCGCCGGGGCGGGCACCTCGGCCTCGTATGCGACCTCTATGACCGTAGCGGCATCCCGGTGCCCTTTTTCGGCAAGGACGCGCGCACGCAGGCCATCGGCGCCATGGTGGCGCGGCGCGTCGGTGCGCGGGTGTGGATCAGCCGTTGCATCCGCGTTGGCACCGAAAGCCGCTTTCGCATAGAAATCAAGGAACTGAAGGTGCCACGGACCGACAACCAGGCGGCGGACGTCCGCAGCATCATGGCGGCCATGCAGCTTCAGTTCGAAGCCTGGATCCGGGAAACGCCCGAACAGTGGATGTGGTCGAACAGGCGCTGGGAGTGAGCGTGGATCTTCAACGCTGTGGAGAAGATCATCCTCTTTCCTTATCAGTTCTCGGAATGGGCTTTTGCGTGTCCACAGGGCAACGGAATCTCTTGGCGTGAGAATGCACGTTGACAGGGGACGCACCCTGAGGTGGGATCGCAGCTGGGGTAGAAGTTCGAGCGTCGGACTGGGGGAGTATCATGGTCAGAAGGCTCAGGAAGGCTAAGTTCGGCGTAGGGCACGTCGTGCGCCACCGGATCTACGGGTTCCGCGGTATCGTCTTCGACATCGATCCCGTCTTCGACAACACCGAGGAGTGGTGGCTGTCCATTCCAGAGGACGTACGCCCACGGAAGGACCAGCCGTTCTATCACGTGCTCGCCGAGAACGATGAGACCGAATACATCGCTTATGTCTCGGAGCAGAACCTGATTGCCGATCGCAGCGGCGCGCCGTTGCGCCATCCGCAAGTGCGCGAACTGTTCCGCAAGCGCAGCGACGGCAAGTATCACGCACTTTTCCTGCAGGCACACTGAGCCAACTGCGCAGAGGTTCCGGCGACGACCTGATTGCTCACGCAGGCGCGAGCCAAACGCAAAAGGCACGTGCGGTTGTCTCGCACGTGCCTTGCATTGCATCTAACCGCCGTGTGGCTACTTCTGGCCCTTGGACTGAAGTGCTTCCTTCACGTCCTTCTGCGCGTCCTGCAGCTTCTTATATGCCTCGGCGAGCTTCGGGTCTTTGGCAAGCTCGGCCTCGCTGCGCTTCTTGGCATTCTCTGCGAGTTGCTGGTTCCGCTTCTGGATCAGCTCGCCGTATTCCTTCGTGGTCATCGCCTTGCCGCCATAGGCCTCGCCGAAGTTCTTGAGGCTGACGAGCCATACCGGTGGGATGCCGATCTCGGAGAACGACTGCACGGCGAGACAGCTGGACTTCTTCATGTTGTCGAGCAGCGCCTTTTCAGCGGTGCCTTCGCCGATGCAGATCAGCGGAACGCGGACACCGTCACCGGCGCACGAGCGGTACTGCAGGATGGTCGCCTTGTTCTTCACCGCCTTCTCGATGAACGGGAAGCCTGCCCCTGGCTCGCGCTTGACGACCTTCGCCAGCATTGCGGCAATTTCGTCGCACTCCTTCTGGGAGGCTGCTGAGACGCGTATGCCGTGGCGCAGGCTCATGCCCTGGGGAACCTGCACCTCGATGCGATGCTTATCGGCGATATCGGCCTTCTGGACGCTGATGCGGGTGAAGCCGAAAGGATTTACCTGCTCGGCGAGTGTCTGGCAGAGCTTTGTCTTCTTCTTCTCGACCTTGCCGTCCTTGCCGGGAACCGGCACCTCGACTTCGCCGCATACCTTGATCCAGTTGCCGGCACCCTTATCCTGCGCAGCGGCCACTCCGGCCAGGGTCATCGCCCCCAGCGCAGCAGCCGTACCTGCAGCAAGCGCACGTCCCCATACGCCGCCGTTGCGAATTCCGTTGTGTGCCATGTCTGCTTTCTTCTCCATCTGATGAAGCGCCGGGGTCAGTCCCGGTCGATCCCTCTCGAACGTGGCGGAGCTTTGCCCCGCCAGCCGCCGAATTCCTCGCCACGCCATATGTTCGCTCTCCTGCATGTGGCATACATTTGCGAACTGCGCTGCACGGCGCGGACTAAAGGCTTGAATGAGGCAATCCCGTGGCCGAGTAAGCTGGGCCCAGGGAGGATACCGGGTATTGCCGCACGGAGTGACATTGGGGCCACGGGTTTTGCGATACCGACAATTCATGGCGCATTTCAGTTTCAGGGCGCGGTTGCACCGCGCCACCGCCCTGCTGCTGGCATCGATCCTGCTGCTGGCGCCCGGCGTTGGAGGGGTGCGGGCTGGGGCTGGCAGCGACCAAATCTCGCATGGGATCGCCATGCACGGCGCGACCCGCCTGGATCCGGGTTTCGACCATTTTCCCTATGTGAACCCCGCTGCTCCGAAAGGCGGCAGCCTCAGGCTCGGGAGGATCGGGACGTTCGATAGCCTCAATCCATTCATCGTCAGGGGAAACAGTCCGGAGGGCATGCGCGGCTACGTCTTCGAGAGCCTGATGGCACGCTCTTCCGACGAGGCGTTCTCCCTCTATGGGCTGATCGCGTCAGGTATCTCGGTCAGCGCGGACCGCAGTTCCATCACTTTCCATTTGCGCCCGGAGGCGAAGTTTTCCGATGGCCGCCCCATCACGAGCGCCGACGTCGTGTTTTCGCACCGCGTGCTCAGGGCCAAAGGGCAGCCTTTCATGCGGTCCCATTACTCGCGCGTCGAGCACGTCACTGCGCTCGACGCCCACACGGTTCGCTTCGACTTCAAGGCGCTCGGGGACCGCGAACTCGCGCTGATCGTGGGGCTTATGCCGATCCTGCCGGCGCATCTGTTCGACGAAGCCAGCTTCGACCAGACCACCCTCAGGCCGGTCGTCGGCAGCGGTCCCTACGTCCTTGGCGAGATCGTGCCGGGGCGCCGCGTCAGTTTCGTCAGGAACCCCGACTACTGGGGTTGGCATGTCGCCGCGAACAAAGGCCGGCACAATTTCGATACCGTCCGCATCGAGTACTTCCGTGACGATGGGGCGATGTTCGAGGCTTTCAAGGCGGGCCAGATCGATCTGCGGCAGGAGGATGACCCGGCCCGGTGGGGCACCGGGTACGATTTCCCGGGTGTAAGGCGCGGCGATGTGGTGCTCCGCGAGGAAGCGAGCGGCTGGCCGGCGGGCATGCTGGCGCTGGCCTTCAATACCCGCCGCCACGTATTCCAGGACCGGCGTGTCAGGCGCGCCTTCATCGAGATGTTTCATTTTTCCGAGATCAACCGGCTGCTCTACAACGGTCTCTTCAAGCGCAGCGACAGTTTCTTCGCTCGCTCGTCGCTCGCCGCCGCGGGGGTTGGTGCCACCGCTGACGAGCGGCGCATCCTTGCCGGTCACGAGGCTTCCGTGAGCGAGCAGATCATGGCCGGCACTGTGCCGATTCCCTCCGGCGCTGCGTATCAGCCGTTGCGGCCACGGCTCGAGAATGCCTACCGGCTGCTGAAGGACGCGGGCTACGAGGTTCGCGGCAACGCGTTGGTCCACACCGGCAGCGGGCGGCAGCTGAGCTTCGAGTTTCTTGCTGCGAGCAAGGCCCAGGAACGTCTTGTTCTGGCTTTTGCACGCACGCTCCGGCGGATGGGTATAGCGGTCCGCATCCGGCAGGTGGATTCGTCTCAGTACTGGTCGCGGCTCAAGAGCTTCGACTTCGACATGATCCAGTGGCGCTGGCCGGCGTCCCTGTCGCCGGGTAACGAGCAGATCCACCGCTGGACGAGCCGCTACGCCGACATCGAGGGCTCGCTCAACTATCCGGGCGTGCGCGAGCCCGCGGTCGATGTCGCGATATCGGCGATGCTTGCAGCGAAGGAGCGGGCCGAGTTCGAGGCGGCGGTCCGGGTGCTCGACCGGGTGCTCTTGTCGGGTGACTATGTGATCCCGCTGTTCCATGCGGAAAGCCAATGGATCGCGCACTGGCGGCACCTCAGCGCCCCCAAGGTCTCGCCGCTGACAGGGACGAGCCTCGACACCTGGTGGTACGATCCGGCGCCGGCCCGCCCCTAGTCAGACCGCGTCTGCTGCGTGCGGCCAGCGATTGCGGCGAGTTCCTTGACCAGGCTTCGGACGCCTTTCTGGCGCGCGTCGGGCAGGTCCCATTCGGCCTTGAACACCAGCTTGTGGTCAGGCTGGGCCCGCATCTGTCCTCTCGACTTCTGGATCAGGCGGATAAGCGCCTCCGGGTCGGCGAAGGCATTGTCGCGGAACGTCAGCACGGCGCCCTTGGGGCCTGCATCGATCTGCGCGACGCCGGCCTGGCGGCAGAGTCCCTTGATCTCCATTACATCGAGGAGATGGCGAACTTCTTCCGGCAGGTCGCCGAAGCGGTCGACGAGTTCGGCCGCAAAGGAATCGATATCGGCCCGGTTTTCGAGCGAAGAGAGGCGGCGGTAGAGACCAAGCCTGAGTTGCAGATCCGATACGTATGCCTCGGGAATGAGAACCGCCGTGCCGAGCGATATCTGCGGGCTCCACTGCTCCTTCGTCGCGCCGATGTCGCCGCCCTTGAGGCTGGTGATCGCATCTTCCAGCATCGACTGGTAGAGTTCGAAGCCGACCTCTCGGATGTGACCGGACTGCTCTTCACCAAGCAAATTGCCGCCACCGCGGATATCGAGGTCGTGGGAGGCGAGCGAGAAGCCGGCGCCGAGCGTGTCAAGCGATTGCAGCACCTTGAGGCGCTTGCCTGCGCCCTCCGTCAAGCGCTTGCCGGGCGGCGTCGTGAAGTATGCGTAGGCGCGGGTTTTCGACCGCCCGACCCTTCCCCGGAGCTGGTAGAGCTGTGCCAGGCCGAACATGTCGGCGCGATGGACCACCATGGTATTGGCGTTGGGGACGTCGAGCCCGGACTCCACGATCGCCGTCGAAAGCAATACGTCGTACTGGCCGTCATAGAAGGCGTTCATGATGTCGTCGAGTTCGGTTGGCGGCAACTGGCCGTGTGCCCTGGCAACGCGCAGGTCGGGCACTTCCTCGCGCAGGAACTCGGCAACCTCCTCCAGGTCCTTGATGTGCGGGACGACGTAGTAGGTCTGGCCGCCGCGAAAACGCTCCCGGCGGAGCGCGTCGCGTATGATGACGGGATCGAACGGCGAAATGTATGTGCGCACTGCGAGGCGATCGACGGGCGGCGTGGTGATCAGTGACAGCTCGCGCACGCCGGACAGGGCAAGCTGCAGCGTGCGCGGGATCGGTGTCGCCGACAGCGTCAGGACGTGGACCTCCTCGCGCAGCCTCTTCAGCCGCTCCTTGTGGCCGACGCCGAAGTGTTGCTCCTCGTCGATGATGACAAGTCCCAGGCGGTCGATAGCGATCTGGCTGCCGAGCAGCGCATGCGTGCCGATGACGATGTCGATGTCGCCTGATTTCAGCCCCTGCTTCACGGCGGCCAGTTCCTTGGCGCTGACCAGTCTCGATGCCTGCGCCACCTTGACCGGGAAGCCTTGGAAACGCTCGACGAAAGTCTTGTAGTGCTGGCGAGCGAGCAACGTCGTCGGCACGACCACAGCGACCTGGTAGCCGGCGAGGCTGGCGATGAATGCGGCACGCAGCGCCACCTCCGTCTTGCCAAATCCGACGTCGCCGCAGACGAGCCGGTCCATCGGATTGCCGGAAGCGAGGTCCTGGATCACCGCCTCGATGCTCGATTGCTGATCCTCCGTCTCCTCGTAGGGGAAACGGGCGACGAACTCTTCGTAGGCACCTGATGGTGGCTCGATCACTGGCGCCTCACGCAAGGCGCGCAGCGCAGCGACCTTGATGAGTTCGCCTGCGATCTCGAGCAGGCGCTGCTTCAGTCGTGCCTTTCTCGACTGCCAGGCCGCGCCGCCGAGACGGTCGAGCTGGGTGTCGCCCTGGTCCGTGCCGTAGCGGCTTAGCAGCTCGATGTTCTCGACCGGGAGATAGAGCTTGTCGCCGCCGTGATAATGGAGTTCGAGGCAGTCGTGCGGTGCGCCCAGCGCCTCGATGGTCTTGAGCCCGACGAAGCGGCCGATCCCGTGGTCTGCATGCACCACGAGGTCGCTGACGGAAAGGCTGGTCGCCTCGGTGATGACGTCTGTCGCCTTGCGCGGGCGGCGGCGCGTGCGCACGAGGCGGTCGCCGAGGACGTCCTGCTCGGCGATGACGGCAAGCTCGGGCGTTTCGAATCCGTGCTCCAGGCCGAGCACGACGGTGGCTGGAATGTCGCCTGGGAGCGCGAGCGCCTCGGGCCAGGTCTCGGCCTTGCGCGTTTCCTTCAGGCCGGCTTCGTTGAGCAGCGAGGTGATGCGCTCGCGAGAGCCGGGGCTCCAGGCTGCGATCAGTACACGCTTCTTTGCAGCCAACTGGCTCGCTATGTGGGAGACGACGGCTGGAAACAGCTCGCTCGCCGTGCCTGTGCGCTCAGCCGCGAAATTGCGGCCGATGCGCCCGCCCATGCTCGCCACGTTGGTTCGGTCCGCCGGTTCGAGTTCCATCAGCCTGTGTACCGGCTGCGCGGCCAGGCGCTGGTCCCATTCCTTGCGCGGCAGAAACATCGAATCCGGTGGCACGGGTTTATAGGGCGGCGCTCCGAAGCGACTCATCTCAAGCTGCTCTGCGCGCGCCTCATAGTGTTCCAGCACCTGCTCCATGCGCCGCGTCAGCGCGTCGTCGGCCTGGTCGTCCAGCGTTACACCAGCAACCTCGACATAATCGAACAGCGTCTCGAGTTCTTCGTGGAAGAGCGGCAGCCAGTGCTCCTGGCCGCCGTAAGTGTGTCCCTCGGAGATCGCCTGGTAGAGCGGATCATCGCCGGTATTGCCGCCGAACAGCGAGACATACCGGCTGCGAAACAGCTGGATGGTGTCGGAGGCGAGCGAAACCTCGCTGATGGGCATCAGGATCAGCTTCTGGACCACCTTCGAGGTGCGCTGGGTCTCGGCGTCGAACGACTTGATGCTTTCCAGCGTATCGCCGAAGAAATCGAGGCGCACGGGATTGATCCGGCCCGGCGGAAAGATGTCGACGATGCCGCCGCGCACGGCGAATTCGCCGGGCTCCATCACCGTGCCGGTGCGCACGAAACCTTGGCGGGCGAGGCGCTCTGCCAAAAGCTTCAGGTCCATGCGCTGGCCGGCCGCGAGCGGTTTCAGCAACTTGCGCAACGTCTCACGCGCCGGGATGCGCTGGAGAATGGCGTTGACGGTCGTCAGGACCAGTGTCGGCGTGTTGGTCTGCTTGCCGAGCAGTAGCTTGGCGAGCGAGGTGACCCTACGCGCCACGATTTCCGGATTGGGACTGACACGATCGTAGGGCACGGTATCCCAGGCCGGGAACGGTATCACCCTTGCCTTGGGCGCGAAGAACGCGATCTCCTGCTCGAGTTCGGCAAGCCGCCTGTCGTCCCGGGCCACGTGCAGGATTGCGCCTCGCTTTCCGGCCGCGGCATCGTCGGCGATGCGCGACAGGATGAGCGCGTCGTAGCCCGTGGGGACGCCGGAAAGTATCATCGCGTTGTCGTCAGGTATGCTCACGTTTGCTGGCTCGGCGGCATCGCCCGCTCCGGCCTCCCCCTTCATCCAGCGCTTTGCTGCAGTCCATGAAAACATCTGACCTCACCTACGAGGGGTGCGAAGCGCGGATCGGATACCGGTTCGTCGCCCATGATCCAGTTCTGCAGCTCGGGGTCCGGCAAGGCCAGGAATGCTTCGAACAGGGCCAGTTCCGGGTCGTTCATGTCGCCCACGCGGGCGTCGGCGTAGCGGCCGACGAGCCAGTCCATCTCCTTGGTGCCACGGTGGTGCGCTCGGTAGGCCGCACGTTTGCGGCGCAACTGGATATCGCTCAACGGCTGGTCGGTCAAAGTCCTGCGGCTCCCGCGGTCTCGGTAACTGTTGATAGGCGTCTTGAGGGCGGCCTCATCCACGTCATTGGCGTGACGCGCGCTTGTTGGCGTCATATAACCCTCGGGCGGCCCTGCGCAAAGCCCCGCGCCCTAGCCGAGCGCGCCTCTTTGGTTCCGAGATGCGCCAGAGCCCGGCCAATCAGCAATGCCGAGACTGCAATGCGTCCTGACATCCTGACCCCGATCTTCGCTTCGGCCACGTCGCTCACCGGCGTCGGGCCGAGGATCGCGGCGCTGATGAAGAAGGCCGTGCAGCTTCCCCCCGGCGTCGGCGAGCCCAGGATCATCGACCTGCTCTGGCATTCCCCCACCGGCGTCATCGACCGACGTGCCGAGCCGACTGTAGTTGGCGCCGTGCCGGGTACGATCGCCACGTTCCTGGTTCGCGTCCTCAAGCACAAGCCCGGCCCCCGCGGCAACGCCAAGGCGCCTTATCGCGTCACCTGCGAGGACGACACCGGGCGTCTCGATCTCGTCTTCTTCCACGCCGACCGGCGGTTCGTCGAGGGGCAGCTTCCGGTTGGCGAGACCCGCTACGTTTCGGGCCGCGTCGAGCAGTATGGCGAGACCATCCAGATCATTCACCCCGATTATATCGTCAGGGAGGAAGCCCGAGGCGACCTGCCGCTTCTGGAGCCGGTTTACCCGCTGACCGCAG